>CAZZEI010000026.1:0-22577 GCA_964653165.1 uncultured Flavobacteriaceae bacterium | reverse complement strand
GCCCATTGTTTTAAGAAAATCGGTTAGAGTGAAAGCTTTATCAATATCTGCTAATAAAGGTTTTATAGGAGTATAACCTTCTTTTTCTAATTTAACCGTATCAATTCCCGAGCGATAAAAATCGGCTATTTTCTGACGGTTAGAGCCGGGCTTGGCTGTTTTGTCTAAGGAGCACTCTTCCAGTATTTTTTTAAGGTTATCGTAATTGCGATCAATAATTTCATTAAAACTCCCCCAAGTTGCCTCGTTACCGGGTATAGTGGCTGTTTTTATCCAACTACCATTGGCGTATTCGTAAAAATTATCACGTGCATCAAGGCTTTTATCTATGTTAGTAATTTTAATACCAGAGGTTTGCGAAAAGGCACTAAAATTTAACATCGTAATTGTGCAAACTGAAAGGGAGAATTTTTTCATTTTAAATTTTTAGTGAAGATACAATCTTAGCCAAAACAGACCTTTTTTATTACATTAATCCATATAAACCTTGATTAACGGTGTTTTTTGGGGTTAAACAGGGCTAAATTTGGAAAATAAAAAAAAGGTTATACATTTGCGGTGTAATGAAAAGACAGTCTATACAAAATTCATGGTGGTGGTTCTCAACAAGTGTTGTGAACGGCTAAATTATTTAGTAAGGCAAAAAAATTTTAAAGCCCGTTGTTCACAAAACAACGGGCTTTTTTCATTCTTCCCTTTCTTGCATGAGAGGTTTAGGGAGTGAATTTAAAAACGAAGAATTAAAAAATGAAAAAAATTAAAATACATACGCAAACAAAAAAAATAAGTGGAGATTTACTTACGCCTGTAGGCATTTATTTAAAAATACGTGATAAGTTTCGTGAACCTTTGCTTTTAGAAAGTTCAGATTATCACTCAGGAAAAAACAGTAAATCGTTTATTTGTTTTGAGCCGTTGGCAAGTATTATTGTAAAGCACAATGAAGTTGTAGTAAGGAGCCAAAACCGAATAGATAAAAAACCAGCAACAATTTCTTTAAGCGAAGAAATTGAATTTTTTTTAAGGAGTTTTGAACGCGAGAACAAAAGTCAATCTGTTTTTGGATACAGTTCTTATGAAGCAGTACAAGTGATGGAGGATATTAAACTCAAACAAAATTCTAACGAGACTGATATTCCTTTGGCTGTTTACTCATTATATAAAAATATCATTGTCATAAATCATTTTAATGATGAGGTAGAAATTACCTGCAACTCAGAAAATGAAAACGAATTAGAGCAACAATTTATAAAGATTGAAAACCTGATTTCAAACAAAACTATTGCTGAATTTTATTTTTCTGCAGAGGGTGAAGAAAAATCTGATAATACGGATGTAGACTATTTAGCAATGGTAAAGAGAGCAAAACAACACTGCAAGCGCGGAGATGTTTTTCAATTAGTGTTATCTCGCAGATTCAGTAGAGGTTTTAAAGGGGATGAATTTAATGTTTACAGGCAATTACGCAGAGTAAACCCTTCTCCTTATTTATTTTATTTCGATTATGGGAATTTTAAATTGTTTGGCTCTTCTCCCGAAGCACAATTAATTGTAGAAAATAGCATAGCGGAAATTCATCCGATTGCAGGAACCTATAAACGGACAGAAAATGATGCCGAAGATTTAAAGGCAGTTGAAAGATTGCAGAATGATAAAAAAGAAAATGCTGAACACATGATGCTTGTAGATTTAGCTCGTAATGACCTAAGCAGACATTGCAAAGACGTAAAGGTTGAAACATTGAAAGAAGCACAAATTTATTCGCACGTAATACATCTGGTCTCTAAAGTCACCGGTTTGCTCAAAGAAAAATCTACAGCTTATAAAGTTTTATGTGATTCTTTTCCTGCCGGGACATTATCAGGAGCCCCAAAACATAAAGCTATGCAATTGATTGACATTTATGAAAAAACGGCTAGAAGTTTTTATGGTGGAGCCGTAGGATTGATTGGTCTGGATGGTTCGTTAAATCACGCAATCATGATACGCTCTTTCCTTAGCAAAAATAATGTTTTGTACTATAGAGCCGGTGCCGGAATTGTAGATTCATCCATTGATGAAAACGAAATGCAGGAGGTTTATAATAAAGTAGGGGCTTTGAAAAAAGCGGTAGAATTAGCCTCAGTAAATAATTTAAAAATAAAAAAATGAAAATACTTGTATTCGATAATTACGACAGCTTTACATACAACTTAGTTCACTTAGTGGAAAAAGTGTGCGACTACCAAATTGATATTGTCAGAAACGATAAAATCGATTTGAAAAAAATCGCGGACTACGATAAAATACTTTTATCACCTGGGCCGGGTTTACCTAACGAAGCGGGAATTTTATTGGACGTAATTAAAACTTACGCCCCTACAAAAAGTATTTTGGGAGTGTGTTTAGGACTACAAGCCATTGGAGAATCGTTCGGCGGAAAATTAAAAAATCTCGACAATGTTTATCATGGAATTGCAGCTTCGGTTCAATTACTGAAGGAAGATAATTTATTTAAAAATTGTCCTAAAGAATTTAAAGCCGGTCGTTACCACTCATGGGTGGTTGAGACAAAGGGACTGCCAGATTGTTTTGATGTAACCGCGACTGATAGCGAAGGCAACATTATGGCAATGAAGCATAAAACATACAATGTAAAAGGAGTGCAGTTTCATCCGGAATCAATTTTATCAGAATACGGAGAGCAAATAATTCGGAATTGGATTCAGGGCGAGAAGCAAGAATAAAGAAGCAAGAGCAAAGAAAAAATAAAATGAAGCAATATTTGAAAAAATTATATGAGAGTCAGACCTTAACTAAGCAAGAGGCGCGAGAAGTTTTATTGCTGATTTCGGAGGGGAAAGTAAATCCTGCGGAGACTGCTTCATTGCTGACTGTTTATTTAATGCGACCAATAAGCGTTGATGAGTTAAGCGGTTACAGGGATGTGTTGCTAGCATTATGTCTGCCAGTAAATATTGAAAAGCAAAGTATTGATGTTTGCGGAACAGGGGGAGATTCAAAAAATACGTTTAACATTTCTACACTTTCTGCTTTTGTGGTTGCTGCTTGCGGGGTTCCGGTTGCAAAGCACGGGAATTACGGAGTATCATCTGTAAGTGGTTCTTCCAATGTGTTGGAATATTTCGGATATAAATTCACGAACGATGTTGATTCTCTGAAAAAACAATTTGACAAACACAACATTTGTTTCATGCACGCACCTTTGTTTCATCCTGCTTTAAAAAGTGTAGCTCCGATTAGAAAAGAAATGGGAGTAAAAACCTTTTTCAATATGCTCGGTCCATTAGTAAATCCTGCAAGGACATCACATAAAATGGTTGGTGTTTATAATTTAGAATTAGCAAGGGTTTACCATTACTTATTGCAAAGCGAGAATCAAAATTATTGTATCGTTCATTCCTTAGATGGGTATGATGAAATTTCAGGAACAAGTGATTTTAAAGTGTATACACAAAGGGGAGAGCAAGTTGTAAACCCGAATGAATTTAATTTACCACTTATAAAAGAAGAAAATCTGTTCGGAGGAAATACAATAGAAGAAGCAGCCAAAATATTTTCCAATGTATTACAAAATAAAGGAACCAGAGAACAAACAGAGGTTGTTGCAATCAATTCGGCATATGCCATGCATTGCTACAATGAAAAACCTGTTGCGGAGTGTTTAGAAATTGCAAGAGAGACCATTCAATCTAAAAATGCATTTAACCTATTTACAAATCTTATCAAAAACCAATAATATGAATACGCTGCAAGAAATAGTTGAATACAAGAGAAAGGAAATTGAAGACAAAAATAGTTTGTATCCTGTTAAGCTATTAGAGAAGTCTATTTATTTTAAATCACCTTGCGTTTCGTTTAAGAAATATTTGTTGCGTGATGATTTAACCGGAATTATTGCGGAGTTTAAACGCAAATCTCCTTCTAAGGGATTCATCAACAAATATGCCGATGTTGAGAAAACTACAATAGGATATATGCAGTCGGGCGCAAGCGCTTTGTCTGTTTTGACTGACACAAATTTTTTTGGTGGAAGGAATGAAGATCTAGTTGCTGCAAGAAAATTTAATTTTTGTCCGATTTTGCGTAAAGATTTTATTGTAGATGAATACCAAATTATAGAAGCAAAAAGTATTGGCGCTGATGTTATTTTATTAATAGCTGCTGTTTTGACAAAAGAGCAAATTAAAAAGTACACGAATTTGGCTGTGAGTTTGGGAATGGAAATTTTATTGGAAATTCATGGAGAAGATGAATTGGATAAAATTATTCCTGATATACAAGTTGTGGGAGTAAATAACCGTAATTTAAAAACTATGGAAATTACCTTGGAGACTTCTTTGAATATATTTTCTAAACTTCCCAAAGAGGTAATTAAAGTTTCGGAAAGTGGAATAAAAACTGCAGAACAAATAATTCAATTAAAAGAGGCGGGTTATAACGCATTTTTAATGGGAGAATCATTTATGAAACATAGTCGCCCTGAAGAAGCCTGTATGCAATTTGTTAAGGAAGTTAAGGAATTACAGAAGCAAACAATAAACGAGTGAAACTAAAAGTCTGCGGCCTGAATGACCGTGAAAATATTTTGCAAGTATTGGATTGTAAGCCCGATTACATTGGATTTATATTTTATGAGAAGTCGCCTCGCTGTGCAGGCGGATTAAGTACTGAATTCGCCCAAAGTATTTCTTCAGCAAAGAAAGTTGGTGTTTTTGTTAATGAAACAGAAAGTAGAATACTGGATTATGTATCTCGTTTTGGTTTGGATTATGTGCAGTTGCATGGAGATGAAACGGCGGAATTTTGCAAGAGTTTAAGGAACAAGGTTCCCGTTATTAAAGCATTTCCAATAAACGATGAATTTGATTTTTCTTCTTTAAAAGCGTTTCTAGATGTTTGCGATTATTTCCTTTTCGATTCTAAAAGCGAACAATACGGAGGTAGTGGAAAAGCATTTAATCACAGCAAACTGAATGAATATAAATTAGACAAACCATATTTCTTAAGTGGCGGTTTATCATTGGAGAATATACATGGAATAAGGGATGCTTACTGCCTAGATGTGAATTCTAAATTTGAAATTTTACCGGGAATAAAAGATATAAATAAATTAAAACTAATAGACTTAGCGCCTTAATACATAGCAACACATAACAAGCCAACCAATAACTTCGCGCCTTCGCGTCTTTGCGGTAAAAAAATGAGTAAAATGAAGTACGAAGTAGACGAACATGGTTATTACGGAAATTTTGGAGGAGCATACATCCCCGAACTTCTATATAAAAATGTAGAGGAGTTGCGGGAGAATTACCTCAAAATAATATATGAACCCGAATTTCAAAGGGAATTTCATGATCTTTTGCAGGATTATGTTGGCAGACCAACTCCTTTATATTTTGCAAAACGCTTGTCGGAAAAATATAAAACGAATATTTATTTAAAGCGCGAAGATTTAAATCACACCGGTGCGCATAAAATAAATAACACAGTCGGACAAATACTTTTAGCAAAGCGATTGGGCAAAACAAGAATCATTGCTGAAACAGGCGCTGGTCAGCATGGTGTAGCAACAGCTACAGTTTGTGCTTTGATGAATATTGAATGTGTTGTTTATATGGGAGAAGTAGATATAAAGCGACAAGCGCCCAATGTTGCACGTATGAAATTGCTTGGAACAAAAGTTATTCCCGCAACTTGTGGAAGTAAAACATTAAAGGACGCGACTAACGAAGCTATTCGCGATTGGATAAATAATTCTAACAACACGCATTACATAATCGGTTCGGTAGTTGGTCCGCATCCTTATCCGGATATGGTTGCAAGATTTCAATCTGTCATCAGTGAAGAAATTAGGAAACAGTTGAAAGAAAAAACGGGAAAGGAAACCCCGGATGCAGTCGTTGCTTGTGTTGGCGGAGGAAGTAATGCTGCCGGAGCATTTTATCATTTCTTAAATGAAAAGAATGTAAGATTAATTGGAGTTGAGGCATCCGGAAAGGGAATTGATACCGGACATACAGCTGCTACTTTAGCAATAGGAACTCCCGGAGTAATTCATGCTTGTAAAACAATGTTGATGCAGGATGCATTTGGACAAATTACGGAACCCTACAGTATTTCTGCTGGATTGGATTATCCAGGAATTGGTCCGCTACACGCACATTTGAACGAGAGCAAGCGTGGAGAATTTTTAAGTGTTACTGATGAAGAAGCTTTACAAGCAGCATTTTTATTATGTAAACTGGAAGGAATTATTCCGGCATTAGAAAGTTCTCATGCTTTAGCGGCTTTGGAGAAAATAAAATTTAAGGAGAACGAAACTATTGTATTGAATTTGAGCGGAAGAGGGGATAAGGATTTAGAAACATATATGAAACAAATGAAAACAAATTGACGGAAGCTCTTTGCGCCTTTATGCACAGCAACCCTAGATATAAACAAATGAAAAACTTGGCGCCTTAGCGTCTTCGCGGTTAAAAACTGGATACATGAACAGAATTAAAGAATTATTTAAAAAGAAGAGTAAAAATATCTTGTCGGTGTATTTTACTGCCGGATTTCCTGTTTTAAATTCTACAATGGATATTTTGAATTCATTGGAAAAAAGCGGCGTTGATATAGTAGAAGTAGGGATGCCCTTCTCCGACCCATTAGCCGATGGTCCGGTTATACAACACAGTAGCGAAGTTGCATTGAAAAACGGCATGAACATGGATTTGCTTTTTGAGCAGACCAAAGAAATGCGCCAACAAATTTCTATTCCTTTGGTATTGATGGGATATTTGAATCCGTTTTTACAATATGGAGTAGAGAAATTTTTGAAGCGCGCTTCTGAAAACGGATTTGACGCTTTAATTATTCCTGATTTACCAATGAGAGAATATGAATTGCATTATAAAAATTTATTCGAAAAATACAATATCAAAAATATTTTCCTTGTTACACCTGATACTTCAGAAGAGCGTATTCGTAAAATTGATGAATTATCAGATGCATTTATATATTTAGTCGCTTCTTCGGGAACAACAGGTACTAGAGATAACGTAACAGATGAACAGCAGAATTATTTTAAGCGAATTGCTTCTTATAATTTGAAAAACCCGGTGCTAGCAGGGTTTGGAATTTCAAGCAGAGAAACTTTTGAAAAATCTTGTGAAAATACCAATGGGGCAATTATAGGGAGTGCTTTTATTAAAGCATTGCAAGCTGGAGATTACAAATTACAGATTGAAAAATTTATTAATTCAATAATTACTAAAGAAAAAGTATCATGATTATTCAATTAGAAAAGAAAATTACCGAAACGCAGAAGAAGCAAATTCTTGATGCGATAAAAAACATTAATTACAAAGCGGCAGAAGTAAAAACCCAATTTGCAAACTATTTGGTTTGTATTGGTAAAAGCGATTTTGACATTCGTTTAATCGGAAGCTTGGAAGGTGTGCGTGATGTGCATCGTGTTTCGGACAGCTATAAACTTGTTTCCAGAAAATGGAAAGTAAATTACAGTAGCATCGATTTGGGTGATGGTGTTGTGATTGGAGGAAACGAATTATCTATTATGGCCGGTCCGTGTTCAATAGAAAATGAAAATCAAGTGCAAAAAATTGTTGCGCATTTAAAGCAAAACAATATTCGAATTATGCGCGGCGGAGTTTTTAAACCCCGTAGTTCTCCCTATGCTTTTAGAGGATTAGGAATTGAAGGATTAAAAATGTTTTCTTCTATTTGTAGAGAGAATGGAATAAAAATTATTACGGAGGTTATGCAGGTTTCTCAAATAAAGGAAATGCACGATTACGTGGATGTGTTTCAGGTTGGCGCGCGTAATTCACAAAATTTTAATTTATTAGATTCATTAGGAGAAATTGATAAACCGGTTTTGATTAAACGCGGCATGAGCGGCACGATTGATGAATTGCTGCAAAGTGCCGAATATATTTTTAGCGCCGGAAACGAAAAACTAATGTTGTGCGAGCGCGGCATTAGGACTTTTGAAAACGCGTACAGAAATACTTTTGATATAAACGCCATACAGGTTTTAAAAGACAAAACTCATTTACCTGTCATTGCAGACCCGTCTCACGGAGTAGGCATACGCGATTATGTAAGTAAAATAGGCTTAGCCGCAGCAGTTGCCGGAGCAGATGGAGTAATTTATGAAGTACATGAAGTTCCTGAAGAAGCAGCAAGCGATGGCCAGCAGACTTTAAATTTTGAAGAGAGTAATTTGCTTTGTAAGAAGTTGAGGGAGTTGGAAGCAATTATTGTCTAGTCCTTCACAAACATAGCCTTCAATTCTGTTGCCTCGCTAGGTTTCATTTTCCCTGCAAGAATTAGCGCTAATTGTTTGCGGCGCAATGCACCTTCAAAGCGTGTTACTTCTTCTTCTGTTTCCGGTATTAATTCTGGAACTGGAAGGGGAGAGCCGTTTTGGTCAATGGCAACGAAAGTATAAATAGCTTCGTTACATTTTTTTCTTACTCCTGTAACAGAATCTTCCACCCAAACATCAATAAAAACTTCCATGCTGGTGTTGAACGAACGGGAAACCTTTGCTTCTAAGGTAACAATGCTTCCTAATTTTATCGACTCACGAAAAGAAACGTTATTTACTGTTGCAGTCACTACCACACGTTTACAATGTCTGTGTGCAGCTATGGCAGATGTTGTGTCCATCCACATTAATAGGCGACCACCAAATAAATTTCCTAAAGCATTGGTATCATTGGGTAATACATGCTCTGTTGTTACGGTATGCGATTCGTGTGCGAATTTTGTTTTGCTGCTCATAGCTTAGTTAATTAAATTTTTAGGGTAACAGATAAAATATTTTTTTACAGTTTTTGATAATACAGCTACATCTAACTGGTCGCCTGCTTTAGCAATATCCATTACAGACCCGTCTTTAAGCAAGATATTAATTTTGACGTTGTTTGGTTTGTAAGCGCTATTCTCAACTTCGCCGGAGACAACATAATAGGAAGCTTCTTTTTCAGAGACTTTATAAAGCTTCATCGCTTTTTTAATGAGCTCTTTTTCGTAAGAAGGGTCAATTTTTTCTTTTTTCAATTCTATCTTAAATAATTTTCTTTCCACTAAGTTTTTGCAAAGTGTAGAAAGAATTTTATCACTGTGTTGCATCCATACTTTAATGGATGAAAAAATATCATGGTCGTCAAGCAAAGCAAAAGTGTCGAGCAATTTAGTATTTGAAATAAAATCTTTTTTAGAATAATTGTTTTTCAAAAATACTGAAAGTGCAGGAGTTGCAAATAATTCTTCGCCCTTATTGGAAAGTTCCTTGGCGCGTTGTAATATATTAACCAGCATATTCTCTCCGGCTACAACGGTCTTGTGTAAATACACCTGCCAGTACATGAGTCGGCGCGCTATTATAAATTTTTCTATGGAGTAAATTCCTTTTTCTTCAACGGCTAATTCGTCATTTGTAACGTACAGCATTTTTATGATGCGGTCGCTACTGATAACACCTTCTGATACGCCTGTAAAAAAACTATCTCGCTTCAAATAATCAAGGCGGTCCATATCCAGTTGCGAACTGACTAACTGATGTAAGAATTTTTTCTTGTACTTGTTATTAAATATTTTTATTGCCAGAGAAAGTTTTCCTTTAAACTCCTTATTGAGTTTTTCCATAAACAGGGCAGAAATATCTTCGTGGTTTACACCTTGCACAATGGTGTGTTCAAGTGCATGAGAGAACGGACCGTGACCAATATCGTGTAATAAGATTGCAATAGAAACCGCTTCTGCTTCTGCGTCAGTAATTTCAATTTGTTTAGAGCGTAGCACATCAATTGCTTCCGTCATTAAATGCATAGCACCAATGGCATGATGAAAACGCGTATGCAAGGCTCCGGGGTAAACTAAATTTGTCATACCCAGCTGTTTGATATGACGAAGGCGCTGGAAGTAAGGGTGATTAATTAAATCGTAAATTAAATCGGCAGGCAATGTTACAAAGCCGTAAATAGGGTCGTTAATTATTTTTCTTTTTTTGTAACTACGATTCATCTTAAAATACTTGCCACTAAGTCACAAAGGCTCAAAGAAACACTAAGTAATTTTTTGTGATACTTAATGTCTTCGTGTCTTTGTGGCGGAATAATCGGATGCCGGAAAGAAACGAAAAGTTTTAAAAATCAAATTTCGCTTTGTGATCTTCAATATCAGCTAAAGCTTTTAATGCTTCAAAAGCTTCGTAATCTGCTCTTGTAGAAAGCGTGATGTTTGCTGATTTTTGAGTCGCTTTGTAATCTTTCGTTGCCGCAGGATCTTTTTTAGAAACAACCCAAACTACATAAGCGGCGTTTGTTCCTTTTAAAGCTACTGAAGGTGTATTTGGTTTTAAAACAGAAACAACTCCACACATTACATCTTCTTTTCCTAAACCTGCAACACTGTAACTATTAAATACAAGATCAGGTGCTTTCTCAACTTTAAGTTTCATTTTCGAAGCAAGGTCAGCTGCGCTTTTTGTCATAGCTAAATAATCGTTAAGTTCTTTCATAAACTGTTGCGCTTTTCTATCCTGCTTGGCTTTAATGGTAACATCGTCTATTACCTGTTCGAGTGGCGCAGTACCTTTTTCTTTTACATCGGCTAATTTTGCAACAACAAAACGAGTTCCGAATTGAAAAGATGTTGAGATATCACCTTTTTTACCGTCGTATATCCAACGAACTAAATCTTTTGGATTGTCTAATCCCGGAATTTGCTTGTCGCCCTCGCGAATGTTATCTGCCAAACGCTTATTTAATTTCTGTTCTTCAATTCCTTTATCAAAAAGTTCAGCGGTATTATATTTACCTGCAAACTCGCTTGCTTTTAAATTAAAAGTATTAAGCGTTTTTTCGCTTGGCTGTATTTTTTTAGAAATTGTTGCCAGCTTATATTTTGCTTGAGAGTTCTTGCTAATGTCAAGCACTTCCATAATGTGATACCCGAACGTTGTTTCAACAACACCTAAATCACCTTTTTTACCTTGTAATCCAAAATTTTTGAAAGGTTCAACAAAACCGGTATTATCATTCATCCATCCGTAGTTACCATCTTTACCCATGTACTCATCTGTCTCCTTTTTACCGGGAGGAAGTTTTTTTCCGCCGTCGTCAGAATATGTTTTGACAAAGGCCGAAAATTGTTTCATGTCTTTTTTCAAAAGAACCATCAAGCTATCAGCTAATTTTTTTGCCTGTTCTTTGCTGCGTTTAACTTCAGGTGCAGCACCACCGCCAGCAAAAGAAATTAGTATGTGGCGGATTTTAGAAGAATCTAATAGGTTAACTTTATCGGTAAGTTTGATAACCTTAATTAAATTGTTTTCCTGATAAGGTCCATACACATTTCCTTTTTCGGCTGTGTAAATAGAAGAATCTACTTCCGGACTAATCATTCCTTTTTTAAATAACCCAATATCAACTGCGTTTGTTTCGTTTTCTGCTACCATCAAAGCTGTATCTTCTGAAGCTGTTTTTTTAGCTTTAAATTCGGCAGCAATTTCTGTCATTTGTTTTTTGATGTCATCAATATCTTCCGGTGTAGCAAAGGCATCGAAAGTTACGTACTCAATTTTGCGGGTAGTTTCAAAATTTTGAAATTTATATGTATTGTTGTTGTAATAGTTCTTTAAGTCTTCTTCATTTACCTGGATAGAAGAATCAGAAACCGTACTGTAACGTTTTGCAACATATTCTACATTATAAGTAGTAGTTTGTCTTTCAAATTCAATTTTAGCTTCTGCTGTGGTAACATACAATCCTTTTTTAAGCAGGTTATTGTATTTTTCTGAAATACGCGTATCACGTACATAGTCTTCAACCTTCTTCCAATACTTTTCCTGCTCGGGAGTCATTTGTTGAACAAAGCCCTGAAGTTTGGCAGGATCAAGAGAACCATCTGCTTTTGCAAAATTAGGATAAGCTTTCCCTGTTTGTTTATCGGTAAGCTGACCAACAACTATTTGATGTGGGTGTGTTACCATTAAATCGTACAACTCATCTTCTCCAACTACGACGCCAACTTTTTTATATGCAACTTTCAAAACTTTGTCAGAAATAAATTCGTTCCAAACCTGGTCAATTAATGTTTGCTTTGATTGATCATCCACTTTTTGTCCGTTTTGCTCGTAGTTTGCAACAGCTAAATTATATTTTGCAATAAAATCGTTGTAGTCAATATTTTTTCCTGCAATGCGACCCAATGTTCGCTCATTTGTACCAAATAAAGAGTTACCTGTTTCTAATGCACTTTGCAAAACAAATATTATAAGGGCAAGTCCTATTATTCCTACCAGTAATGCTGTCTTACTTCTGATTTTCTCTAAAACGCTCATATTTTTCAGTTGTTGATTTATTCAGTTATTGATTTGTAGAGTTATTGATTTGTAGAATAATAATTCAATAACTCTAAAATTCTCTAACTCTCCAATTATTTAAGGGATGCAAAGATAAAAAACCACTTTGATTATTGAAATTAAAAGATAGAAATTATTTTTAGCGTATTTAGTCGGTAAACTGTTGGTTATTATTAACTTATATCCGCATTGAGTATACTGAACTGAGTGGGTTCTCCGTATATCTATATGGCAAACACAAAATGCACTTTCAATTTAAAATTCTTGACGGAAACTTGTAAGACAAAAAAAGTTTCCATAGTTTTGTGCCGATTTTACCGAAAACTTGAAAAACAAAGAGAAAATATTGAGTGGGGCTAAGGAGTTATTTTCCAGATATGGGATTAAAAATATGACCATGGATGAAATTGCCCGTCATCTCGTAATCTCAAAAAAAACTATTTATTGTGAATTTCCTGATAAGGATGCATTAGTACACGCTTTCATGCAAAAAGATTTGAAAACAAATCACCATGATTTCGATGAAATTTTTAATAAATCGACCAATATTGTAGATGAGGTATTTACTATAATGAAAAAAATGACAAAAATACTCGGGAACTGTAATCCTATTATGTATTACGATTTACAAAAATTTTATCCGCAATCTTGGAAACTTTTTACTGATTTCAAAGAAAAATATATTCTGGCTCACGTAGAACGAAGCATTGAGCGAGGAAAAAAAGACGGACTAGTAAGACAAGATGCCGGCACAAAAATTCTAGCACACTTACGCATGGAAGAAATCTCTTTAGCAATGTCCGGTCAAACTTTTCCACCCGATAAATTTAACATGCTCGATGTACAATTAGCGTTAGCCGAACATTTTTTATATGGAATATGTACGCTAAAAGGACATAAACTAATAAATAAATACAAAGAACTTAATGAGGAAGAGTAAGAAAAATAAGTATAAAAAAATGAACAAACTTAAAATAACAACTTTGCTTTTGTTTGTATTTTTTGTTTCAAAGGCACAACAAAACCCGGTTGAATTTAGTTTGCAATCGGCAATTGATTATGCTTTAAAACATAATGCAACCTATTTAAATGCAGAAGCAGATGCAAATTACAGCAGGTATAGAAAAAAGGAAATCCTTGGTCAGGGCTTGCCGCAAATTAATACCGGTTTCGAGGTAAAAGATAATGCAATACTTCCAACTTCACTCTTGCCGGCGCAATTTTTTGGCGGTCCTCCAGGTAGTTTTGCCCCCGTAAAATTTGGTGTACAGTACAACGCCACAGCAAGTGTTTCGGCTTCACAATTAATTTTTAACGGAAATTATATTATTGGAATAAAAGCTGCAAAAGAACTCATGAATCTTTCACAAAAAAATGTGTTACGCAACAAAGTTGAAACTGCGCAAAATGTTTCAAAGGCATATTATGGAGTTTTAGTAAACGGCGAGCGCCTGAAAATTTTAGACTTAAATATAGAGCGAATAAAAAACCTTAAGGACAACGCTACTGCGCTAAATAAAAATGGCTTTGTAGAGCAAATTGATGTAGACAGACTGGAAGTAAATTACAATAACCTGTTAACCGAAAAGGAAAAATCAATGCGCCTTGTTGAATTAACGGAAACAGTTTTAAAATTTCAGATGGGATATGATATCAGTCAGCCTATAACCCTGAGCGATAATTTAGAAAAAGCCGGTGCAGCGGAAGATTTGCAAAGCCTGACTATTAACGATAAGACAGATGTTTCAAAGCGACCGGATTTTTTAGTTCTTGAATCGCAGCAAAAATTAAATGAGTACGATGTAAAAAGATACCAAACAAATTTTTTACCCACCATTGCAGCTTTTGGAACATACGCACAGATGTTTCAAAAGAATACACTCGATTTTGCAAGCAAGAACTGGTACCCTTTTGCCATTGTAGGGGCGACAATTAATATGGGCATTTTTGATGGTTTTCAAAATTACTCGCGCGTCCAACAAGCGAAAATAAATTTATTAAAAACACAAAACAATCTTACACAATTAAAATCTGCCATAGAAATGGAAACGTTGGGCGCTGCAGTTAATTATAAAAATGCTTTAGCTTCACTTCAAACACAAAAGAAAAATATTGAACTAGCTAAGAATATTTTTGAAGTAGTTAAGAAGAAATATGAGCAGGGCATTGGATCAAGTCTTGAATTAAACACGGCCGAAAATGATTTGCGTCAGGCAGAAACAAATTATTATAATACATTGTATGATTTAATTGTAGCAAAAATAGATTATCAAAAAGCAACAGGAACTTTAGTAAAATAAATTATGAAATATAAAATACAAAGTATGAAAAATAGAATTTTATTTATTGCAATTTCAGCACTGATTATTTCCTGTGGTTCACCCGATAAAAAGGCAGAACTTGAAAAACTAAAAAAGGAAAAATCAGAAATTGACGCAAAAATAATTGCTCTCGAAGATGAACTGAAAAAATCCGGCGGGGATAGCACAATGGAAAAAACAATTGAAGTAACTGCACAGCTTATAACACCCCAAATTTTTAAAACTTATATAGAAGTTCAGGGACATATTGAGGCTGATGAAAACGTTTCCTTGTCAACACAAATGCCGGGAACAATAACGCAAATAAGCGCTAAGGTTGGTGATGAAGTTACAAAGGGACAAGAACTTGCTTTAACAGATTCACGCGCCATACAGCAACAAATTTCTGATTTACAAACCAATTATGATTTAGCTTCTCAGGTATTTCAAAAACAAAAAAACCTTTGGGATCAAAAAATCGGAACCGAAATACAATTCTTACAAGCCAAAACCACAAAAGAAAGTCTGGAGAAAAAAATGGGCGCTCTGCAAGAACAATTACGCATGAGTAAAATAATTTCTCCAATTAACGGAACGGTAGATGCAATAAACATTAAACTTGGGCAAATGGTTCAGCCGGGTATGCCTTGCGTTAATGTAGTTAATTTTTCTAACCTTAAAATCAAAGCCGATGTGGCAGAAACCTATGCTTCGCGCATTAAAAAGGGAAATGAAGTGATGGTTTATTTTCCTGACATGAATGATTCTCTTTCGTCAAAAATTAATTATGCAGCGCGCGCCATTAATACATTAAGCCGCACCTTTAATTTGGAAGTTCTTTTATTGGATAACACAAAAGACTATCACCCAAATATGGTGGCTAAATTAAAGATTAATGATTTTCAGTCACCAACACCGGTTGTAGTGGTTCCTGTTAAATTTATTCAACGTGGCACAAGCGAAGCTTATGTTTATGTTGCAAATGGAAGTAGGGCAGCAAAAAAAATAATAAATATTGGGCGTGAATATAATGGCTTGGCAGAAATTACAAATGGATTAAATGCCGGCGATATGCTTATTGTTGCCGGCTACGATTTAATTAATGATGGAGACGCTGTTACTGTAAAAAAATAATTCCCATTCTCCCTCTCCTCACAGGAGAGGGTTGGGGTGTGGTCAAAAAATAATAGTATGATTGATAAAATAAAAGAGTTTAAGCCTTCCAGTTGGGCCATCGATAATAAAATTACGGTTTACCTGATAACTATTGTTATCTGTATAGTTGGTGTGATGTCGTACAATTCTTTACCCAAAGAAAGTTTTCCTGATATTGCTGCGCCAACAATTTATATCAATACAGTTAACGGAGGAAACTCGCCAACAAATATTGAAAATACAATTACCCGCCCGATAGAAAAAAGATTAAAAGCTTTGTCAGGAGTGAAAAAATTTACCAGCACTTCTTTACAAGACGTATCGGTAATTGTTGTTGAGTTTAACACAAATGTAAATGTTACGGTAGCCAAACAAAAAGTAAAAGATGCGGTTGATGAAGCCCGTGCTGATTTGCCGCAGACACTTACGCGCGAACCTATGATTAAGGAAATTTCTTTTTCTGAAATTCCAATTATGTATATAAATATTTCCGGAAATTTTGATTTGAAAGATTTAAAAAAATATGCCGAAGATTTACAGGACCGCATTGAGGGAATGAAGGAAATTAACGAAGCTAAAATTATCGGCGCACTCGATAGAGAAATACAAGTTAATATTGATATGTATAAAATGCAGGCTGCACAACTCACGCTTACTGATGTTCAACGCGCTATAGGTTCTGAAAATATTTCTTTAACGGGGGGTAACGTTCCGCTTAACGGAATGAAACCAACGCTTAGCATTAAAAGCGAATTTAAAAGTCCGAAGGAAATAGAAAATATTGTGGTAACTTCTCAGGTTGGCGCAAAATTATTTATTAAAGATTTTGCCGAAGTAAAAGATTCATATAGAGAAAAGGAAAGCTACTCCAGCTCAAAAGGAAAAAATGTAATTACATTAAATGTTGTAAAACGCGCAGGACAAAATTTAATTGAAGCCTCCGATAAAATTTACAAAATCATTGCTGAAATGAACGCGAAACAATTTCCGAAGGGATTAGATGTTACGGTGAGCGGCGACCAAAGCGAAAAAACAAGAGTCACACTTCATGATTTAATTAACACTATCATCATTGGATTTATTTTGGTGACTTTAGTATTGATGTTTTTTATGGGCGTTACCAACGCTTTATTTGTGGCCATGTCTGTTCCACTCTCTATGTTTATTGCATTTATGATTATGCCGGGTATTGATTTTAGTTTTAACATGATTGTGTTGTTCGCATTTTTATTAGCTCTCGGAATTGTTGTTGACGACGCAATTGTTGTAATTGAAAATACACATCGCTTATTTGATAATGGAAAGCGCGATATAAAAACTGCTGCCAAACTTGCAGCGGGTGAAGTTTTTCTTCCTGTTTTTTCCGGAACCATAACAACACTCGCACCTTTTATTCCGCTTGCATTCTGGACCGGTATCATTGGTAAATTCATGTTTTTTCTACCGGTTACTTTAATTATTGCGCTACTTGCTTCATTGTTTGTTGCATACATTATCAATCCGGTTTTTGCTGTTGATTTTATGAAATCGCATAGCGAAGAAGCAAAAGAACATGGAAAAATAACGCGTAAAGGTCGCTTACAATTAATTGTGTATGCTGTTATTGCAATGTTTTCTTATATAAGCGGACATGTTGGCGTAGGAAATTTCATTGTGTTTCTGGGATTGTTTTTGATTCTTAATCGTTTGTGGTTATACAAAGCAATTAATTTTTGGCAAGCACGTGCATGGCCAGCTTTTCAATATAAATATGTAAAAGTTTTAAAATGGTGTCTCGCAAAACCTTATCGCCCTTTGTTGGGAATATTTTTATTATTCATTTTTTCATGGATGTTTTTTGTGGCACGCGGACCAAAAGTTGTTTTCTTTCCACAAGGAGATCCTAACAATATTTATGTTTATGTAAAACTTCCTGTGGGCACCGACCCTTCCATTACCAATGGTGTAATGCGTAAAGTGGAAAGTAAAATGTATTCTGTATTGGGCGATACAAATAAATTGGTGGAGTCAATTATTTCCAACGTAACTATTGGTGTAACTGATCCGCGTGATGGAGATCAAAACTCATATCCTAACCGCGGAAAAATTGCAATCAATTTTGTTTCATTCGAAAAGCGTGGGGGTGTTTCAACAACAGAATATTTACAAAAATTACAGGATATAAAATGGGATATTCCCGGGGTAGAAATAAATGTAAACAAAGAACAGGCAGGCCCGCCGGTTTCAAAACCAATTAATATTGAAGTGACGGGGGATGATTTTAATCAATTAGTAAGTAACGCATTCAATTTCAAAAAATTTATCGACTCAAATAAAATAGAAGGAGTAGGGGATATAAAATCAGATTTTGAAAGCAATAAACCCGAAATTGTTTTTGATATTGACAGAGAACGTGCGAATCGCGAAGGACTTTCCACCTCACAATTAGCAATGGAAATTCGTGGCGCGGTGTACGGAATCGAAGCAGCAAAATTCAGAGATGTGGATGATGAGTATCCAATTCAATTGCGCTATAAATACGATCAGCGTATTGATGTGGAAGCGTTGCGAAATTTAAAAATCACCTATCGCGATATGAATCTGGGGGGGCAAGTTCGTTCAGTGCCTCTATCGTCTGTTTGTAAAATTCGTTATTCTAATACCTACGCCGGCATCAAGAGAAAAAATAATAAGCGTGTAATTACATTATCATCAGATGTAAAAGAAGGATTTAATGCTAATGAAGTTGTCGCAAAATTGCAAAAGGCCGCCGCTGGATATCAACCGCAAGGCGATGTTACAATTAAATTTACCGGACAACAGGAAGAACAAGCAGAAACAGGAAAATTTTTAGGAAATGCCTTAATGACTTCTATTGGAATAATATTATTGGTCTTGGTAATGCAATTTAATTCCGTAGGAAAACCATTAATTATTCTCACAGAAATTTTCTTTAGTATAATCGGTGTTTTGTTAGGTACTGCCATTTTTAAAATGGATATGAGTATAGTAATGACCGGAATTGGAATCGTTGCACTCGCGGGCATTGTCGTCCGAAATGGAATTCTATTAGTAGAATTTGCAGAAATGGCACGAAAGGGAGGCATGGGATTGTATGAAGCAACTGTTGAAGCTGGAAGAACACGTATGACGCCTGTTTTATTGACCGCAACGGCTGCAATTTTAGGATTAATACCTTTGGCAGTTGGATTAAATATTGATTTTGAAACTTTGTTTACAAAGTTAAATCCGCACATATTTTTTGGGGGAGACAGCGTTGTGTTTTGGGGACCACTTTCTTGGACTATGATTTTTGGTTTAGGCTTTGCAACAATTTTAACTTTATTGTTGGTTCCGGCCATGTATTTAATTTCAGAAAGATTGAAGCGTAAATCAACAATTATATTAAATCACTTCGAGTTGCCTGCAATTTTAATGTATGTCCCGTTTTTTATTTTAATCATGCGTTTAGTTTTGCGCCTCCAAAGCAAAAAACTCGAGTACGGAAATTTAGATTCGTAGCTGTATTCTCTTCTCCCTTGGGAGAAGGTGTCCGCCTTTTGGGCGGACGGATGAGGGCATGTATTTCCTCTCCTGTGGGAGAAGATGTCCGTAGGAAAGATGGGGGGCGTGAAGATGCCGGAGAAAGCAGAAAATTAACTACTTTTGTAATAAGCAAGCCGTTCTATCGCGGTGAGGTTATACTCACTGAGGAAAGTCCGGGCAACACAGAGTACCCTACCTTGTGAAAACGAGGGTGTTTCGATTAATATCGGGATAACAGAAAGTGCCACAGAAAATATACCACCATGCCTCGGTGTGGAAAGGGTGAAAATGCGAGGTAAGAGCTCACATTATGTTCGGGTAACCGGCATAAAGGAAAACCTTGGGGGTTGAAACGTCAAATAAGTTGCGAGTGAAACTACTCGTTTTTGTTCCGCTTTGGCGGGGCTTCGCAACGGGTAGACAGACTAGATAAATGATAGAAATCCTCTGCAAAGAGGGCACAAAACCCGGCTTACAGGTTTGCTTAAATCTTTAGACCTTCAAGGTTTCCAAAACCTTGAAGGTCTTTTTTATTTATTCTCCCCTTTGGGGGAGATGTTCGCCATGGCGAACAGAGGGGGAAAACCTTTGGGGTGCTAGCCTTTTTGTCGTACAGAGGTGAAAAACCCATCTATTTTTAGGTTTTAGACATTTTAGACCTAAATTTTTTTAATAGTAAAAAAAAAAGTATTATATTAGCGTGCCCAAAAAAAATAAACATGACGATAAAAAACCTATTTCTGTTCGCTTTTATACTTGTTTTAAGTATTACAAAAGCCCAAACGCAAATTACAAAAGAAACTTCTAAAGATTTTGATGAGAAAAAAGCCATTCAGGAAGCACGAAAGAAAGGTGTTCCGGACCGTGTAATGGAAGAATATATCAATGGAGAAAAGTTCCGTTTTGAGAGTGAGCATGGCAAGGTGCATTTAAATGAGAAGAAAACGCAGCTTGTTACAATAGCCGAAGTCAATACAAACAGGTTGATCAACCAGACCATATACACTTCTACGTGTCAGAACAGCGATCTTTCAATGAGTAATTATTCTAACTGGACAGGTGAAACAGCCAATAACTGTAGTCCAGGAGTTCTTTATCCGTTTGCAACATGGAATGGTCTGGGCATTAACACGAATAATGGTTTCCCTATCCAGACGAATAATTCACCTTGTAACAATACAACCGGTTTTCAGGTAATTCATAACATGCCTATCGGGGCTTTATCAACTATTGCTGCTACTGCTTTTGCTAACGGGTATGACGATAATTGTAAAAACCCAAGCACCGGCTTTTATGATCTTTCCTGCACACCTGTAAGCGGAACTAACAGTATTCGTTTAAGCTCGGCTTATAACCAATACACCTGTGCAAAATTACGTTACCAAATAACCGTGAACAGTACAAATGCGCAATTTACCTACCGGTTTGCTGTGGTGATTGAGGATGGAACTCACCCTCAAGGAGAACAACCCTCATTTTTATTTGGCGTTCACGATGTAAGCGGTAACCTTGTTACCGGAGTTAATGCCAATTGCGTAGAATATAATATTGATGCAAGCGGTGCCATGAACGATACTTCCTATATAAAAGCATTAAATCCTTGTTCGGGCTTTGATGTTTATTACCGTAAATGGCGCACCGTTACAATTGATCTTACTTCTCAAATAGGCAATACAATTTATGCCGACTTTGAAACAGTAGATTGCCCTTGGTCAGGACATTATTCCTATGCATATATCAGCGCTAATTGTGGTGTACTTAGTGCTAGCATCGCCGGTTTTTGTGGAGGCAGCGGTACCGCAGTAATGACAGCCCCTACCGGTTTTGCTTCTTACCAATGGTACGGCCCAAATAATACGGTTCCTATATCAGGCGCAACAAGTTATAGCTACGCTGCAACGGGGGCAACAAACGGAGATGTCTTCTCAGTTGATTGTATAACTTTGCAAGGATGTACAACAAAATTAAATGTAACAGTAGCTGCAACTAATATTGTTGCATCCGGTGCTGCAAACCCTTCTTGTCGTGGTGGCAATAATGGTTCAGCTTCTGTAACTGTAATTGGAGGAACACAATTTAATTACACATGGACACCAACAGGCTTAAACACTTCATCTATATCAGGTCAACCACCGGGAGTATATTCTGTTTTAGTGCATGACTATTCTACGGCTCAATGTCCGGATACAGTTGTTATTGTTACCATTGGTGAAATACCACCTGTTTTAACTTCTACAGTAGCTCAACTCTGCGGAACACAAATTTCTCCTGCATTAAATGCACCCACTAACGGACCATGGGCTTGGTATAATAATACAAGCGGTACTACGGTAATTGCAACTACACAAGCACTTACTTATACCAATGCAGTTGCTCCAACCGACTTTTTTATTGTAACATATAAGGATCCAACCACGGGCTGCCTTGATTCTTTAAAAACAACCTTCACTCAGGTAAACATAAACTTTAGTCCGCTACCATCAGTTCCGTGTAATGGTGGTTCAAACGGAAATATAAATTTATCTCCAACCGGAGGCACCAATTTTCCTCAGTATACCTGGACAGTAAACGGAAATGACCCAAGAACTTTTTATGGTAATAACAGTGACTCTGCCAATACACATTTACCACCGCTTTTGGTAGATAGTTTACCGGGCGGAACATATGTAGTTATAATTACTCCTTTTGGCAATCCAAGTTGTGCATATACTTATACGGTTACACTTACACCGGGTGCACTTCCCCCACCTGTAGTAGAAACATTAAAAGGTTGTGCACTTACTAATTTATCTATACCAAGTGTTTTAATTGGCGGCTCAACACACGATTGGTATAGCGGTGGTATTTCATTAGGAAACAGTTATCCGTACGTTACCACCGGAGTAACAGCAGGCACAGTTTATACAGATACAATTACAAATGCGGCAGGTTGTTTAAGTGTTTATAAAGCAACATTGGTATTGCAATCATTTAATGCAATACTTACTTCTCCCGAAGGAATTAAATGTCATGATGATTCAACAGGAAAATTAAAAGCAACGGCTACAACAGAGATTAACGGACCACTGGGTACTCCATATACATTTCAATGGCAATATCCTTCTCCGTATGTTGCACCCGGACTTATAACAATGGGTACAGGAGTTCCACAATCATCACAAGTAAATACATTACATGCGGGTACATACACGGTTGTAATCAGATCGGGAGATTGT
>CAZZEI010000025.1:0-22967 GCA_964653165.1 uncultured Flavobacteriaceae bacterium | reverse complement strand
GTGAAAACGCTAATCAACTGAAAATCTTCTAACTAAGATGCAACGCTAGTGATGAAGGAAAGCAAATTAGCGGAAAAATAGTTATTGAATAAATTAAATTTTTCCCGCTTTCTTATCCAAATCGTATACATACTTGGCATCGAGTTCAAGCATTTCTTCTGCACTGATATTTTTTTCCTTGGCTTTTCTTTTTATATCTCCAAACCATTTTTCATCTTTTTTAATTCTCTCTTTCGTTTGTTCTATAAAATCAATAACTTTTTGAGTATTATACTCCGTTTCGTATATATAGTCAGCATCAGCCGAAAGCATTTCTTCTACACTTATGTTTTTTTCTTTGGCCTTCACTTTTACTTTTTCAAGCCAATCGGGTGTATTTAAAATAGCAGTTTTGAAATAACGTATATAAATTTCTTTTCGTGGACCGGAAATATTGGAAGATACAGGAGCTTTATAATTTTCAAAAGCACTAATAACAATGTCTGCAAACCCCCAACCAATGTCTTGTATATTGCTTTCAGTGGCCATTAAAACAATTACACGATTTTTTAGAATTTCTTCTTTTACATGAAGTTTTTTAATATCGCGCTGTTGTTCAGTTTCCGGATAAACAGTTTGGTTATAATACCAAAAAGTTGAGTTTGAAAACATATTATTAATAAAGCCTTGATAATACCAATTCCAAAAATAGCTATCGCCGATAAATAAAGCTTTTGGTTTTGTCTCGTTTCCTTTATCATCCCAATAATACTTAGCATAAGGCATGCTAAGCGGTTTTATGTCTTGTAATAAATTAAGCGCATCGCCAATATCATTGTCCGGGTCAACTAAAGTATCAGAAAAATGGACATCAGTAATAATGAATTTACGCATAGTAATTCCGATTTTTGATTCAACACGTTTAATTAATGAATCTATTGCGAGCAAAGATCCGTAATTACTCCAATGAATACCTCCTGTTGGATATAAATCGTACAACGTTTTATTTTTTAATTGGAGGAACCAGGCATTGAAATCAACAAAATCAAGAGTTACTTTCTTAGCATAAGTGGACATAAAATCGTAATTACTTAATTTTTTTGCTCCAGAATAAGCCCCTGGGAAATACTCCGGAAAGTAGGATGCTTTGCCCGGTAGAAAAATTATTTCTAAATCAACATTGTTATTTTTAAGAAGTTCCTGGGCTTTCTTTAATTTTTCAATATGAGATTTTAATTTTTCTTCACCTGAAAAATTTACCCCGTTATATGCGTTAATATAAGAATCCTCAAATAAAACATTTGATTTACCTACAACAACATGATCTGTATTAACTTTTTTGAATAAAGAAAAATCGAGTTGATTATTTAGGAGCACACAATAATTTCGAAGACCAAAATTTTGATTCAAGTATTTGTTTTTTTGTTGTTGGTAATCTTCGGTAAACCAATCTTTCCAATTGAAACTGGTATCCTTCACCTGAACGTAAGCTCCCTTTAACGGCTTTATCCATTTCTTAAAGTGAATTGTATTTTGAATCAGAGGAAGAAATAAAAATAATAAAACAGCAGGTAGCACCAATCGTTTAAGTATGTTTTTATCTGTCGACATATCTAAAACCTGAAATAAATAAATGGATTAAACCCGGATGATGTGATAGAAGCAAGAGCTATGGTAAATAAACAACAAGCAATAATTGTGGCAACCGAATAACCAAAAATGGAGTAATTTGAAAAATAAATTTTTTCCTGAATTTTTTGTCCAATTTTAAAACACGTGAAAAATGAAAATATAAGGGCAAGTAAAAAATAAAATTTAAATTCATAATCTAAAAAATAAGAAGGCGCAGTAAAATCAAACGAAAATAATTTTCCGGTAAAGGCAATTGCCTGTTCAGTGGTATCTGCTCTAAAAAAAACCCATCCTATTCCAACGATTAAAAATGTAATGAGCGTGGAGGGAATTTTTCCAATTTTATCAAAGACTTTTAAAAGGAACATTCTTTCCAGCACTAAAAACAGACCATGATAAACGCCCCAAATAATAAATGTCCACGCTGCCCCATGCCAAAACCCAGAAGCTAAAAACACCAACCATAAATTAAAATAAAGTCGCATTTTACTTTTAACTTGGTTCCCACCCAGTGGTATGTATAAATAATTTTTCATCCAACTGCCCAGCGTTATGTGCCAACGGCGCCAGAATTCGGTTATACTTCGGGAAGTATAAGGGTTATCAAAATTTTCAGGAAATTTAAATCCTAGCATTTTTCCTAAACCTATTGCCATATCGCTATACCCTGAAAAATCAAAATAAATTTGAAATGTGTAAGCCAACATGCCGACCCACGCCATAACAGTTGTCAGCTCGCTCATTGGAACTGCAAAAATTTCATCAGCCTTTGCTGCCATTGTATTAGCTATCAAAACTTTTTTTGCAAGCCCTATCACAAATCTGAAAAAGCCTGTAAGTTTATTATCTATATTGTCATTAGCGCTACGGTCGGCCAACTGGTCAGACATTTGGTGGTATCTAATAATAGGGCCCGCTATAAGTTTTGGAAATAATATAATGTATAGCTGGTATTGCAAAAAATTATTGAGCGGTTTGTGCACACGACGATACACATCCATTACATACGTTAAACTCTCAAAGGTGTAAAATGAAATCCCAATGGGTAATATTACCTTGGTCCAACTTACTTCTTTTGCACCGGCGGCATGAAGTAATGAATTAAAATTTTCCACGAAAAAATTGCAATATTTAAAATAAAACAACATGCCTACGTTGAGACAAAGGGAGAGCACTAAAAACAGTTTTCTTTTTTTTTCAGTTTGAGCATTGTATAGAAGTTTGACAAAATAAAAGTCGATAATCGTAGTTCCTAATATGGCAAAAATGAATCGGGGAGCTCCCCAGGCATAAAAAAAGATACTGGCTGCGAGCAAAACGTAATTTTTTAACTTGGCAGGAGTCAAAAAATAAACCGCTAAAAAAATCGGCAAAAAATAAACTAAAAATATTACGCTGCTAAATACCATGCTATTCTATTTCCAGTTCTAATACTTTACCTACTATATCATTCTTTGGGAAAGGTATAAAATTTTGTTTATAAGGTGCAGTGGGCCACCATTCCTGGTTATGCCATTCCTGTGTAATTATCATTAACATTTGATTACTTGGTATGGAAGATACATTTTTATCCATCACACAAATGGTTCGCATTTTATCTTTTTCAGGGCCAATTCTCCAGGTAATTTGTTGAGGAGCCCATTCAATTTCAAAATAATAATACGGAGAATTAAATAATTCGTCATTATTGGCACGTACTTTAGTAGTTAATGCTTTGTAAAATGTATTCCAACGATGGTGAATATATTTGGTACCGTCTATAGCGTGTTCAACAGCTCCTATGTTGTAAAACTTGGTTTGGCGACAAGACATATCCCAATTAGTGCAAGTAACCATAACGTCTTGATTATTGGCACAATCATCTGTTTGGTAAGGAACATTACTGTTTTTATACGAGGTTGCGGGCCAAAATTCCGATTCTTTTAAAATTTCAAAATCAATTTCAGAATACGTAATTTGTCTTTTACTATGCTTTTCAGATTCCTTGTTGTCCCCTTCATTTTTAGAAATATATCCTATGTCTGCATTGCATGGAGTACGCATGTTCCAATTTGCATTCACATCCTGAGCCATCATCCAAAATGCATTTGTTATTCCGTTCCAGACATTATCTTTACTTAACAATCCTGCAAATTTAATTTTGGCTCTGAATTTTCCATAGGTAAAACCAATACGTGTAACCAATCCAACATGTTCTTTTTTAAATTCTCCTTCCGCATTACCCGGATTTTTAATCGTGATAGAATTATCTTCCTTGTTTAAAGAAACATTTTTACAAGGACAATCCGTTGAATTAACATAGGTATCGATCAGTTTCCCGGACTTTTCGTATTGTTTTTTTAAATCGGCATATTCTTTACGCGTAAAATTTTCTCCGGTTACATCGCGGGTCTCAGGCACATTGTGTAAAACGTAATCACGATCAATGTTATGAAAAAATAATTCTATCTGTGCTTTCGAATATTTATCGAGGCTGTCATTACATGTAGTAGTATAAAATGAACGACTATAATTTACATTATTTACCGAAAGTGGATTTATGTAAATACCTTTAGATAAATCTATTTTTGCGCTACAAATCAATTTTTTATCGCCGGCAAAAATCCGGTAATTTTTAAACCTTGATTTTTTAGGATTTCCAAAATAAACAAATGGGTTAACAAAATCTCCTGCCTTGTTTTTTTTGGATAAATCTTTAATTTCAGTGGGAAGTTCTTCTAAGTCTTCGTGTGAAGCAACAACCATCATAAATTTATAAAGACCTATACGCGGATTTCTTTTCCATCGATTATTTGTAGTTGAGTCCTTTTGTCTCTTGTCGTTTAGTGACCAAAGCGCATCCATATAAAACTGTTCCTCAACAGTGACTTTATATTGTTTTGATTTTTCTGTAATTTGTTTTACCCAATCGGGTAAGGTTTTCATATAATTAATGGTTGCTAAAATGGTTGTATCATTAATAGGATTTTTATAGGGGTCGGCACCGAAGAAGTTTTTCTCGTTCCGGGGGTTACCGACAATTCTGAAACTGTCAGTTATTTCAATTTCCTGCCCTGGCGCCATTGTTTTAGTATTCTTAAAAATATAGTTTGTATTTTCCCAACTTCCGTAAAAATTTTCTGATGCTAAGGGATGGTCTTCGTTAAACTTATAGCTTTCGTTTTGGTAATATATTTTATAAAAAAAGCGCTGTAAATTTTCGGATGTATTTTTTATTTTAAATGAAAAATTAAAATAGCCGGTTTTAGTTTGGTTTTTTGTTGGTATTTCAATCCCGTTTAATACGGCGTTATTCATATCGAGCGGGAGTCTGATAATACTGTCAGGATTGCTAATATTGGTAAGAAAATGGATATCGCTTGCTAAAAATGAACTTTTATTGCCACCGCATGAGGTAAGGCAATAAATAACAATAAATAGGATGAAAAACCGCTTCATAAAAGATTTTAAAGTTAGCAAAGTAAATTTAAAAAAGCTATCAAAAAAAGGGGAGATACATTCTAATTAATCAAAATTAGTGAGGTAAAATCGACTTTAAAAAGCTATTTTTGTTTCTTTTTTGATTGTATTGATTTGTAATGAATACCATTTGGATTTTCATAAAAAAAAGAGGAGGCATATTAATAAAATTAATATTTCTTTTTTTAATTGGGCTATTGTATTTAAGTAGAGCCTTTAATGAAATAACTCCTTATCCTACAGGGGACGGACCGGAGTATATTTTGACAACCGAGGCATTTTATAATCATTTTACACCCGATGTACGATATGAGGATGCTATTTCATTTAAAAAAAGCTATTGCCAAAAGGAAGCATGGGAAACTAATTTTAAAGCCGATTTTTTTGATCAGGTCGAAGATTCTCTTAAAACGAATAGTAAGGAATTTTTGAAAGGAAGAGCTGGTTTTGTTACTGATAAAATAGGAAGACACTATGGATATCATTTCTTTTTTTACTCTATTCTAAATGTCCCGGGTAGATTTATTGCTGAAAAAATTCATGCCAACCCCATGCGATCTTTTCAGGTTACAAATGCATTTATAGTTATAATAACGTGCTTTTTTCTTTTGTTTCTATCTCCGTTTTCTTTTTTTCAAACAATATTAATTGCACTTACTTTTTGTTTCTCAAGTGTTTATTGGTATTTGGGATGGACACATACCGAAGTATTTATGATTTGTGTAGTTACGCTTGGTATGTGGTTCTTTTCTCAGGAAAAATATTATTTAGGAATTTTTCTGGTGGCTTTGGGAGGGCTTCAATATCAACCACTATTAATGATATTACTTTTTATGGCGATAATGACGCTTATAAAAAATGGATTTAGCATTAGAAACATTTTAAAAATTGGACTTTCCTCTTTTATTTTTTTATGGCCCCCCTTGTTTTATTTTTTCCATTTTGGAACCACGAACCTTATTGGGAATGAGGATGGATTTATGAGTATGGATAACATTACTTTTACCCGTGTATTCGGCTTCTACTTTGATTTTAATCAAGGCGCCATACTGGGGATACCGTTAGTACTCATATTGTATTTATTTTATTGTTTACGTAAATGGGTATTGATGGCAAGACGAAAAGAGGCATTTGATTTTACTTATTTTTTAGTTGTTTTTTTATTAATTATGACTTGCATAGTAAGCGCCATATCTCTATTGAATCCGGTTGGAGCAATTATTAACAGATATGCTGCTTGGTTTAGTGCTATTATAATTGTTCATTTATTTTTTATTATCAAACAATTTAAAATTTGGATTACGATAACGTTACTGAGTTTAATTCTTATTACCCAAGCTAGTACAGTTTTGTATTGGGAAAAATTTAATAAATTTGACTGGAATTTTGCAGAAAATAACGTCTTAGCATCCTGGTTTTTAGATGAACATCCTGAACTGTATAATCCGGATCCGCAAATTTTTATAGCTAGAACCAATGGCTTTGATTTTAGTCCTGACGCCTCTCCGGTAATTTATATTAAAAACTGTGAAGAGGTAACAAAAATGGCTGTACATAAGGATAATCTGAATAACCTTATAGAATATGGATTTACCAAAGGTCAAATAGACTCGATTAAAATTAATTCTTATTTTTTACACGGCTGGGCATATTTAAATAGGGGAGATTTAAAAATATCAAAAACCGGGCAGGAAATTTATCAGATACTTAGAGAAAAGAAAATTTTTGGTTTTGAGCAATTAATACGGGATAGTAAGTCTTGGTTTAAACAAATAGAAGAAAAAGCTAAGGTTTGGAATAAATCGGTTGATGAAGTTATAAAAGTGGATGCAGAATGGTTAATGGAGGAAAGAGAAAAAGCTGAACAAATTAAAAGGGGAAGTTTTAAAGAGGGTGGTGGTAAGCCAGCTAAGAAGACAGTAGTTAATTCTGAAACTGCAAGGCAAGAAACAATATTGGATTTTGAAAAACAGATGAGGGGGAACCCTACTTGGTATAAACAAATTGAAGCAAAGGCAAAAGCCATGAATAAAACAGTTGATGAGGTGATAAAAGCAGATTCGGAGTGGTTGATGAAGGAAAGAGAAAAAGCAGAACAATTTAAAAACGGAAATTTTAAAGAGGGAGATTTTAATACTACAAATAAAACTACAGCTAATCGTAAAGAGACAAGAGAAGAGACAATCTTAGGGTTTGAAAAGCAAATGAGAGAGAGTCCGATTTGGTTAAAACAAATTCAGGCAAAGGCAAAGGCAATGAATAAACCGGTAGATGAAGTTATAAAATCCGATGCAGAATGGTTGATGAGAGAAAGGGAGAGGGCTGAAAAGGGGAAACCCTCTCATTAATATAACTGGAAAGAAAATATAAATAAAGTATATCTTTATATAGTTTAATTTACGAAAGAATGAGTGTTTATTTAAGTGTTATAATTCCTTCTTACAATAGTGCTGTTGTAATGAAAAACAACGTACCTTATTTAATAAACTATTTAAAGAGTCAGAAATACGAATTCGAAATAATTGTTGCTGATGATGGGAGTTTAGATGAAGGATTAACAAAAAAGGTAGCTGAAGAACTGGGCTGCAGATATGTTAAAAATGAAAAAAATGCAGGGAAAGGAGAAGCCGTTAGAAAAGGCATGCTACTGGCGCAAGGAAAATTCAGAATTTTTACGGACGCAGACATACCTTTTGAAGCAGAAGCAATCGATGTTTTTTTAAAATATTTGGATGATAAGGAGTTTGATTTGGTAGTAGGTGACAGAACACTGGTTCAATCAAGTTATTTCGGGGAGATTTCTAAAAGCAGGAAAATGGGAAGCACCTGGTTCTCGTTCATCGTTGGTCGGTTTGTAGCAGGCGGGATGTTTGATACCCAATGCGGAATGAAGGGATTTACGGCAAACGCAGCGAATGATATATTTGGAGTGGGAAAAATAAAAGGTTTTGCGTTTGATGTAGAAGTTATTTACGTTGCACTAAAACGTAATTATGATATAAAACGCTTACCCGTAAATCTTAGAAGCCAGGAGGGTTCGAGTGTAAGCATGTTAAAGCACGGCTTACCAATGATACTTGATTTATTTAAAATAAAATGGAACCACGTCAATAAAAAATATGAAAAAGGTAATTAGTTTTTTCGGCAATCTTAGTACGAAAGCAAGGGGAATATTACTTAGTCTGTTTTTATCAATTTGTGTATTGTATTTTTTTTTCGGAGCAATTCTTTCAAGCCCTAATAAATATTATTTTGATAGATCGGGCGAAGGACTTTTATCTTACTATTGTGCAACATATCATTTAAAGTACGATAGTACTTATTGGCATTTACAGGCCATGAATTACCCTCACGGTGAAAATGTTTTTTTTACCAGCAATCAACCCATAGTTTGCGCAGTTTTAAAATTTATTAATAATAATATTTTTACGGTGGAGAATTATGTGCCGGGTATTTTTAACCTGATAATGCTTTTTTCCGTTGTATTGTGTGCATTGTTTTTATTCTTGATTTTTCATGAACTCAAAATACAATATGTGTTTGCGGCCTTAAGTGCTGTAGGAATTGCCTTTCTCTGTTCTGATGTAACGCGAATGCGAGGCCACTTTGCACTAGGGTATACATTCACCATTCCCGCACTTTTTTATTTAATCATGTTGTACGATAAACAGCCAAACCTTAAGAAAAGTATAGGAGTTGGTCTTTTTGTATTTATTATGTCTGGTATGCATTTGTATTATTTTGGAATTTGCGCTTCCATTCTACTTATTTATTTTTTTACCAAAATTTTTACCAAGGATAAATTTTTCGTTAACCTTAAAAACATAATTATCGCACTATTTATTCAGGTAGCGCTGCCTGTTTTACTTTTACAAGTACTCATTCATATTTCTGATGATGTGAATGATAGGACTACTCATCCATGGGGCTTTTTAGAATATGTAAGCAGTTTTGACGGTATTTTTTTTCCGTTTAATAAGCCATATGAGGGATTAATAGAGAAATTTCACCCAGCCACAGCGGTGAGCGTTGAAGGACTAAATTATGTAGGAATTTTTGCAATTCTTTTTTCAATATCCTTTATAATATATAAACTCTTTAAACGGATTAAATTTAATTTTAAAAAGACATTTTTCTCAATAATCATAAAATTTGACACAGCCCCGTTTCTAAGCAACAATAAACTTCTGAATACTTTTCTTATTATCGGAATAATAATGGCAATCTATTCTTGCGCAATACCGTTTTGCTATAATGAAAGTCTTATACAATATTTCGGGTTTCTAACACAAATGAGAAGCCTGGGGCGCTTCGGTTGGATTTTCTATTATGCGCTAAATATTTTTTGTATTTACGTTTTTTATCAGTGGATGACCCAATTGAAATGGAAATATTTAAATTTCATTTATATTATTCCGTTGTTTTTATTATTTTATGATGGCTATTATCTGGTTAATACTTTATCGGGATTTGTACATAATAAAGTACCTGTACTTGAAGATTTATCAAATGATTTGCCTGAAAATAAATGGCTAAAAACATTCGATGTAAAAAAATACCAGGCAATTATTCCCTTGCCTTATTTTTTAAGAGGATCGGAAAATATAGGTATTGAACCTAACAATGGCGAAATCATTTCTCAGGCATATATCACGTCAATGAAAACAGGATTGCCCATTACGTCAGCAGTTTTATCAAGAACATCAATGTCTCAGGCTATTGAGAATTTAGCAATGATGATTGAACCTTACAGGCCCTTAAAAATAGTAAGCCATTTCCCCAATAAAAAACCTTTCTTACTTCTGGTCATACAAGGCGCTGAGCTAAGCGATTGGCAGAAGAACCTGGTAAATAAAGCAACTTACCTTCAGCCATGCAAGGGATTTGCTTTATATGAGTTACCATACAGTGTTTTAGCTTCTTGTTCAGATTCATTGTTCGAGAAAAAAGCAGGGCAAATTTCTTCTTATGAAACCTTTCCTATAAATGATTGGATTTCTACGGCTAACAAGAAAAACTTTGCTTATAAAAGTTTTGATGAATTAAAATCTTCTTTAGCCTATCACGGAGATGGCGCTTATATCGGGAACATAAAAGAGTATAATAGAATATTTGAAGATACAATTCCCGGGGGCAGGGGAGGACAAAATTACACCCTGTCTTTTTGGATGGGGACATTTAACAAGGACCTTTATCCAAGAACAACTATAGAAATTACGTATGTGGATTCGGCATCACATCCTTATTACAGTTATTGGGTAGCGGCTGCGTCACTTTTTAAAACATTCGACGATACATGGGCACTGATAGAAACTACGTTAAATCCCACTCATGGACACGATAAAATATTAATTACTTTGTGGAACCCAGAATTTTATGATGATTCGAAAATAATTATCGATGAATTATTGATTAGACCTCAAGAAACAGATTTATTTAAAATATTCCCTGATGAGATCGAAAAGAATAACAGATTTTACAAGGGGAAGTATGAAAAAGGAAAAGTAGTTGAAACATTAAAAACTTCAAGGCAAGAAACAATATTGGGTTTTATACAACAAATAAAAAATAACCCGGAATGGTTAAAGCAAATTAAGGAGAAAGCCAAATCAATGCATAAAACACTTGATGAGGTAATTAAAAATGACGCAGAATTTTTGATGCAGGAAAGAGAAAAAGCAGAGAAAGCAAAAAGGGAGGACTAATGAATTTTATTTCTTTTGTAATGTTTCCAAATACTCTTTTGCTTCATCAATTTTTGGAATCGAACATTCGTAAAAACGATAAAAAGCAAAACCTTTGCTAAATCCAAAGCAAGAGCATTTAATGGTTGAATAAAAATAATTTAAAACTTCTTCAATTTGATCAGCCGTGTTTACGTGCTCGTATTTCATTAAGATACCATAGTCAAGACCGTATTTTAATTTATATTCTAAACCTGTGGTAAGTTTCCAACTGAGAGTCCATAAAAAAGTACCTTCGTTAGGGATAGAAATTCTAAGTGTGCCACCTTCTTTTAAAAGAAGACAAGTTTTAGCAACTACTTTAGGAAGATCCTCAACGTGTTCAAAAGTTGCAATTGCCGTTATCCGGTCGTAATTATTCGTGAGTTCAACCTCATCAATATCTTTATAAACCTTATTTATTTTTTTAAGGTCGGGAGAATTTTCAAATAATACTGTAAAAGGTTCAATGATATCATAGGGAGAATTATTCTCATATTGTAATTGGTTTAAAGTGCCGGCACCAATTTCAAGCGTTGATTTATTTTCTCCGGGTTTACAATCAGCAGCTACTTTTTTATGTAGCCAGCTTTCCATTTTTTGCGATAAAGAAGTAGCAACTGTTTTTCCGCCTCTGTTTTTTTTATAGTGAGAAGCGTAGATTTTTTTAAACTCTTCAGGTAACTCTATCCGCTTCTTAGGAAAATCTTCGAACATTAATTTTTATTTAATTGTTACTGGGTTGGAGCAGAAAGTTTAACCGACATAATGTATTTCCAAACAGCATCTTTATCAGCGGGAGCAAGATTGGCTTTGGGCGCCATCCTGTCTAAAATTTTTACCCATTCCGCCTCATCCCGCTTTACAATATTTTTTGCGCCATGGCACTTAGTGCAGGCTCCATTGTAAATGGAATGCCCTTTTTTAAGTACATCTAACGTTGCATCAGGGAATTTTGTTTTAACTGCTGTTAATTGAGCGTCGGTTGGACCGGTATCGGGTGCATTTGCTTTTGCCGTGCCTTTCTTGGCGCATGAAGATAAAATTAATGTTGCAGTAAAAGCCAGTAAAATAATTTTCTTCATAGCATTAACTTTTAAAATCCCAGGTCTCTAAAAATTTAGTAGTGTAATTCCCTTTTTTAAAATCTTCGTTCTGCATTAATTTCATATGAAATGGAATAGTTGTTTTAATTCCTTCTATCACATACTCACTTAGTGCACGATACATTTTTGAAATTGCTTCTTCGCGCGTTTGCGCAACGGTAATTAATTTACCAATCATACTATCATAATTTGGAGGAATAGAATACCCGCTGTATACATGACTATCAACTCGCACTCCATGTCCACCCGGTGTATGCAAGGTTGTAATTTTTCCGGGAGAAGGCCTAAAATTATCGAAAGGATTTTCTGCATTGATACGGCACTCGATTGCATGTAACTGCGGATAATAATTTTTTCCTGAAATAGGAACGCCCGCAGCAACTAATATTTGTTCGCGTATTAAGTCGTAATCAATTACTTCTTCCGTAATAGGATGCTCAACCTGAATACGTGTATTCATTTCCATGAAATAAAAATTGCGATGCTTGTCAACCAAAAATTCTATGGTACCTACACCTTCGTAACCGATTGACAAAGCAGCTTTAACAGCAGCATCACCCATTAAATCGCGTAACTCCGGCGTCATGAACGGCGAAGGGGTTTCTTCTACTAATTTTTGATGGCGACGTTGGATAGAACAATCACGCTCGCTTAAATGACAAGCCTTTCCGTATTGATCCCCTACAATTTGAATTTCTATATGTCGTGGCTCTTCAATATATTTTTCCATATACATGGCACCATTTCCAAATGCGGCAGACGCTTCAGTTGTTGCACTATCCCATGCCGATTGAAAATCTTCATCTTTCCAGATAATACGCATTCCTTTTCCACCGCCACCCGCTGTAGCTTTAATAATTACGGGATAGCCAATATCTTTTGCCAGACCAATTCCTTGATCGGCATTTTCTAATAACCCATCTGAGCCGGGAACACAAGGCACACCATTTTTTATCATGGTAGCTTTCGCATTGCTTTTATCACCCATTGAGTTAATCATTTCGGGTGTAGCACCAATAAATTTTATTTTATTCTGCCTGCATATCTCCGAAAATTTTGCATTCTCAGATAAAAATCCGTATCCGGGATGTATAGCATCTGAATTTGTAATTTCGGCTGCGGCAATAATACTTGCCATATTGAGATAAGAGTCTTTACTGGGTGGCGGACCAATGCAAACTGCTTCATCAGCAAATTTTACGTGCAAGGATTCTTTATCGGCGGTAGAATAAACGGCAACGGTTTTAATTCCCATCTCGCGACAAGTACGTAAAACACGTAGTGCAATTTCTCCTCTATTAGCAATCAATATCTTTTTGAACATTTAATTAATGTGTTAATGTGGTAATTTGCAAATGTGCTAATTGAAGCAGTAAACTTATTTTAGCCATTTGAAATTCCACTATGAAATAGAATTTTTTGATGTAGAAATTATTTTAGATAGAACTTTTTTAATGCTAGTCAATTCCAGTAAAAGTTCATCACCATCTATATATTTTAAACGCTTACATAATTCAAGCCAAAACTCTGATTCTTCGGCTTCTTTGGCTGAAATTTTGAGTTTATGAATAAAATCTTTTTTACTCTCAGCACCTTGTGATTCCCAAATATTAGCTCCAATTGAAGTGCCTGAGCGAATAAGTTGTTTTGCTATTACATCTTTTGGAAACTCATTCAGTTTTTCGCATAATTTTACAATTTTAACAGCAAAATCAAGACTCAAATTCAGTATTACATTATCTTTTCTCATTTTAAAATTTATTAAATATTTCTAAAATCAATTAAGCTCTCATTAGCACATTATCACATTTTCAAATCAGCACATTACTAAGACGGGTCTACTAAAAATAACGGCTGGTCATACTCCACCGGAGTAGCATCATTCACCAAAACTTTTACAATCTTTCCTTTTATGTCGCTTTCAATTTCATTGAAAAGTTTCATCGCTTCAATAATACAAACAATTTTTCCGGGTCCAACCTCATCACCAACAGCTACAAATTGTGGTTTATCGGGCCCTGGAGTTCTATAAAATGTACCAATCATTGGAGATTTAATAGTTAAATATTTACTTTCATCGATTCCTCCTGATGCAGGCGTTTTATTTTCTGAAACTTGTTGAACGGTTTGTGCTTGCTGAATTACCTGCTGAGGCGTTGCTGTAATAATTTGTTGCACAGGCGTACCGACAGATGTTTGAAAAAATTGCTGCTCTTTGTTTTTAGAGTTTGTCTTAATAACAATTTTAACTTCTTTGGTTTCCAGCTCTACTTCGCTTACTCCAGATTTTGCTACAAACTTTATTAAATCTTGGATTTCGGTTAGTTTCATTTTGTTTGTTTTAGTTGATGTTTGTTTTTATTTAGTATCGTATGCCCATTTTAGCCAAATGGCCCCCCAAGTAAATCCACCGCCAAAAGCAGCAAAAATTAAATTATCACCTTTTTTTAATTTTTTTTCATAATCCCATAACAAAAGCGGAATGGTAGCTGCTGTTGTATTGCCATAACGCTCAATATTCATTAACACTTTTTCTTCACCAATGCCCATGCGCTTGGCAGTTGCATCAATAATACGTTTGTTAGCCTGATGAGAAACCAACCACGCAATATCATCCGCTTTTAGATTATTACGCTGCATTATTTCTGCTGATACTTCGGCCATATTATAAACTGCATGTTTAAAAACGGGTTGACCTTCCTGATAAACGTAATGTAATTTTTTATCTACTGTTTCTCGCGAAGAAGGCATAAGAGAGCCGCCCGCTTTTAAATGAAGATATTGTCTACCGGAACCATCTGTTTTTAAAATAAAATCCTGTATTCCTTCTAACAAATCAGATGATGGCTCAAGCAATACTGCTCCGGCACCATCCCCAAAAATTACACAAGTGCTTCGGTCTTCAAAATCAATTATAGAACTCATTTTATCAGCGCCAACTACTACCACTTTTTTGTATGTTCCGTTTTGTATAAATTGTGCTGCCGTAACAAGTGTATAAAGAAATCCGCTGCATGCGGCTGAAATATCATAGCTCCAGGCGTTTTTAGCTCCAATTTTATCACATACAATATTTGCTACCGCCGGAAAAACCATATCGGGTGTAACGGTTGCGCAAATAAGTAATTCAATTTCTGACGGAGAAATTCCTCTTTTTTTACATAAGCGAAGAACAGCTTCCGAAGCCATATCTGATGTAGCTTTACCGGGCTCTTTTAAAATACGTCTTTCTTTAATACCTGTTCGTGAAATAATCCATTCATCGGTTGTGTCAACTAATTTTTCCAACTCCTGGTTGGTCATTACGTAATCAGGCACGTAGCCCGCAACTGCTGTTATGGAGGCTCTAATCATTAATTAAATACTTCTTTAATTTTTTCGGGCAAATTTGCCTCGGTAATTTCTTTTGCTAATAATAGACTGTTTTTAAAAGCCAGGGACGAAGATTTACCATGACAGATAAGTACATTCGAATTAATGCCAAGCATAGGAGTGGCACCGTATAATTCATAATTAAATCTGTCAAAAAAATCATCTGAACGCTTGCGTTTTTTAACTATCGAGTAGAATGATTCGCATGTTTTAAGTACGGCGTTTCCGGTAAAGCCCTCGCAAACAATTACGTCAGCCTTATCATTAAATAAATCGCTACCTTCAATATTGCCTACAAAATTAAAATCTTTTGAATCTTTCATTAAAGTATGAGCCGCCTGCGCAACAAGATTTCCTTTTTCGGCCTCTTCACCCAAATTTAAAAGCGCCACCTTTGGATTCTCAATTTTGTAAACGTGTTTAACAAATAAAGAACCTAATATTCCAAATTGATAAAGCACGTCGGGTTTGCAATCGGCATTAGTGCCAACATCTAAAATATATCCAACGCCTCCATTTTCTTTAGGTAAAATAGAGCCTATACTCGGACGAATTACCCCCGGAACAGCTTTTACAGAGAACATGGCACCTACTAACATAGCACCTGTATTACCTGCACTGGTAAGACTTTGAATTTTATTTTCTTTTAATAGTTTAAAACCTAAACCAATACTAGAATTGGGTTTTTGAGAGAGTGCTTTAGTAGGATGCTCACCCATTTGAATAACTTCGGTTGTGTGAACAAATTCAAAAACTGAGGGGTCGCCTTTTTTCTCAGTAATGTATTTTTTTGCTACACTACTATCACCAATAAGTACAATTTTGATATGTGGAGGGAGTTCTTTTGCGGCTAAAATTGCTCCGTCCAGTTCGTTATTTGGGGCAAAGTCACCGCCCATTATATCTAATCCTATCTTCATAAAATATCTAATCAAATCTTTATAAAAGTGAGGGCTAAGGAAGCAAAATTTTACTGAAAAACCTATCAATTAAATTATAGTTTTTAACATAAAATGTGGAAAAAAATAGCAAAAACTAAGGGTTTTAAAGCAAAAAAACAGGTTTTTGGCCTGTTTTTACTGTTTTTAATGATTTTTTACTTTATTGCTTTTTCCATTACTACTTTTCCTTTGTAGTAAAGTTTTCCTTCGTACCAATGAGCACGGTGCCATAAGTGGGCTTCGCCTGTTGTTTGGTCTACACCAATTGTAGGTGCACTTGCTTTATATGTTGCTCTGCGGCTGTTTTTGCGCGCTCTCGACATTTTTCGTTTAGGATTTGGCATGTTTTCTTTTTTTTAGTTGTTATTAATATCTTTTAGCTTATCCCAAATTGAAAGACCGGGGTTTTGTTCCGGCGAATCGCTTGAGATTTCATTTAATTTTTTAATGGTGGCTTCATCGCATATAAAAGTTTTGTCTTCTTCGCAGGGTACTTTTCGCAAGGGAAGAGCCAAACTTATTAATTCGTAAAGCGGTTGTGAAATATCCAGTTCGTTTTCGCCATGAGGCAAAATCATTACATTTTCAGGGTGTTCCTCTTCGATATCTCCAAATTTTAGGAGCATTTCTTCATAAGAACTAATCTTTACATCATAGGCTTTTGTACATCTGTCACAAGTAACATCAACAACGCCTTCAATGGTAAAATTAAGTTGTATAATACTACTCTGTTTTAGCAGGGTAAGTTTTACATTAACCTTAGCCCCGTGTATTTCTGAATAATCACGGCTCTCAAAGAACGAATTAGTAACCTCAAATTCATACTGATGGCTTCCTATCGGTAATCCGTTTAATCGGATAATAAACTGACTCTCTGCCATCTGTAAAAAAGGAGGGCAAAGATACGTTAAAAATTAAGAATTCAAAATTAAGAATGCAGAATTATAGTTATGAGGGATGGTATTTGGGCGTTCCCCAAAGGGACCACTACTTAGCGTAAGTCGCAAAGGCACAAAATGCAGGTGACCTATGTCCCAGCTGCTTGTCTCAATCACTAATGCAATAATTCTTAATTCCTCATTCCTAATTCTTAATTAACCCTATCTTTGCGCTTCAATTTTTGTAAATGGATAAGAACTCGATATTAGGACTTGTATTAATAGGTGGTATTTTAATAGGATGGCTTGTTTTAAACAAACCCTCTGATGAAGAATTGCGTAAACAAGCACAAAAAAAAGATTCTACGGAAAGAGTTCAGCGCGCTAACGACAAAGCTAAGATAGAGGAAGCAATTGCATTAAGTAAAAGTCAGGATACTACTCTTGTAAAAGGTGATACTTCTGCAACTGCCATCGCCGCGGTTTTAAACCCCGACTCTGTTCTTAAAGTAAATATCCAAAATAAATTTCGCGATTTTTCGGGAGCAACACAAGGAGAGAACAAACAATTTGTTTTGGAAAACGATAAAGTAAAAATTATTCTTCAATCTAAAGGCGGAAACGTTGCTTCGGTTGAATTGAAAGAATATACGCGTCCGGATAAAAAAACAAAAGTCGAATTATTTAATGCCGATTCCACTTCTCAAGCATTGGTGTTTTTAGCGTACAACAATACTTTACAAGTTCATACAGATAGTTTGTTTTTTGTTGGGAGCGAGTCAAAGAAAGCCGGCGACCAACAAACAATGGTATTTAGATTGCCAACTTCAAACCCTGCCAATTATATTGAGTATGTATATACTTTAAAAAATAACGATTACATGCTTAATTGTAAAGTTAAGCTGGTAAACATGCAAAGCATCATTTCGCAAAATACCGACCAACTTACTTTTACCTGGAAAATGTTAACACCATCTCAGGAAGCACACATTGAAAAAGAAAGACAGGCATCAACAGTTTATTGGAAGTTTACCGGAGAAGATTCTGATTATATAAATCCGGGAAAAGACGAAGAAAAAAGTATTTCAGAAGCACCGATACAGTGGGTGGCGTTCAAACAACAATTTTTTACAGCGGCTGTTATATGCGATAAAGGTTTTTTAAAAGATGGAAGTATGGTGCGTACAACGGCTTCAAATAATTCACTTACGTATGTAAAAAGTTTTCAAACTGAGTTAGGCATTCCTTATACACACAACCCTAATGAAGTTTTTGAAATGCGTTATTATTTTGGGCCAACACATTACAGTACACTTAAAAAATACGATATTGATTTGGAAAGTATGATTAACATTGGTTGGCCGGTATTTAACGTAATTAATCAATGGTTGGTTATTCCGGTGTTTAACGCATTCAGTAACTCTACAATCAGTTACGGTTTAGTTATTTTATTGCTCACCTTTATCATTAAAACACTTTTATTTCCGGTTGCATGGAAAACATATATGTCGTCTTCTAAAATGCGTATGCTAAAGCCTGAGTTGGATGTTATAAATAAAAAATTTCCCGATAAAGCTGATGCCATGAAAAAAAATCAAGAGTCGATGGCGCTTTATAAAAAAGCGGGTGCCAGTCCGTTTTCAGGTTGTATCCCGGCATTAATTCAATTCCCCATTTTAATTGCGCTGTTAAATTTTTTCCCTGCATCTATCGAGTTGCGGCAAAAAGCATTTTTATGGGCACCCGATTTATCAACGTACGATTCGGTTTGGACCTATGGTAATGTTCCCATTTTAAATTCAATATACGGCGATCACGTAAGTATGTTTGCGCTTTTAATGTTTGTGTCAACCATTATTTATACCTGGATGAATGCTAAATACTACACTCCTGCAACGCAGCAACAAATGCCCGGCATGAAGTTTATGATGTATTTTATGCCATTCATATTTTTAAGTTTTATGAACTCGTATTCATCCGGACTTAGTTGGTATTATTTTTTAGCAAACGTAATTACCTTTTTACAAACCTGGGCCATGCGTAAATTTGTAAGCGATGATAAACTACGCGCACAGATAGATGAACACATGCGCAAACCGATAAAAAAATCGGGCTTTCAAAAACGTTTGGAAGACATTGCAAAACAAAGACAAGCACCGGTTAAAGGAAAAAAATAAAGTTTATTTCTTTTTCAATTTTGAGTCCAACAACACTATTGTGCAGACGGTATTAATTCCACCTATTTTTTGTATCTTTACCTCAGCAGCAATGCATTTTGATTATGAAAAATAAATACATTTTAATTTTTTGTTTGACTTGCTCTTTTTCGTTCGGACAAATTCCGGTTGGATATTACAATACTGCTACCGGTTTAAGCGGAAGCGCATTAATGAACGCTTTGCATAACATTATAAAAAATCACACAGTTGTACTTTACGGAGACCTGTATACTGCCTTTGATTCTACAGATACAAAAGCAAATGGCCAAGTTTGGGATATGTATTCCGATGTTCCGGGCGGCACACCTCCTTATGTTTATATAAACGACACCCTAGATCGTTGTGGAAATTATAATGGAGAAGCCGATTGTTTTAATCGCGAGCACTCATGGCCACAAAGTTGGTTTAATGGAGTTAGTCCGCCTTACTCCGATCTATTTCATATTTATCCTACCGATGGTTGGGTAAATGGTAAGCGAAGTAATTATCCATATGGCGAAGTGTCGAGTCCAACATGGACATCAATGAACGGAAGTAAATTGGGAGCCAATACAACTGTAGGTTATGCGCTTACGGTATTTGAACCTATAAACGAATACAAGGGAGATTTGGCTCGTGGTTTTTTTTACATGAGTACACGTTATTTGGGCGAAGATAATTTATGGAGCAGTAGCGATGCCACCAATAAATCAGTAATTGAGCCTTGGGCAGTTTGTGTATTGCTCAAGTGGCACAAGCAGGATACAGTAAGCACAAAAGAAATTAACAGAAACAACGCAGTTTATAAAATTCAAAATAACCGTAATCCGTTTATTGACCACCCCGAGTGGGCCGATTCTATTTTTACCTGTGCACTAACATCAATTTATACACTAACAGAAACTCAGCTAAAATTTTCAATTTTCCCAAACCCGGGTAATGAAAAAATAAACATTGTTTTTTCTGAAAATATTTTAAAAGGAAATGTGTATTTATACAATTTGCTGGGTGAAGAAATAATTTCACAAAATATTGAGAACAGTAAAGGCTTGCAATTAAATCTTACCCATCTTGCTAAAGGAATTTACATAGTTCGAATTACTTCCGGTAAATATTCTTTGCAGAAAAAAATTGTGATTGAATAAACTATGTGTAAGTTCATAAAAACGTGGCATTTAAAATTCGTCATTTGCAAAAAAGAAATTACTTTTAATATGGATTACCCGAATTTTCTGTAGCAAAGAATAATGCATGGCAAATAAGTTCAAATGGTTTTTTTTCTGTCTTGCTTGTTTTTGTTATTTTATTTCTTCCGCACAAAAATATAATGTCGATTCTCTTATCAGTCTTATTCAAAATGACAAAAAGGATACCAATAAAATAAGGCACCTCTACGCTCTTACTTACGAATTAATAGATAATAATACCGGCACTGCTATTTTAATAGGCAAGCAGGGGCTTGAACTTTCCGAAAAATTAAACCGAGAACAAAGTGCTGCGGATAATTGCATTCTTATAGGTTGGGGTTGTGATTTGCAGGGGAATTACCCCAAAGCATTAGAATATTATTTAAAAGCATTAAAGATTGGGGAAAAAATAAAGGACAAGAAAATAATTGCCGCATCACTCAGCGTAATTGGCGGTATTTATAATATTCTGGACGATAATCAAAAAGCACTGAATTATTATTTCCGGGCTTTGAAAATAAGTGAGGAAATTGGTTATAAAAGAGGAATAGCAAGAAACCTTGGCATTATTGGTATTGTTTATGCTGAGCAAAAGAAGTATGATCTTGCCTTGAATTATTATGTAAGGGCAATGAAAATGGCAGAAGCGGAAGGAAATAGAAATGGTATTGCCGTTTGGTTTGGCAACATTGGTGCGGTTTATATGAATCTTGGGGATTATAATAAGGCACTGGATTATTTTTTTAAAGCTTTAAAAATATATAATGAGTTGAATAATAAAAATGGTGTGGCCGATGAGCTTGCAAAAATAGGAGCAGCTTACATCGAAACAAAAAAGTATAAAGAAAGTTATGATTATCTGTATCGTGCTCTTGAGGTAGCTGAAAAAATAGGGGCCAATGATAATGTTAAAGGCTGTTATCTATTACTAAGTTCGCTCTATGAAAAATCAAACATTTCATGGCCTGATACTGTAGGGGGAAATATTTAAAATAGAGAGCAAATGCGCTTACGTGCATTATATTATCATAAAAGATTTATTGCCAAACAGGACATGCTTTTTAGTGAGGAAAATAAAAAGCAATTGGTTCGAAAAGAAATGAACTTTGAATTCGAGAAAAGAGAAGCGAATGTCAAAGCAGAGCAGGAAAAAAAAGATGCGGTGGCAACAGCAGATGCAAAGAGGCAGCGGATGGTCTTGTTACTTGTTTCTTTTGTCTTGCTTCTTGTAGCAGTGGTTGCATTTATTATTTTCCGTTCCTTGCGAATAACCCGAAAACAAAAAGCAGTTATTGAAGCGCAAAAACAAGTAGTTGAAGAGCACCAAAAAGAAATTTTAGATAGCATATATTATGCAAGAAGAATACAGCGCTCGCTTTTGCCTACCGAAAAATATATAGCTAAGCAATTGGCTCGCTATCGTGAATGAAGACTCTGACTTGATAAAAAATTAAGTGAGCATCCTAATTTAACATGAAAAAAATAGTAGGAAAAATTATCCCTTATCATTTAATTTATCCTTAAGTATTTTTTCAAAAATGTTAAGTTTTTCATTCAGTACACTAAAATGTTCGCTTGTTTCCTTCTTCAACTCTGCAAGTTGGTTAAATCCCAATTGAGAAGAATAAGTAATATCCTTTTTTAATTGATCTTTTGTATTATTAACCAGACTTTCACACGAATTCTTTGCGTCTAAGGTTTGATTAGTAAAAATCTTTCGGAGTTCATTTATTTTTGTATCCAGTGCCTCATTATCTGTATCCATCTTTTGCAGAATTTTATATGCGTTGTTATCTATGGATGTGGCTTGCAGTGTAAAATTTTTTTCGATTTGATTTGTATTTTTTCTTACGGTTAAAGTAAGTAATAACAAGGCTAAGCCGAAAATTATACCGGTTGATACCCCTAATATAATATAAGTTTTAATAATACCTCTATACCTATTAAATTTTGTACGTGTATAATCATTTAATTGGGAAAGAGAAGAAGTTGTTACACCCAACGAATTCTCTTCGATTTTAATTTCATTGTTTGCATTTTGATACAAGTTTTTCAGGGTTGCTAATGATAAATCTAAGGAATTTACAGAATCCCGAAGTTCATTTTTTAGCTTAGTATTCTCCGTTTGCAATATTTTTACATCATGGCGTAGTTTTTCTACTTCACCTTTGTCTGCACTTTGACCTATCACAGAAATACTTAGCAATACACACGCAATAAATAGAATTTTTTTCATTTTGTTTAGGTTTAAGGGTTAGTAATTGTATAGTTCAGAATAAAAATATTAAAAACGCAATCAAAACCCCGATTCCTATTCCAGCCAAGACACCATGCCGAAAAAATTCCCACCGCCTACTATGCATACTGCTTATTTAGAAAAACTCAAACTATTATTTAAAAAATACAATGCAACTTTTACGCTCACAATTAATGTGACTGGAGATTTCGCTGTAATTGACCACGCTGTTTCGGTTCAAACTGACCACCGCAAG
>CAZZEI010000024.1:0-23109 GCA_964653165.1 uncultured Flavobacteriaceae bacterium | reverse complement strand
ATACGCACCTCTACCCCATAATCCGCTAATTGATCGCCTTTAATATAGGGTATTCCAAAATTTGCTTGATTTACTATGCAGTCAGAAACCAATTCCTGATAACGTTCTTCAAAAATATGCAATACCTGTTTCTCTCCCGGAATGAGAATTATGTTTAAAGGAAACATGGGTAATGTAACAAGTTTGTGTCCCATATTATCTGACCAAATGTAAAATAAAATTTATTGAAGAATTCTGTTTCATATAAAATACGTGATTACACTTAGCTCATTATATCATTAGATGCAAATTAGATGCCTAAAGTTGGGTGAATAGTGTTAATTTTTGATAATGAGCATTAGATGCTGTTAAAGACACTTTTAAAAAACGACCTGTTTTTAGCTATTTTATATGTATTTTGGACAAAATATTGACATTTATGGCCAAAAAGATAGAATTTTCGTTGTTTTTGCTGATTTTATGTTTTTTACTCAAAGGGCAGAAAAATTTGCCATTAATACCAATGCCATCTAATATTATCCTAGCCAGCGGAAATTTTATTCTATCCGATTCGACCATACTTATTGCCGATGAAAAATCTTTCGAAGCAAATTATTTAAAGGAGTACCTGAAAAAACACCACGACATCAATGTTTCAATTGCTAAGACGAATACTTTAAATAAATCGAGTATTCAGTTGGAATTTTTGAAACCAAATTCTTCAAATTTACCAACGGAATCGTATTCTGTTTTAATTTCAAAAAACGAAATAAAAATTACAGACGAAACGGAAGATATGTCGGGAGTTTTTTATGCCATTCAAACACTCATCCAATTATTACCTGTCGATAAAAAAGGGAAGATTCAAATACCTTGCCTTCAAATAAGCGACAAACCGCAATATCCATGGCGTGGAATGCATTTGGATGTATGCCGGCATTTTTTTACAAAGGAAGAAGTAAAAAAATACATCGATTATTTAGCTATGTATAAATTCAATGTTTTTCATTGGCATTTAACAGAAGATCAGGGGTGGCGCATCGAAATAAAAAAATATCCTAAGCTTACTGAAATGGGTGCCTGGAGAAAAGGCTCAATGGTAGGCGCCTACAAACAAAATAAATTCGATACGTTAAGATATGGAGGTTTTTATACGCAGGACGACATAAAGGAAATTGTAAGCTACGCCACACAACGCCATATAACAATAGTACCCGAAATAGAAATGCCAGGGCATTGTCTTGCCGCATTAGCCGCATATCCTCAATTATCCTGTACAGGAGGCCCAGTTGAGGTTGCAAGAGGTTGGGGAGTTTTTGATGATGTATATTGTCCAAAAGAAGAAACATTTAAATTTCTGGAAGATGTACTGACGGAAGTTTGTGAATTATTTCCTGGAAAATATATTCATATAGGTGGTGATGAATGTTTAAAAGCAAGATGGAAGAATTGTCCTAATTGTCAAGCGCTGATTAAAAAGGAAAATTTAAAAGATGAACATGGGCTGCAAAGCTATTTCATTACACGCATGGAAAAATATTTAAATGCAAAAGGAAAACAAATTATTGGCTGGGATGAGATTTTAGAAGGAGGGCTTGCGCCAAACGCAGCAGTAATGAGTTGGCGCGGAACAGAAGGAGGAGTTACAGCGGCAAAGCAAAAGCATTATGTAGTTATGTCACCGGGAAAACCATGCTATTTTGATCATTATCAAAGTAAAAACACAAAGGCGGAGCCATTTGCCATCGGCGGCTACAATCCACTTGATTCGGTTTACAAGTATAATCCAACTCCTAAAGAATTATTACCGGAAGAAAAAAAGTATATTATGGGAGCACAGGGAAATGTGTGGACTGAATATATTACTTCTTTTTCGCAAGTAGAATACATGGCAATTCCTCGAATGTGTGCTTTAGCAGAAGTTTTATGGTGTAAACCTGAGAGTAAAAATTATGCTAACTTTATTGAGCGGTTAAAACAAAATAAGAATACCTTAGTCAAGCAGAAAATAAATTACGCCAAACATTTTTTAACTAAAAAAAAATAAAATGAGTTCACGTAGAAATTTTATAAAAAAATCAGCAGTAGCTTCAGCTCTTGCTTTAACAGGTATTCCTAAAATAGGTCAAGCATTTGCCGGAGAAAATTTTTCGTCGGGAGTGGAAAAAAAGCCGGTTGTTATTTCAACATGGAACCATGGTTTAGCAGCGAACGAGGCAGCCTGGAAAATTCTTGCTGCAAAAGGAACTGCACTAGATGCAGTTGAAAAAGGCGTAATGGTTTGCGAAGACGATTTTACAAACCTGAGTGTTGGTTTGGGCGGCTTACCTGATAGAGAAGGTTGTGTTACACTCGATGCAAGTATTATGGATGAGAAGGGAAGATGCGGAGGAGTTGCTTTTTTACAAAGAATAAAACATCCGATTTCTGTCGCCCGTTTAGTAATGGAAAAAACGCCACACATTTTGATAGTGGGAGAAGGAGCGCAAAAATTTGCATTAGCAAATGGTTTTAAATTAGAATCGAAAAAACTTTCGGCAGAAGCAGAGAAACAATATAAAGAGTGGCTTAAGAAAAGTGATTACAAGCCAATGATAAATATAGAGAATCATGATACAATTGGCATGGTTGCAATTGATGAAAATGGAAACCTTTCAGGTTCCTGTACAACAAGCGGATTATCTTATAAAATGCATGGGCGCGTTGGTGATTCACCGATTATAGGTGCGGGAATGTATGTAGATAATGAGGTAGGAGCAGCTTGTGCAACGGGAGTAGGGGAGACCGTGTTGCGAATTTGCGGTTCGTATTTAGTTGTAGAGTTAATGCGACAGGGTTTATCGCCAATGGAAGCATGTAAAAAGGCAATTGACAGATTAGTTTCTAAAAACCCTAACTATAAGGATGTACAAGTTGGTTTTTTAGCATTGAATAAAAACGGGGAGCATGGTGCTTTTGCTGTGCAGAAAGGTTTTAGCTATGCACTAGCTGACGAGGGCGGAAATAAAATGTTTGGTTCGGCTTCTTATTTAAAATAGATGATTTTAGAAATCGCTTGTTTCTCTGCAGAAGATGCAATACTTGCACAAAATTTAGGTGCCGACCGAATTGAACTTTGCGAAGATTATTCTGTTGGAGGAATTACTCCAAGTGAAAACTCAATAAAGTTTGCGAAAGAAAATTTGACAATTGATTTGTTTGTCATGATTCGTGCACGCGGAGGAGATTTCATTTATTCTAACGAGGAGTTTGAAGAAATGAAGAATCAAATTCTTCTCTGCAAAAAAATAAATTGTAACGGCGTTGTTTTTGGAATTCTAAATGAAAAAAATGGAATAGATAAAGCAAGAAATTCTGAATTGGTTCAACTTGCAAAACCTATGCGATGTACTTTTCATCGCGCTTTTGATAAAACGGAAAATATTTTCAACTCTTTGCAAGATGTAATTGATTGTGATTTTACATGCATACTTAGTTCCGGCGGAAGCGGGAATGCAGCTGATAATTTGGACAATCTGAAAAAATTAATAGAATTGGCAGGAGAGAGAATTACAATAATGCCGGGAGGTGGAGTTCGTTCAAATAATATTTTTGAAATAATTCAAAGCACTAATTGTAAAGAAATTCACTCTGCGGCTATAAATAAAAGCACATTAAGGATTGATTTGGAAGAGACAAAGTTTATTAAAGAAAAAATAGTGGATATTTAAATGAAGAAAATATTCTTTATTACCGTATTTTTTCCTTTACTTCTTTTTTCTCAAGTAAGAGTAAATCTCATTAACGAAAACTGGAAATTCAGAAAAGTTGGTGATAAGGAATGGATGATGGCTACTGTCCCGGGCACTGTACACACAGATTTGCTTGCAAATAAAAAAATTCCTGACCCGTTTTCTCAATCAAATGAAAAACAATTACAATGGATAGAAACATGCGATTGGGAATACGAAACTATTTTTGGATGTGATGACAATATGTTTGGTAAGCAAAACATGGAATTACAATTCGAAGGACTTGACACTTACGCCAAAGTCTATTTGAATGATACATTAATTATTATTACCGATAATATGTTTCGTACCTGGAAAGCAGATGTAAAGAAATATCTAAAATTCCCTCAAAGTAAACTTCGCATTGTTTTTGAATCGGCTGTAAGCAAAGGAAAGGAACTTGCAAAAAAACTTCCTTATACATTACCTGAAAATGAAAGAGTTTTTACCCGCAAAGCACAATATCAATACGGTTGGGATTTTGCGCCACGCTTTGTTACGTGCGGAATTTATAAGAATGTAAAACTTGTATTATGGAATAATGCAAAATTGAACGACATACAAGTAATACAAGAAAGCCTGAATGATACACTGGCAAAATTAAGTTTTAATTGCGAAGTAAACTGTTCTCAAAAAGGCGACTACTATATTTATGTTACTTCTTCTGATAAAGAGAACAAAGGAATAAATTCTGCATTTAATACGCCCTTACTTCCCGGAAAAAATTCTTACGAACTCCCGTATAGTATTAAAAATCCAAGAAGATGGTGGTGTAACGGAATTGGTAGGGCAGAGCTTTATAATTTTAGTATTGAACTTATAAAAGACGGAAGGGTTTTAGATAAAAAGAATATAGTTATTGGTCTGCGTGCAATTGAACTGGTTCAGGAAAGGGATGCTGCCGGAAAAAGTTTTTATTTTAAACTTAACGGGGTTCCGGTTTTTATGAAAGGAGCAAATTATATTCCTCCAGATAATTTTTTACCTCGTGTAACAAATGAAAATTATAAGCGGATTATTCAAAACGCTGTTGATGCAAATATGAACATGCTTCGCGTGTGGGGTGGTGGAGTATATGCAGAGGATGAATTTTATAAACTATGTGATGAAAAAGGAATTTTAGTGTGGCAGGACTTTGTGTTTGCCTGCGCAATGTATCCGGGCGATTCTGCTTTTATAAAAAACGTTAAACAAGAAGCTGCTGAACAAGTAAGGCGTTTAAGAAACCACCCAAGTATTGCACTTTGGTGTGGCAACAACGAAATAGAGGAGGGCTGGAAGAATTGGGGGTGGCAAAAGCAATTTAATTATTCTAAAAATGATTCTATAAATATGTGGGGGGATTACTTAAATCTATTCGAGAAAATTTTGCCTGAAATTGTCATGGAAAATGATTCGCAAAGAAATTATTGGGCTTCGTCCCCTTTAATTGGTTGGGGACATAAAGAAAGTTTATTGTCGGGAGATGCCCACTATTGGGGAATATGGTGGGGAATGGAACCTTTTGAAAACTATAACAAGAAGGTGGGGCGTTTTATGAGTGAATACGGTTTCCAAGGAATGCCCACTTTAAGTACGATAAATAAAAATTGTGGAGATAGTTTGTTATTAAATGGTTCTTGCATTAAAAATCTGCAGAAGCATCCAAAGGGTTTCCAAACAATAAATGCGTATATGGATAGCGATTATAGAATTCCCACAAATTTTGAAGACTATGTTTATGTTTCTCAATTGGTGCAAGCGCGCGGAATGGAAATTGCCATTGAGGCTCATAGAAGAAGCAAACCTTATTGCATGGGTTCTTTGTATTGGCAGTTAAATGATTGTTGGCCGGGCATTTCCTGGAGTACAATTGATTATTATAGAAATTGGAAGGCAGCGCATTACTCAATAAGAAAGTCTTTCGAAAATGTAGTAATTTCTATAGCTGATGAAGCGGATTCACTCAAAATATTTGTTATCTCAGATTTATTGTATGACACAAAAGCGGAGCTTGCCTTTGAGTTATTTGATTTTAACGGAAAAGTACTTTGGAACAAATATCTTCCAATAGAAATATCAAAAAATAGTAGTAAAAAATTATTTACTATTCCTAAAAGTATAGTAACAACAAATAAAAATGCCGTAGTTTTAAAATGTTCTTTTACTTCTTTGATAAAGCAAATCAGTAAAATAAATAAATATTATTACTTCGTAAGTCCGAAAGATTTGAAAATGGAAAGGCCCGTAATAAATTGTAAATGGATTTCTGGCAACAGCATAGAGCTTACTACGGGTAGACTTGCAAAAAATATTTTTCTTAGCTATACAGGAAATGATGCATTTTTTAGCGACAATTATTTCGATTTAATTCCGGGAGAGAAGAAAATTGTTCAAATAAAAGCTAACATAATAAAAAGGGAGAATTTGAAAATCAGAAGCCTGATTGATGTGAATTAAATTATTTCTTTAATTTTTTAAGGTTTTTATCGATGTACTTTTCAGAAGTAAGTAAGGAGCGCTGTATCCTTCTCGCGTAATAAATACTCTCTAAAATCTCCTTTTGTTTTTCTTCCACCAAATGTTTTTGATGTTCAACTAAAGTTTTTTGATTTTCGATAATTCTTTTTTGCTTTTGCGTTACTTTAAATCGGTTAAAAATAAATACTCCGGAAACAATGGCAAGAAGTAGACCTAAAATTGTCGACCAAATAATAATCTGTTGTTTACGAAGTTGCGTCACCTGAAGTTCGCTATCCTCATTTGTTGGCTGGTTTCCTCATTGTAAATAGAATCTTTCACATCTGCAAACTCAACATGGTAATCATAAGCTTTTTCAAATTTTCGGATTCCGGCATACGATTTAGAGAGACCGGCAAAGGCAAATTTAATGCGTTCTTTTGCCCCAATTTTTTTTGCGAGCGAAAGCCCTTCGTTAAAATAAGTTATAGCCTCTTTGTAATTTTTTAAGAATAAATTAATTTCCCCCAAACTTACAAAAGAGCCGGCAATTCCATTTTTGTCGCCACTTTCTTTTTTTAAAGCAAGTGATTTCTCATGAAACTGAATAGCTTTTTTATAATTATCTGCTGCCTCTAATGAGTTACCTTCAGAAGAGGAACAGTTTCCCTTTCCACAGAAAGTTGCGCCGAGATTATTATAATTGAGCATTAAGCCTTTTTTGTCTTTTATCTCCAGACAAATTGTAAGCGATTTCGAATAATATGCTATGGCTGTATCATAATTTGGTAAAGCAAGTTTATTATTTTTAAAACCTACGGCATCATTAGCTATTCCATCGTATACGCTTCCAATATTATTATAGGATAAAGCAACTCCGCTTTTGCTTCCCAGTTCTTCATCTATTTTCAATGATTTTTTATAAAATTCAATAGTTTTATCATATTTCCCCATATAATAATACACCATACCTATATTATTATTGGCATCAGATATTCCGGGTTTATTTCCCAGTTCCTCCATTATCACCAGCGATTTAATATATGCATCAAGTGATTTATTATAATTAGCCTGATACCAATAAATGGTTCCTAAATTATTATAAGCAATGGCAGTACCTTTTTTGTGGTTTAGTTTTTCAGAAAGACTTTTTGCTTTTTGAGCAGCTTCTATGGAGTTTTCGTAGCTAACTGTTCTCCATAAAATTCAACTCAGTTTGTTAAGCGTATTTGCTTTGCTTGTATCTTCTTTGGCAGATTTAATTTCTGTTTCCAGTGAATTTATAATTCTTTTTTGAGCTTGTAGAGAGAAGCAAGAACTAAGAGCCAGGAAGCAAGAAAGGAAATATGCTTTTAATGAGGACATGTTATCATCAAATATACCATAAAAATGATTCAAGAATTAGTCATCAACCTATTTAAATTTTTATCGATGTATTTTTCATTTGGTAGTAAAGAGCGCTGTATCCTTCTCGCATAATAAATACTGTCTAAAATTTCTTTTTGTTTTTCCTCAATAAGATGTTTTTGCTTAGTTATTTCAACATTTGCTTTTTGTTTTTGTAAATAGCTTCGGTAAGCAAATAGTGCAAAGGCAAATACCAAAAGCAAAATTCCGCTTACACTCCAAATAATTACTTTTTGTTTTTTACTTTCGGCCTCCGTCACAGCTTCTTTTTTTTCCTGTTCCAGTTTTGAAGCAGACTTTTTTTTATCAAATTGAAATTGCATATCGGTCTGAACCAGTTTTTTGGTATTATCTTCATTAAATAAACTATCTCTTGCAGCTATATATTTTTTATAGTGTTCAAGAGCTTTTGCATATTGACCTGTAATCGAATAGAGCTCACTTATCATATTTTCCATTGATTCGCGGACATTAATTGATTTTATACTATCAGCTAGCTGCAATGTTTTTAGTAATACTTCTTCAGCTTCCTTATATTTTTTAAGTGTAATATAAAGTGAGGCCAAATTACTTAGCGTGGTTACCATTCGTTTTTTATTACCCTCTTCTTCCGATAATTTTATTGATTTCAAGTAATAAATCTGTGCTTGGTCATATTTGCCTTGCTCATTATATGAGTAGCCAATTTTGCCATACCACAAGGAAATTCTTTCTTTATTCCCAATTTCTTCGGCTATATGTAAGCCCTTAAAATAATAGCTGAAGGCTAAACTATATAGTGAATCACTTTTTGTCCTATTTTTGGATTTAAATTCTTCAGCCCAATCTGCATAAATGTTTCCAACATTACCAAGACCTGCGGAAAAAGTAATTTTTCCTCCTAATTCTTCATCTATTTTTAAAGATTTAAAATAATATTCCAGAGCTTTTGGATAATTATTCTGAGTATTGTAAAGGTATCCGATATTTCCTAATGTTTGGGTCATTCCTTATTTATCTCCCAAAACTTCTTTAATATTTAAAGCTTTTAAATAATAATCTAAAGTTCTTTTATAATCTTCTTGATACCAATAAACATTGCCAATATTTACAAGGTCCGAAGCTTCTCCTTTTTTATTTTTCTGATTCTCATCTATTTTTAAACTTTTTAGGAGATAATTTAAGGCATCGGTGTAATTGCCTTGTTGAGTATAAACAAGCCCAATTTCGCTGTAATTGGCCGAAATTTCTTTTTTATCCCCAAGTTTTTCGCTTCCCGATAATGCTAGAGAATAATTCCTTAAAGCACTAGGGTAATCACCTTGGTCAAGATATAATTCTGCTAACCTCTTTAAAACAGTAATCTTTCCGGTTTCATTTTTTGTTTTTTCGTAAATTAGTAGTGCTGTATTATAGTTTTTTTCTGAAAGAGTATTATTGCCTTGTAGCCAATTCATACCCCCCCCATTTGTAAATAAGCTTTTGCAACTCCTTTTAACCACTTTCGTTTTAATGCAATTAGTATAGCCTGTTTACTAAGAATGATTGCAGAGTCGTAATTAGAATACCTTAATTCCCATGCAAAAAAGTTAAGTGTATTTACTTTAGTGCTGTCTTCTTTATTTGTCCTTAGTTCGGCTACTAAGGAATCTGTTATTTTTTTTTGAGCTTGCAGGGAAATGCAAGAACTAAATGCAAGTAGAAAAGCGAGTATATGTATTTTTATAGGTGCCATACAACAACTAAATATACATTAAATATAAATGAAGATTACAGGATGATGCAACTGCCGCTGCCCCCTTGTATTACCCACCGTGACAGTTCTTATACTTCTTGCCACTGCCGCAAGGACAAGCATCATTACGACCGACTTTTTGCTCAACGCGTATAGGTTGTTTTTTTACTTTAGTTTGGGTATCACCATTATCATCTATACTCTCGCTGCGGCTTTCTGTTAATTGCTCTTTCTTTTGTGGTAATGCCTGCTGTGCGCCAAATTTTATTTGCGGCTGCTGCTCTGCGTTTTTTTGCTGAGGCAAACTTCCTTTTACCAAAAATGTAATTACTTCTTTATTGGTTTTGGCAACCATGTCTTTAAACAAATTAAAAGATTCTAATTTGTAAATAAGCAATGGATCTTTTTGCTCCAACGAAGCATTTTGTACAGATTGTTTTAAATCATCCAACTCGCGTAAATGCTCTTTCCATGAATCGTCAATCATGGCAAGTGTTACCATTTTTTCAAATGCTAAAACCATGTCACGACCTTTTGTATCGTAACATTTTTTCAAATTAGCAACAACTTGTATGTCCCGTATTCCATCTGTAAATGGCGTTACAATATTTTCGAACTGATTGTTCGGGTTTAAATAAACATCTTTTACCACTGGTAAAACCATGCCGGCAACAAGTTCATTTTTTTCTTTGTAATGTTTGTAAGAGTTTACAAAAGTAAGTTGTGTTAAATCCTGTGTTGATTTGCTATTAAATTCTTCTACTGTTACAGGAGCATCAATCGAAAATGTTTTTAATAACTCAAAACGCATTCCTTCGTAATCTCTGTCTTCGTGAAACTGCGCAACCATATCTTCTCCCACATCAAACATCACGTTTGCAATATCCACACTTAATTTATCGCCAAACAATGCATTGCGACGACGTTTGTAAATTACATCACGTTGCACGTTCATCACATCATCATATTCAATTAATCGTTTACGAATGCCAAAATTATTTTCCTCCACTTTTTTCTGTGCACGCTCAATGGATTTACTAATCATGCTGTGCTGAATAACTTCTCCCTCTTGTAATCCCATTCTGTCCATCAAACGTGCAATACGCTCGCTGCCGAATAAACGCATCAAATCATCTTCTAACGAAACAAAAAATTGTGAAGTTCCCGGATCACCTTGTCTTCCTGCACGTCCACGTAACTGCCTGTCAACCCGACGAGATTCGTGACGCTCAGTACCAATGATGGCAAGACCGCCGGATTCTTTTACACCTGGACCAAGTTTAATATCCGTACCACGACCGGCCATGTTGGTTGCAATGGTAACGTTACCCGGTAAGCCTGCTTCTGCAATTATTTGTGCTTCTTTTTGGTGTTGTTTAGCGTTCAGAACGTTATGTTTAATTCCGCGCAGTTTTAACATACGGCCAAGTATCTCAGAATTTTCTACTGACGTTGTACCAACAAGACTTGGTCTGCCGGCGGCAACTAATTTTGCAATTTCTTCAATAACAGCGTTGTATTTTTCGCGTTTTGTTTTGTAAACCAAATCATGTTCGTCTTTACGTGAGATAGCGCGGTTGGTTGGAATAACAACAACATCTAATTTATAAATATCCCATAACTCCTGACTTTCTGTTTCTGCAGTACCCGTCATGCCTGCAAGCTTGTGATACATACGGAAATAATTTTGCAACGTAATCGTTGCATACGTTTGCGTAGCAGCTTCAATCTTTACATTTTCTTTTGCTTCAATTGCCTGGTGTAATCCATCACTATAACGTCGGCCTTCCATGATACGACCTGTTTGCTCGTCAACAATTTTTACCTGACCGTCCATTACCACATACTCATCATCTTTATCAAACAACGCGTATGCTTTTAGTAATTGCACGATGGTATGAATTCGCTCGCTTTTTACAGTGAACTCTTGCAATAAAATTTCTTTGCGACGCATTTTTTCATCGGCTGCAACAGTCATTTTTTCAATGTCTGCAATTTGATCGCCAACATTTGGAATGATAAAGAAACCTGTATCTTCGCCTGAGGTTGTAATTAAGTCAATTCCTTTTTCGGTCATATCAACCGAATTATTTTTTTCGTCAATTACAAAATAAAGTTCCTGATCTATTTTATGCATTTCCTTTTGTTGGTCTTGCATGTAATAGTTTTCTGTTTTTTGCAAAAGTGCGCGAACACCATTCTCACTTAAAAATTTTATAAGTGCCGTATTTTTTGGTAATCCACGGAAAGCACGTAGTAATGGAATACCTGCTTCTTTTTCTTTTCCTTCCTGAGCAAATAATTTTTTTGCATCTGTAAGGCAAGTATTTAAATATTGTTTTTGTACGTTAACTAATTTTTCTATTCGCGGTTTTAAATTTACAAATTCGTGTTTATCGCCTTGCGGAGTTGGGCCTGAAATAATTAATGGAGTACGCGCATCATCAATTAAAACGGAGTCAACCTCATCTACAATTGCGAAATTATGTTTGCGTTGTACTAGTCCATCAACGTTATGCGCCATATTGTCGCGCAGGTAATCAAAACCAAATTCGTTATTTGTTCCGTACGTAATATCGCAGTTGTATGCGGCGTGTCGCTCGGGAGAATGCGGTTCGTATTTATCAATACAATCAACTTTCAATCCGTGAAATTCAAAAATGGGACCGTTCCACTCTGCATCACGTCGTGATAAATAATTATTTACAGTTACAATGTGTACACCTTTTCCTGATAATGCGTTTAAAAAAATCGGCAAAGTAGCTACTAACGTTTTTCCTTCACCGGTTGCCATTTCAGAAATTTTTCCTTGATGGAGAACAATTCCTCCAATTAATTGAACGTCGTAATGCACCATGTTCCAAACAACTTCTCCGCCTGCGGCAGTCCATTTATTTTTCCAATACGCATAGCCATCCCGTATTTCTACGTTTTTTGCATTTGGATGACGTTCAATATAATTTTTATCAATATCAGAAGCTTTGATTTTTATTTCTTCGTTTTTTGAAAAACGGCTTGCAGTTTCTTTACAAACAGCGAAAGCTTCGGGTAATATTTGATTTAAAACTTCTTCGGTTTTTTTATCGATTTCCTTTTCAATTTCATCAATTTCTTTATACAGGTTGTCTTTGGCGTCAACATCCATGTCCTGATCTTGCTCAATTCGTGCTTTTATGTCAGCTATTTGTTTGTTTTCTGCCGAAGTGTAATCCTGAATGGTTTTACGAAGTGTAAATGATTTTTCGCGCAGCTCCTCATTACTTAAAGATTGAAGACTTGGATATACTTGAAGTACCTGATCTACAATGGGTTGAACCGACTCAACGTCCTTTTGCGACTTGGTACCGAACATTTTACTTAAAAACTCGAACATGTTTTGATTTTATAAGGGGGCGAAGGTACAAAAATTATACCTGCTTAGTGACAGTACCGTTTAGGCATTTTTATTTGCTATTTTGACAGATAATTTCTTATTTTTACTCCTAAATCTAAAAAATTAAACGCATGAAAAAACTCTACTCTTCATTATCAATACTTGCATTTGTTGCTTTAGGTAGCAATGCAATGGCTCAAACAACAATCACGGTAGCAGCTTTACCGCAAATTGGGTATGTCTATAATATGGCTTCAGATACTTTGGCGGTAGACCTTCCATCATTTACCGTTTCGGCCGGTTCGGCTGTTGCGCAAACATGGAATTACACTTCAGAGTTTGCTAATATTTATGCTGATCCTACCGCTTTTGTAGCGCCTTCGGGAGGGGCAGGTTCTTCTAATTTTCCGAGTGCTACAATGGCAATACAACAGCCAAATCTTACGGACTGGGTTTATCTTATTGGTAACAGTGGCGGACTATTTGTAGATGGAGCATACGTTAGTGTTCAAGGAACGATGACTGCTATAAATTTTAATCCTAATCAAATATTATTTCCGGCACCATTTACGTACGGTAATAATGTACAAAATGATTTTGCTGCATCTTTTCCTCTTGGAACTGCTACCGTAAATCACCGTGTAAAACGTACTATTACGGCTGATGCATTTGGGTCATTAACTACACCTACAGCCACTTATCCCAACACATTACGTGTTAAAGCGTATGAAATAACATCTGATAGTGTTTTTCTATTTGGAGGTTTTCTTCAGGGTGCTTGGGATACAACAACTAGCTATACCTGGATGCAAAATACGCAAGATGCACAGCTAATGTCAATTGATATGGATGCTGCAGGTGCTGTTACAAAAGCACAGTATTTACAATCATTTAGTAGTGGTGTGGCGTTTATTAGTCAGCCTGCAGCCTCTTTTGGTTTGTTTCCGAATCCTGCAACTGATATGACATACCTTACCTACGAAAACAAAGTAACAGGTATGGTTAATCTTCAATTATTTGATTTAGATGGTAGACAAATCGCTGTGTTGGTTGATGAAAATCAAGTAATTGGCAAGCAAAAAATAGCTATAAATGTAGAAGCTTTGCATTTGCCAAAAGGACTTTATTTTTTACAGTTAAACAGTAATAACAGCCTGCAAACTATCAAGTTAAACATTAACTAAAAAGTATCTTTTTCTATTAAAAAACGGCCTTTCGGGGTCGTTTTTTATTTTTAGGACAATAGCTATCAGAATAATAAAATTTCCTATCTTTGCCATCCTTAAAAAAAGAAGAAGTCATGCCAAAAATGAAAACAAACTCCAGTGCAAAGAAGAGATTCCGCGTAACTGGGACCGGAAAGATTAAACGCAAGCATGCCTTTAAAAGACACATTCTTACCAAAAAGGAAAAATCCCGCAAACGCGCATTGCGTCATGATGGATTGGTTCACAAATCAGACATGAGCAATGTAAAGCACATGTTGGCAATTGGTAAGTAATAGACCCTTTAAAACAAATTTGCGTAACATCTAATTCGGTAGAAAAAACAATTGTTAAACCAGAGTTTCAGTAGTAAGATTCGCCAAGGCGAACACTGAAAATCAAAAAACAAAAAGAAATGCCACGTTCAGTCAACCATGTAGCCAGTAGGGCTCGCAGAAAAAAAATCCTAAACCTTACAAAAGGGTATTGGGGCGCTCGTAAAAATGTTTGGACCATTGCCAAAAACACTTGGGAAAAAGGTTTAACGTATGCGTATCGCGATCGTAAAAACAAAAAGCGCAGTATGCGTGCTTTATGGATTCAGCGTATTAACGCAGGGGTTCGTTTGCACGGAATGAGCTACTCAGAATTCATCGGAAAACTTCACGCTAAAAATGTTCAGTTAAACCGTAAGGCTTTAGCTGATTTAGCAATGAATCATCCGGATGCGTTTAAAGCGGTAGTTACTGCAGTAAAATAAAATTTAATTTGTTTCCCGTAGGGATTCCTTCGGAAAAATATGAACTCCGGTAGTGAAAACTGTCGGAGTTTTTTTATTTTTGATAGATAAGATAATGTCTGAATTATGAAGAAGATAATATTTGGAGCGGTAATTTGTTTTTGCTTTAATCAAACTGTTTTTTCGCAGATAAAAATTTTATTTGATGCTTCAAAGGCAGAATCGGCAGGTAATGCAGATTGGGTAATTGATGCAGATGTAAATAATATGGGATGGAATTCTACCGGTGGATATACGTGTACTTGTGCATCAAATGAATCTAATGCCCAGCGGTTACCGATGCTAACTCAAACTGCAATTACCACTTCAACACCGGAAACATATTGGAAAGGCGGACTTTCTTTTTGGGCAATTGATTGTGTAAACAAGGGCTATTGGGTTGAAACGCTTCCTTTTGGAACAGCCCTTACCTATGGTAATACGTCAAACCCTCAGGATTTAACTAACTATAAAATTTTTATTGTTGATGAACCCAACATACTTTTTACTTCGGCCGAAAAAACAGCCATGATGAATTTTATTCAGAATGGAGGGAGTTTATTTATGATTGCTGACCATGATGTGAGTGATAGGAACGGTGACGGATTTGATTCTCCTGCAATATGGAACGATTTTTTTACAAATAATTCTGTTCAAAATAATGCGTTCGGTATTTCTGTCGATTTGCAAAATTTTTCCCAAACCAGCAATAATATTATTGCTGCTGCAGGCGATTCAATTATTTATGGCCCAATGGGAAATGTAACACAGGTTAAATGGAGCGCCGGTACAACAGTAACCCTTAATCCTTCTCAAAATGCAAGTGTAAAAGGGGTTATTTATAAAACGGGTTCTTCGGGTAATACAGGGGTAATGTGTGCTTACGCACGATGGGGATGTGGCAAAGTTGCAATTATAGGAGACAGTTCTCCAACCGACGATGGAACCGGGGATGTAAATGATATTTTGTATGATGGTTATATAGCAGATGCGGCCGGTAATCATCAGCGATTATTAATGAATATTACAATCTGGCTTGCGGAAGTAAATTGTACTTTGGGAAGCATGGAGCTACAAGAGAACATAAGTATCGATATTTTCCCTAACCCTTCTTTTAATAATGTTACCATTACCCTTTCAAATGCCAATACTAACAAATGCAACGTAAACCTTTTTAATGTAAATGGAGAAAAGTTAAGTTTAAACCAAAGCCACAGTATTAACGGACAAGAGGAACAGTTTGTACTATTTACTGATAATTTACTTTCGGGGGTTTATTTTGTTAAAATAAATTTGAACGAAAAAGTGATTATTCGCAAGCTGATTATTGCTAAATAATAGCTAAATTAGCTTTCCTGTAATGACTTGAAGAATACAATATTTGATGTACAAATACGTTGTTGTAGAATGAAAAAGTTTTGCCTTATAATTTTCTCTTTTTTCAGTTGTTTTTCAGCTTATTCGCAAAGGCATGCAAATGCACAATATCATTCGCACGATATAGGTGTTTTTTTAGGCGGGTCGTATTATATAGGTGATTTAAACCCGGCACGCCAATTTTCTATGACACAGCCCGCCATTGGCGTGTTTTACCGTTACAACCATAATTATCGCCTTGCTTTTAGAGGGGGGTTTAATTTTGGAAACATCCAGGGAGACGACTCACAAACTGATAATCCGGACCAATTAGAGCGTAATTTAAATTTTAAATCGCGGGTGGATGAACTTTATGTGCAGGCCGAATTTAATTTTTGGGAATATAAAGTAGGGCACACCGATTATATTTTTGCCCCCTATCTTTTTTTAGGTGTGGCCGGTTTTCATTTTAACCCAATGGCAAACCTCGGTAATCAATGGATTGAATTACGCCCTCTTGCTACCGAAGGACAAAACACGTCGCAAAATATTAATAGGAAACCTTATAAATTGTACCAAATGTCTGTGCCTTTTGGTATTGGATTTAAATTAAGTTTCTCTAAGCAAATAACACTTGGTTTTGAGTGGGGCCCGCGAAAAACTTTTACCGATTATTTAGATGATGTAAGTGGCAAATATGTTGATCCGGTTTTGTTGGCAAAAGAGCGAGGAGGAAATGCAGCTGTTTTAAGTAACCGTTCAAAAAACCCGAATGATTTTATGGGGAACGTTGGTAAGCTGCGTGGTAATCCAAATACCAAAGACTGGTATTTTTTCTACGGATTTGTAATTAGCGTTAAGCTAAAGCAAAAGCCCAAGGAGTGTAAAGGAATTTTTTAATCTACCTGCTTTTATTAAATTTTTTAAACCCACCCTTACGATTTCCAAAATGTGGTTTACGATCCGATGGTCGTTTTAATTCAGGTTGGTACAACGGGCCTTCACCCAATTCTTTTGGTAAAGGAATTTTTGGAATAACTTTTCCTATCAAGGCTTCAATACGCGCAAATTTAGGTTGGTCTTTTTCATTGATAAAAGTAATTGCCGTACCTAAAGCTGCAGCACGCGCGGTGCGACCAATTCTGTGTACATAATCTTCCGGATCGGGAGGAGCATCGTAATTTACAACCAAACTAATTCCTTCTACATCAATCCCCCTGGAAAGAACATCTGTGCCCACTAAAATGCGAACGCGTTTGTTTTTAAATTCACGCATCAATTCTTCGCGTTCCGCTTGTTCTAAATCAGAGTGAAATGCTTTCACCGAAAGTTTTAATCGCAATAAATCACGTTCTAATTTTTTTACATTCTCTTTGGTTGAAGAAAAAATAATAACCGATTGGTAATCCTGATTTTGTAAAATTATTTTCAATAAAGCTTCTTTCTGAGAATCGTAAACTAAGTAAGCTTGTTGATTAATTCCTTCAGCTGGTTTTGCAATGGCTATAGTTATTTCTTTTGGTTCTTTTAAAATACTTTTTGCCAACGTTCGCATTTTAGGAGGCATAGTAGCAGAAAATAAAAGCGTTTGTCTTTCTGTAGGCAAATATTTTATAATGCGCATAATGTCATCAAAAAATCCCATGTCAAGCATACGGTCGGCCTCATCTAAAATAAGATGTTGCAAATGTTTAAAATCAATATCACCTGCTTGTAACAATGCAATCAATCTTCCGGGAGTTGCAATAATAATATCTGCACCTGTTTTCAGTGCGCGTTTTTGTTGTTCCCATGTAATGCCGTCTCCACCTCCGTATACAGGCATGGAACTTACTCCGCAGAAATAAGCCATAGCTTCAACTTGCTGATCAATTTGCATAGCAAGCTCACGCGTAGGAGCAATGATGAGTGCATTTAAATGTCTTGTTTCTGACTTTAGGATGTGATGAATAGTGGGCAATAAATAAGCCGCAGTTTTTCCCGTACCTGTTTGTGCGCAAGCAATAATATCGTGTTTTTCTAAAAGTACCGGAATAGCTAGTTCTTGTATTGGGCTTGGGACTTTGTAACCCATTGAGTAAAGACCTTCCATAATGGTGGGGTCTAGTTTAAAATCTTCGAATGTCAATTTAAATTTTGGTTTTAGTTAGTATACTGTAAAGATACGCTTTTTATTTGGGCGTGCCCCCGCCTTTGGAAACACAAACAAACTTTTGAAATTGCACATAGGCGGGGTCGGGCTTTTCGCGCCAAGTCCTCGCCGTTATTTAATTTACTGCAAAGAGAAAAATCTACAACGGCTGTGGGCTTTCTGCTTCAATCCCTCACGCAAAAAAATCTACTTACAAACAGAGTTTATTCATTTCAATTATTATTGTAATTTTAACTCTTCGAAATTAAAATGGAAACTACAATTACACTCACTGATATAGCTTTACTTGCTTCTAAGTTTATCAATCACACTAACAAAAATATTTTTCTTACCGGAAAAGCGGGGACAGGCAAGACAACTTTTTTAAAACATATAGTTGAGAGCACGCATAAAAAAACTGTTATCGCTGCACCAACCGGTATTGCCGCTATCAATGCGGGTGGGGTAACTATTCATTCTTTGTTTCAATTACCATTCGGAAGCTTTGTCCCATTTAATCAGCCAGTTTCGGCGCATAATCAAAATCTAAAAATTAACGACCCCGGCTCTGTTATCAAAAATTTGAAGATGAATGATAACAAAAGAAAATTACTACAGGAATTGGAGTTATTGATTATTGATGAAGTAAGTATGTTGCGCTCTGATTTGTTAGATGCAATTGATGTTGTTTTGAAACATGTTCGCAGAAAAAATTATTTGCCTTTTGGAGGCGTGCAGGTTTTATTTATAGGCGATTTATTGCAATTACCTCCTGTTATAAAAAACGAAGAAAGAGAAGTGCTAAAAGACTTCTACAAAAGCGAACACTTTTTTGATGCGCGCGTTTTACAACAAACAAAACCCGTTTATATTGAGTTGGATAAAATTTATCGTCAGAGTGACATGGAGTTTATTTCTCTCCTAAATAATTTAAGAAATAATACAGTCAACAATGAAGATATTACTTTGCTAAACAAATATTACAAACCAGATTTTAAGATTTCGTCGACAGAAAATTATATTACCCTCACTACACATAATTACAAAGCTGACAATCAAAATAAAGTAATGTTGAATAAATTAAATGGTAAGTCGTATTATTTTGAGGCGGGACTTGTGGATGAATTCAGCGAATATGCTTATCCGGTAGAAAAAATTTTAGAGTTAAAAGTAGGATCACAAATTATGTTTGTAAAAAATGATCCAACTCCGGCTAAACGTTTTTTTAACGGCAAAATAGGCGTTGTGTCAAAGCTTTCAAATGAGTTGATTGAAGTTCAGTTCGATGACGGGTCGCCTGCCTTGGCTGTAGAAAAGTACAAATGGGAAAATGTAAAATTTGTGGTGAATGCTGTTAGTAACGAAATAGAAGAACATATTAACGGGACATTTACACAGTATCCGATTAAATTAGCGTGGGCAATAACCGTACATAAAAGTCAGGGTTTAACGTTTGACAAAGCTATAATAGATATAGGAGATGCTTTTGCCCCCGGACAAGTTTATGTAGCACTCTCGCGTTTGCGTTCGCTGAATGGTTTGGTTCTTACTTCAAAAGTAAATTACAACAGTATCAGCGAAGATAAAAAGGTATCAGAATTTTCTAAAACTAAATCAGAACAGGAGAACCCGGAGGAGCTGGTAAAAAAAGAAACCCTTTTATTTTTACGAACGTACCTGGTTGAGAATTTTGACTTTACGTATCTCGTACAGCAGTTGGATGAACATGCATTTTCGTATGTTAAGGATGAAAGACGATCTACAAAACAAAAACACCATAAATGGGCAGTTGATTTAAAGGAAAAAGTAAATGAGATAAAACCGGCAGCGGATAAATTCATAAATCATATTGTAAAAATAATTGACAATAAAGAAGTCGGGTATCTCGCATTAACTTACAAACGTTTAAACGATGCCAACGAATATTTTGCGCCCGTATTTAAAAAGATTACCAAAACAATTTTCGCAAAAATAGAAGAAGTAAAAAGTGAGAAAAGAGTAAAAGACTATATAAAGGAATTATTTGAGATAGAAGTCTTTTTGTACGAGCAAATAAAGCGGATGAACAAAGCAATTTTAATTTGCAAATCTATCACAGAAGATATCGCTATTGATAAAAATGAATTCTCGAAATTTTCATATGAAAAGCAGCGTAACGATGAAATTGCAAGAGTTTTAACGCCGATTATTAAAGCAACAGAGAAGAAGAAAATTGAGCGAAAGGAAAAACGCGAACGCAAACCGCGTGGGACTAAAAAAGTGAAGGGCGATACGCATAAAGAATCATTAAAATTATTTAAAGAAGGAAAATCAGTTCAAGAAATTGCTCAGTTACGAGGAATGGCAAAAACTACTGTCGAAGGACACTTGTCAACTTTCGTTGCTAAAGGTCAGCTTGATGTTGAGGAATTCGTGAGCGTAGAAAAAATTAAAAAAATTATAGCTGCAACAAAAGAGCTGGATACTTTTAATTTGACTCCTATCAAAGCAGCGCTAGGAGATAATTATAGCTACGGAGAAATAAGAATGGCTATCGCTTCTTATTTGGCAGGGGAATAATTTTTTAAAATAAAAAATTACATACAAAATTTCTTCAAATCTTTTGGAGTAATTATCTTGGCTTCAGCACCAGGGTAGGCGTTTAGGAAAGCTTTGGTAATACTTGCCTTTTGGTTTGCAGAATATTTAAACTCATAAGCAAACAAATCAGTTCCCGATTTTTCAAGGTAGTCAACTTCTTGTTGTTGTAAGGTTCTCCAAAAATAGGGTTTTACATTTCTATCTTTCCATTCGTTCATTTTTTGTCTGTCGGCAACCATCATGTTTTCAAATAGGGCGCCTGTATCTTGCCTGACTTGTATAGGTCTAAAATCATTTATAATTGCATTGCGTATGCCGTTATCCCAAAAATAAATTTTTTTCATTTTGCTTACTTCTTTGCGATGATTTGTTGCATACGAACTAAGCCTAAAAACCACAAATGCTTTTTCCAGCAAATCGATATAACTATCAATGGTTTCTGTTTTTACTTTTAATTGTGTTGCCAATTCATTTAAAGAAACTTCCGAGCCCATTTGGTAAGCCAGCAATTGTAAAAGTTTATCTAACAATTCGGGTTTGCGAATATCTTTCCAAACCAATACGTCCTTGTAAAGATATTGTGAAGCGAGATTTTTCAATAACATTTCTGCATCATTACGGTGGGTGCATATTTCGGGATAAAAACCATGTATCAAGTGAAAAGGCAAATTATTAGTAATAGTTAAATTGCTTTCATCTTTATAAAGTTCGTAAAAAGAAAATGGGTATAAATGCATCAAAATATGTCTGCCGGTTAATGGCTCAAATATTTTGTCGGCAATTTCAAGTGCCGATGATCCCGTTGCTATTAATTGCAGGTCTTTAAAATTATCGGTTATACGTTTTAACAATAATCCGGCATTATCAATACGTTGTACTTCATCAATAACTAATAATTTATTGTTGCCGATAATATCTTTTAGTTGATCGAGCGATGCTGATGATAAAGTTTCTCTTATTGTTGCTTCATCGGCATTTAAATAAATTGCCTTTTGCTTAGCGTCTTTTACTAATTGGTTTACCAAAGTTGTTTTACCAACTTGTCTGGCACCAATAAGCACAATGGCTTTATGCTTTTTTAACCAAGCCTCTACTGTAGGAAATGCTAATCTCTTAAAGTTATTCATAACACAAATGTACTAATATTTCCATTATAATGGAAATTTTAATATTTATTTTTCCATTATAATGGAAATATTACTACTTATTTTTCCAGTATTATTGAGATAAATGAGCGTAAAAGCCCGTTTTGCCAAATAAAACCCTCTTTTTAGCGAAATATTACCATATTTTTGCCCTAATGAAGCTTAGAGTTTATATACATATTGCTTTTTTACTCTTATTTCTGGCGCTCGCGGGTTACAGTCAAAACGGAAATTACTACCTCACTAATTTTTCTCCCGCTGATTATGGTGAAAGCGATCAAAACGGCTGCAGCCTGCAGGATAAGTGGGGAAGAATGTATGTTGCCAACGGAACTTGTGTATTATTAAATGATGGGAAAAACTGGAAACCAATAAAACTCAGACATGAATCAAGGTGTCTGTCATTAGATAATAATAATGGAGATACGATTTTTGTTGGGGGACAAACAGAGTTTGGTTATTTACTTACTAAGCAAAATGGTAAAATAGAATACAAATCATTATCAGAAAAACTTAAGGAAAAAGATTTAAACTTTGAAAATGTTTTGGTTGTACGCTGTATAAACGATGAAGTGTATTTTTGTGCCAATGAAAAAATATTTCTTTTTAAGAATGGCAAACTAAAATCTTTTTCGCCGGAATTGGAAAGCTTTCATACTTTTTTTAAAGTCGGAGAAAATTTATTTGTAAGAGAAAGGCAAGTGGGGTTTAAAGTTTTTATTGACGGAGACTTGAAAAAAATTCCGGGCTCAGAAATTTTTGCAAATCAACGGGTAGATTTTATTTTACCTTTTAAAGACAATATTTATTGGGTTGGATGCAGAGATATAGGCATGCATCTTTTGGTGTATGACAAAGAAAATCCCGAAAAATCAACCTTCTCAAAAATAGCATCACCTGCTGATGCGTGGATGGCAGAAAATGAATTGTATTGCGGCGCAATACTCGGTGAAAATGGCTACGCCATGGGTAGTATTAAAGGTGGACTGCTAATTACAGATAAAAATTTTAAACCGGTAAATGCAATAAATACTGAAAATGGACTTCAGGACAACAGTGTTAAACATATTTTTACTGATATAAATGGAAATTTGTGGTTATCCTTGAATTTGGGAGTTTCTATGATTGAATTTAATACCCCCATTACCCGATGGACTAAAAATAATGGAGTAAAAGGGGCCGTAGAATCGAGTATAAAATTTGAAGGTAAATTATATATAGCAACAGGCAAG
>CAZZEI010000023.1:0-23783 GCA_964653165.1 uncultured Flavobacteriaceae bacterium | reverse complement strand
ATTGCCTGTGGCGGTGATGGCACTGTAAACAAAGTAGCTGCTTTTGTTTACGAAAATAATTTAAGATTCGGTATTTTACCTTTAGGTTCGGGCAACGGATTGGCACGCAGTGTTGGTGTTTCAATGAATTTGAAAAAGGCTTTAAAGCAAATTGAATACGGCACGACAAAAAAAATTGATGTTGGTGTTTTAAATGATAAATTATTTTTTTGCGCTGCAGGCATGGGATTCGATGCGCATATTTCAGCTTTATTTGAAAAAACCGAAGCGCGTGGTTTATGGGGGTATATCAAATTAATATGGAAGGAATTCTTTTCATATAAGGCGGAACAATATGTTTTAAAGATAGATGGAAAGGAGTTTAAGCACTCTGCTTTTATCGTTGCATGTTGCAATACCGGACAATACGGAAATGATTTCTACATTGCTCCAACAGCAGATATGACAGATGGAAAAATTACAATAAGTTTACTAAAACCTTTTCATTGGATTCTTGTTCCGTATATTTTGTTGAAAGTAATTTTGAAAAAGGCGCACACACTTAGTAAAGTGGAAACTTTTCATTCTGAAGAAATAAAAATTACACGAACAAAACCGGGCTATGTGCATATCGATGGAGAACCATTTGAAACCGGGAATGAAATTAATTTGAGTGTTAAACCTCTTGCTTTAGAAATTATTTACTGATGAGTGATTTGTACAGAGTAAAAAAATATTTTCAGTACAAGCTGCATGCAAAAAACGAGCATTCAATTCACTCGCCTTTTGTTTTTAAATTGTACACGGAAGTAATCAAAAGTAAAAATCAGGAAAATGCTTTTGAAGTGCTGAATAAGATTCGCGAAGAACTTTTACAAAACAATGAAACTATCGAAATTACTGATTTGGGTGCCGGCTCAAAAAAGATGGGCACTACACGTAAAATTTCTGACATAGCTAAATACAGTGTAGTAAACCAAAAATACGGAGAATTACTTTTTAGATTGATAGCATATTTTAAACCCCAAACTATTTTAGAACTTGGCACCTCGCTTGGATTATCTGCTTTGTATTTATCAAAAGCTGCTCTCGATGCAGAAATTAGTACTGTTGAAGGTTGCCCGAATACACATCGCTTCGCAACAACTCTTCTCGAACGTCATGCTGTTCGCCACGGTGAATCAACATCGCTTAACCAAATAGAATGTATAAACACAAGGTTTGATGATTTTTTCAGATTGACAAAAGCCAATCAAACCTTCGGTCTCGTTTACATAGACGGCAACCACACTTATGAAGCAACGACAAAATATTTTCATGAACTCCTGAAAGTCACCAATGAAAGCTCCGTTTTAATTTTTGATGATATTTACTGGAGTGATGGAATGACAAAAGCCTGGGAAGAAATAAGGAATCATGAGCGTGTTACCCTCAGCGTAGATTTATATAAAATCGGATTGATATTTTTCCGTAAAGAAAACAAACAGAAAGAGCATTTTTGTTTGAGGTTTTAAACTACTTGCCGCCCGGCGGACAATACTTCCTTAAATAATTTGTGTAGAGCGTAGACAAATGTTTAAACGTTCCTTCCCCTTCCGAAATTCCATGTGTGCGGTTGGGGTAGGGCATAAACTGAAATTGCTTATTGTACTTAATCAATTCGTTAATTAACATTTCCGCATTTTGGTAATGCACATTATCATCTGCAGTACCGTGTATATATAGTAAATTTCCTTTCAGATTTTTTGCATACGTTATTGGCGAACCTTTTATAAAATCTTCCATATTTTCTTGGGGCAAACCCATAAAGCGCTCCTGATAAATATTATCATAAGTAAGTTGGTTAGCTACTGCAGCTACGGAAATACCTGTTTTGTAAATATCGGGATATTGAAAAAGCATATTTAATGTAGCAGTGCCACCGCCACTCCATCCCCAAACAGCAATTCTTTCCGGATCTACGAAACTCCATTTCAAAATTTCGGTAGCGGCAGCTGCCTGGTCGCTAATATTTATTTGACCAACCTTTCTGTAAATCGATTTTCTCCACTCTCTGCCTTTGGGGGAAGGAGTTCCGCGATTATCAACCGACATGCAAATGTATCCGTCTGCTGCCATATCTCCATCATACATAAAATTCTGACTTATTCCATAAACATCTGTAACGGTTGCGCCCGCGGGTTCAGTATAAACATAAAACACAACCGGATATTTTTTCTTTGGATCGAAATTTTTTGGTTTTACCATCCAGCCATCCATTTCAATATTGTCTTTTGTTTTAATTTTAAAAAATTCGGTTGTCGGCTTTTGCTGCCTTCGCGCTAAATTTGAAAGTATGCTTTCGTTCTCATTTAAGGCTTTATGATTTGATATTGTAATAAATTCTTTTGCAGAAGGTATGTAATGATTGTTAAAAGTATGAGAAGCATATTTTCCATCTGCTGAAAAGGAATAATCATGTGTTCCTTTTAATTCGGCCGGACTCAACAATTCTGCTTTTCCCGAGCCATTAAGCTTAGTGCGATATAAATATTTTTGTGTTGCATTATTGGGTGAAGCCATAAAATAAGCAAGACCTTTTTTTTCATCCGTGTATTTATAATCTATAATATCGTAATTACCTTTTGTTACTAATTTTTCCGGTTTCCCCTCTAATGAAATTTGATACAAATGTCTCCATCCGTCTTTTTCAGAAGACCAAAGAATATTCTTACCCTCGTTAAGCCAGGTAAAATTATTTGTAAAATCTATTGTGTACGGATTTTCAATCTGAAAAATATCTATCCACGCAGCATCTTTTTCTTCCTGAATAATCTTTGAACTTCCGTTAGTAATGTCTGAAATATAAAGTTTACTCTCATTTTGTTTGCGGTTTAATTGCTGAATTAATAATTTGTTTGTTGCCGGAATATATTCCATTCTAACAATATAATGTTGTGCAGGGTCTCCGGGAATATTCATCCAGGTAGTTTTTGCATCTGCAATAATTACTACACCCACTTTGCAGGAAGAAGGTGTTTCTCCTACTTTTGGATATTCAAATGATATTATCTGTGAGTAAACAGAATCGGTATAATTTATCATATGGTATTTCTTAATCGTGCTTGCATCTATTTGCCAATAAGCAATTGATTTACTATCCGGGCTCCACCTAAAACCATCTCTGCATGCAAATTCTTCTTCGTAAGCCCAATCAAAAGTCCCGTTTATTAAACTGGTGGTGCCATCTTTTGTCAGTGTTTTAATTTGTGATGTTGCCAAATCTTCTACATAAAGATTATTCCCACTAACATAAGCAACCGATTTTCCATTCGGAGAAAATTTTGCGAACATTAAAGATGATGTGGGTAAAGTTTTCCCTAATTGCGTTAAAGAATTTGTTTTAAAATCAAGCAACCAATAATCACCCTTGCTCTCTAATCTCCAAACTTTTTTTGTATTGGTAAATATTAATACCTTTTGATTGTCACCCGAAAAAGAGTAGTGGGTAATAATTAAAGGACTTGCACTTCCTTTAGGTGTAACCTGCTGATTAGAGATAATCACTTTGGTTTCGTTTACGGGTAGTGTATGTTCTAAAAGCTCACCTTTCTCAAAAGTAAAATAAGAGCTGCCGCTGTTAGACCATTTTATTTCTCCTTTTTGCGAGAAGGATAAAGTTGATACAAACAGAATAAGCGTGGCGACAAAAATTATTTTCAATTTCATTCCAGAGATATTTTTAATTTAAAAGAGCAGGGTAAATTTATATAAATAATACCAATTAATTTTCGACATGATGGATAGCTAAAAAAACCTTAACTTTGAGTAATGATGAAAATTGTTTTTTTTACCATGTTATCTTTCTTTTTTCAATATGGTCAGAGCCAAATTGAAAGTAATCCTGATAGCTATCGGGATAAAGAAGTAAAAGACACAACTAAAGTGGAAAGTTTATCGGAAGATGAAAAATTAAAAAAGGAAGCGCATGATAAACTGGAAGGCTACCGTCAGCGTGTTCTTAAGGGAGAAAGCATGAGTGTTCTGGCAGCACTTTATACAGATGACCCCGGCTCAGCCAAAACAGGCGGTTGTTATAGAGAAATTGGACGCGGAGTATTTGTCCCCGAATTTGAGGAAGTAGCATTTAAACTAAAACCCGGAGAAGTCTCAGAAGTTTTCGAAACGCAATATGGTTTTCACTTCATACAGTTAATTGAAAGAAGAGGAGATGTGGTGGATTTGCGACATATATTGGTGAAGACGAAATAACTCATTTACTGAGCGTTATTCGGAACTTGTTTCAGTATCTGATGATGAGACTTTGAAATATTTTCAAAGTTACAACGTTTAAAAAAATTATGCCCTCTCAATCACCACGGCATATCCCAGACCAACACCAATACACATTGTAACCAAAGCGTATTTTTTATTTTGTTCGTGCAGTTCAATTGCCGCGCTTAATAAAATTCTTGCGCCGCTCATTCCTAAGGGGTGACCAAGTGCAATGGCACCACCGTTAGGGTTTATACGCGCATCGTTATCTTCTAATTTCCACTGGCGAGTACAGCCTAAACTTTGTGCTGCAAAGGCTTCGTTCAATTCTATAATATCAATGTCTTTAAATGTAAGCCCTGCTTTTTTTAAAGCAATATTACTTGCTTCAACAGGGCCAAGACCCATAATGCGCGGCTCAACACCGGCAATTCCGCTAGAGACAATTCTTGCTAAAGGTTTAAAATTATATTTTTTAATTCCGTTTTCACCAGCAATTAAAAGCGCAGCAGCTCCATCATTTAGTCCTGATGCATTTCCGGCGGTAACCGTTCCGTTATTTTTAAACGATGCTTTTAATTTTGCAAGCCCTTCTAATGTTGTACTTGATTTTATAAATTCATCTTTATCAAAAATTAATGCATCTCCCTTTTTCTGCGCAATCTCAACAGCAATAATTTCTTTTTTAAATCTTCCTGCCTGTTGTGCTTTCGTTGCCTTTTGTTGACTCCACAATGCAAATTTATCTTGGTCATCACGAGATATTTTTAATTTATCGGCAACATTCTCTGCGGTTTCACCCATTGTATCAACACCAAAAAGTTCTTTCATTTTCGGGTTTATAAATCTCCAACCAAAACTACTGTCATACATTTGTTGGTCGCGCCCAAAAGCAGAACTTGCTTTGCTCATTACCCACGGTCCGCGCGTCATATTTTCTACTCCCCCTGCAATCATTAATTCTGCATCGCCGCATTGTATCATTCTTCCTGCATCAGCACTCGCCGCTAAACCCGATGCGCATAATCTATTTATAGTTTGTCCGGGTACAGTAACAGGCAATCCCGCCATCAACGTAGCCATACGTGCAACGTTGCGGTTATCTTCTCCTGCCTGGTTTGCGCAACCCATTAATACATCGGCAACTTCGCTCCAATCTACGCCCGGATTTTTCTTTTGCAATTCTTTTAAAACCAAAGTCGCTAAATCGTCCGTTCTTATGGTAGATAATGTCCCGCCAAAATTTCCTATTGCCGTTCTAACTCCGTTTATGATGTATGCCTGTTGCATAATTAAATATTTGTGTAAAGGTAATGATATTTGGTGGTGTAACTTTCCCCCTTTAGCGGCTGGCCTTGTGCGTTAGAGACGGGGGTGCCCAAAGGGCGGGGGATGTTGTATTTTGGGCGTTGCCCCCGCAAGGAAATCCTCTTTCAATCGTACATTTCAAGCGGGGCTCGGGCTGCTTTGGGGTTCGCTGCGCTCCGTTTTCCCCGAAGGGGCCACTACGTGGTTGCGGTGGCATTTCTAATTTTATCAAACATTTGTGGTGCAAAAGAACCAAGCCCAAAGTATCCCTAACGCAAATACATTTACTATCCCCAACATCTCTGTCCCGAAGGGACCCTCTCTCAGAACACTCAACCCAAACTCAAAAAAACTCCGTGTACCTCTGTGTTTCCGCTCTGTGCCCTCTGTGTTTTCTGTATTTCCTGTATTCTTTTGTATTCTTCGGTTGTTAAATCTTAACTGTTAATTACTTTCTCTCACCTTTAAATTTTCCCTTAAATCATGCCTTATTTTTAGTAAATATAATTCAGGCCAAAATGTCAGAAATTGCACACTATTTTACGCCCGCCGATATTTCTTCAGAAAATAATCACGAAGATTCTTTTGCACGTAAATTTCAAATACACGATTCAAAAAATTTCCCTGATTTAGAAAATATCGACATCGCAATTTTGGGCGTGTGCGAAGACCGCCTGGCATTTACAAACAAAGGCTGCGCCGCCGCACCCAACGAAGTAAGAAAACATTTATACAAATTATTTTCATCGGGGTTCACTCCGCGTGTTGCCGATTTAGGAAACATCATGCCCGGGCATTCTGAAAAAGATACCTTTTTTGCACTCTCCGAAGTAATTGATTTTTTAATCCGCAGCAATATTGTCCCTGTTATCATTGGCGGTTCGCAAGATTTAACCTATGCGCAATTTCGCGGTTACGAAAAATTAGAGCAGACTATTAACATTGTAAATATTGATGCAACTTTTGACATTGGAGGTTCTGATGACGAATTAACAAACAGAACTTTTCTCGGAAAAATAATTTTACATCAACCAAACTATCTTTTTAATTACAGCAACATTGGTTATCAAACATATTTAGTTCCACCTGCATCATTAAACATGATGAACAAATTATATTTTGATACGTATCGTCTTGGACAAATACGCGATAACATTGCTGAAGCAGAGCCTGTAATTCGCCACGCCGATATGTTGAGTTTTGATATGAGTGCACTTAAACACAGCGATGCACCGGCACATGAAGAAGTTTCTCCTAATGGTTTTTATGCCGAAGAAGCATGCCAGATGATGCGCTATGCAGGGATGAATGATAAACTTACTTCAGTGGGTATTTATGAAATTAATCCTGATTTTGATATTCAGGGAAAAACGGCATCTCTTGCCGCACAAATGATTTGGTGTTTTATGGATGGATATTACGGACGCAAAAAAGATTTTCCAAGCAGAAGCAGTGCAGACTACACTCGCTTTCATGTTTTTTTACAGGATAATAAATACGAAATAAATTTTTACAAAAGTGCAAAGAGCGACAGATGGTGGATGGAGGTTCCGTACCCACCCGATAAAAATTTAAAATTTGAAAGACACACATTGATACCTTGTTCGTTTAAAGATTATGAAACCGCTTGTAAGGATGATATACCGGACAGGTGGTGGCAGACCTATCAAAAGTTGTACTAAACAATTAAAAACAAAAAAATCATGGAACTAAAACATCAAAACACCAATTCCGATAGCTATCGGAATCACCTGGACATTCTTCTTTATTTCTTCGTGATTCCAACGGCCATTACAATTTGTGCTTTAGTAATGTCGTGGCAATTAATTTTTCACTAGAAACTTAACCTAAAACCAAAAACATTTTTTATTTGAATAAATTTTACTTTTTATCTTCTCGTTTAAAAAATAGCCTAAGATGAATGTGGTTTACGTTTTTATTGGCGGTGGTGCGGGTTGTGTGATGCGCTACGCGTTTTCTGCTTTTTTTACGCGCATGCAATTTGTTAATTTCCCTTGGTCAACCATAGTAGCAAATGTCTTTAGTTGCATTGTTTTTGCAGGAGCTATATTTTTTTTAGGTGAGGAAAAAACTTTTTCTTCGGGTTCTTATGTGCGCCCCTTGTTGCTTACCGGGTTTTGTGGCGGGCTTTCAACCTTTTCAACTTTCAGTTTCGAGACTTTTGAATTGCTTAAGAGAGGCGATTATACAATAGCCGGTGCAAATATTTTACTGAATATGATTTTGTGTTTGGCTATCTTTGTCTTTATGGCAAAAAACACTAATTAAAAAAATGCCACCGATTGCACAAATTATCATAGATTATTTTTTATACGCCAACAAAAAAATCTGTGTTTCCTCATTTGTGTAAATCTGCGAAATCCGTGGCAAAAAGATGCGAAGCATGATACATATTCTCTGCATAGAAACCTCTACAACTGTTTGCTCGGTTTGCGTAACAGCCGATGAGAAAGTAATTTATTTTCGCGAAATAAATAACGGGTTCTCTCATGCCGAAAACCTGCATGGATTTATAGAAGAAGTTTTAAAAGAAAGTAATTTAACTTTTTCTCAGCTAAGCGCTGTTGCAGTAAGTAAAGGTCCGGGTAGTTATACCGGGTTGCGTATTGGAGTTAGCGCAGCAAAAGGTTTGTGTTATGCTTTAAATATTCCGTTAATCAGTATTGATACTTTACAAAGTATGACTTGGGCAGTTGCTCAATCAAAAAGTGAGGATATTTTATTTTGTCCGATGTTAGATGCCCGACGCATGGAAGTGTATTGTGAGGTGTATGATAAAAATATTGAAACTATGTTACCGGTTAGCGCACTGGTGCTGGATGAAAATTCCATCAAAATTTTCAATCTCGAAAAACCAATTTGTTTTTTTGGCGACGGAGTGAGTAAAGCAAAAGAACTACTTCAAAAAAATGAGCACGCAATTTTTATAGAAAATATATTTCCTTCATCAAAAAATATGGTTGCACTTTCTTTACAAAAATTCAACCAAAAACAGTTTGAAAATGTGGCCTTATTTGAGCCCTTTTATCTGAAGGAATTTTATACAAAAAAGCAGTAAAAACCATTTTTTTTTCTCTTACAAGCCAAAGTTAAAGTGCCTTTGGAGACTATCTTTTAGCCGTTCATCTGTTTATATGCTAAACTCCTCTATTTTCACTTGTAATGGCGGCTAAATGTACTATATTGTACTATCTAATTTAATAAATATGAGCAAAAAAACTACGATTTTTGTAACCGTTGCCTTAGCAGTTTTTACAAGTTTGGGTATATCCCAACAAGATCAAGTTCGCCTTGCGGGAGCGCAGGTAATTGATAAAAGCGGATTAACAAACCTTCCTAATTTTATAAAATTTAATGCTGAACAACAGTTTAAGCAGGCGAATTTTATTGATTGGGCTGTTTATGCATTTAATGTACCAAGCTCATCAACATTTAAATCGTACAAAACAGAAAGTGATGAATTAGGCTATACACATACCCGTTACAAACAATATGTAAATGGTTTTCCGGTTGAAGGCTCAATGGTTATTTCGCATAGCCGCGAGGGAAAGGTAACAATGGTTAACGGAGATTATTTCCAAAATTTCAGTTCAAATCTTTCGGCTTCTTTATCAGAACAAAGTGCTTTACAAAGTGCTTTGAAAAAAGTAAATGCTGTAAAATATATGTGGGAGAATGTAGAAATGCAAAAACTCACTGGAGAAATTGATGCATGTTTTACTGAAATACCAAAAGGAGAATTAGTTTTTGTCCATAAAAAAGGTGGAGACTATTCTGCAGAAAATATGCGTCTTGCTTATAAATTTAATATTTACGCCGAAGTGCCATTATACCGCGCCAATGTTTTTGTTGATGCTAACACCGGAGAAATATTGGATGAACAAAACCTTATTTGTAATGCCAATGTTGTTGGTTCGGCCGTTACAAAATACAGTGGAACTAAAGTGATGACCTGCGATAATGCAAGCGGACCTTTCCGTTTACGTGAAACAGGACGTGGTAATGGTATACAAACATATAATATGAATAACGGTACTACGTATACTAATACAGATTTTACAAACACATCAAGTACATGGACAGGTACAGGTGTTGATCAAGCAGCTACAGATGCGCATTGGGGAGCAGAGATGACTTGGGATTATTTTAACCAAACGCATAACTGGAACAGCATTGATAATGCAGGATTTCTTTTAAAGAGCTATGTACATTACAGCACCAATTATGTAAATGCTTTTTGGGACGGACAACGAATGACTTATGGTGATGGGGATGGAACATCGTATACTGAAATGACGGGTTTAGATGTGTGCGGACATGAAATCACCCACGGATTAACGAGTAACACCGCTGGTTTAATATACCAGGATGAATCAGGTGCTTTAAGTGAAAGTTTCTCTGACATTTTTGGGAATAGTATCGAAAATTTTGCCCGTCCAACCCAGTGGGACTGGAAAGTAGGAGAAGATATATCTGTTGGCGGAAGCGGGCTACGAAGCATGTCTAACCCTGGTCTGTATAGTAATCCGGACACTTATTCAGGAACTTACTGGTATACCGGTACAGGAGATAATGGTGGGGTTCACACAAACAGTGGGGTTGGTAATTATTGGTACTATCTTTTAGTTACCGGTGGTAGCGGAGTTAACGATATTTCTAATTCTTATAGTGTAAATGGAATGGGATGGAATTCAGCTTCCAGGATTGCCTTCCGTGGTTTAACTAATTATTTTACATCAAACACTACATATGCTAATGCGCGCACTTTCACAATACAGTCGGCTATTGATATATTTGGTAATTGCTCTCCCGAATTAGCAGCAACAACAAACGCATGGTATGCGGTAGGTGTAGGTGCTGCCTACGCAGGTGGTGTGCCAACGGCAGGATTTAATTCAACAAGTAATCTTTCTTCTTGTACAGCACCATTAACAGTTAATTTTACGAACGGTTCATCAGGCGCTGTATCTTATGTGTGGAATTTTGGCGATGGTGGTACAAGCACTACTGCTTCTCCTGCACATACATATACTGCCGGTGGTGTTTATGCAGTTCAACTTGTTGCAACAGGTACCTGTTCAGCTAATAGTAAAGACACAATATTAAAAACAAGTTTTGTAACTATTAATGGACCTCCAACCGCACCAAACCCAAGTGTTACTGCTTGCGGACCACAATCGTATGCACTTAATGCAAATGGAGTTGGCACGATTACTTGGTCAAATTCAGGTGGTGTTGTAGGAACAGGCTCTAATTATACAACTCCTACGTTAACAGCAACAACAACTTATTCTGTTACCAGTTCAATTCCTGTTGCGGGTACTGCAACATTAATAGGTGCTCCTACAACTACTGCTACATTGGGTGCTGGCAGCTTTCTTGCAATCAGTAATAATCACTGGTTGATTTTTGACGCGCTTGCGGGATTTACTTTAAAAAGCTATGATGTTTATGCTCAGGCAGGAGGTTCAACATTAACTGTCCAGTTAATTGATAATGCCGGAACTGTTTTGGGGACTTTATCACCAACACTTGTTACCGGTAAAAATACATTAACATTAAACTGGCGTGTTCCTGTTGGTACAGGCTATAAGTTAACAGCCAGTGGCACATCCACTTTATTTAGAAACAGTGCAGGCGCAGCTTATCCAATAGCGGTAGGAACTGTAGCTTCAATTACCGCAAACGATGTAATGGGAACTGCTCCTACGTATTATTACTGGTTTTATAATTGGACTTATGCACCGGATGTTCCTTGTCCAAGTAATGCAACAATAGTTACAGCAACAATACAAAACTGCACAGGAATAAATAATCTTAGTCAAAATAGTTTTGAGGTTTATCCAAATCCGGCGCATGATAATTTATTTATTAAATCGCCGCAAAATATCAAATCAATACAAGTTGTAGATATGATTGGTAAAACACTTATTGTGCAAGAGCCAAATAATGAGAGAAATGTTACTTTAGATGTTTCTGTATTACCCGCCGGTGTTTATTTTGTAAAAGTAAATACAGGCGATACACAAAAACTCATTAGGGTTATAAAACAATAAAAGAAAATATTAAACAAAATTCAAGCCTTTTTATTAAAAACCGTTTATATTCGTAAAATCAAATAAAAACTATAAAATGAAAAAAAACTTACTTTCTCTTTTTGTTATCGGATGCGCTATGTTCGTATCTGCACAAACAACACGTACCATGCCCGCACTTGAAGATTGGAAAAAGGAATTTTCAAAATGCGGAACCATGGAAAACCTGGAGCGCCTGAAAAAACAACATCCGGAAATCGAACAGCAAATGAAGGCTTACGAAGCTAAGATACAAGAGTTCATTGCACAATTTCCTGAGGGAAAAACGTCAAATCAACAGGTTTTTTCATCATGTGTCTATCGCTTTGCGCAATAGCATTTGAGTTAGAAAAAATCCAAAACCCAAAGGCCATAAAGAAAATTACGGCAAACTTCTTAGCAAAGTTCCAATATGTAAATTTGGCAAAGAAGTCATCAAAAGAAAGCTCCTGAAGCTGCTTTTCTTCAAAACGACCGCATATCTTATCACTTTTTGGTTTGCTAAAGAAGGACTTAATCTCTTCAATGCCCATTTTACTGAAATCTACTACGTCTTTAACGCAGCTTTTGCAAAAAGCCCCTTGCTTATTGGGTGTCATAGCATCCCAGTTCTCGTGGCAGGGTTCATTTATGGTAATTTTCATAAGTTTTGGTTTAAGGTTTATATTGAGATGCATGCCTTAAAGCAATTCCATAAGCAAAATAGAAGAAGTCAGGATTTGGGCGTTACCCCGCCTTTAAATAAGGTAAGATTCTAGCATTTCAAGCGAGGTCGCGCTTTCCACTTCAAGTCCTCAACGCCTCCGGTGGCAGGCGTTTCCGGGCTTTCCGTTACAATCGCTAACGCAAAATAAGCGAAGTAAATAAATAAAAAAAGACTACCTTTTTAGTAGTCTTTTTAAATTTTAATCTTTGCGCTATTTGCGCCTCTGCGAGAAACTTACGCCTCCACCTCAGTAACAATACTTGGGAAAATACGCACCGAGTTATCCTCTTCGCGACGGAATTGGTAAGTATAACGATAATGACTTTCCAATCCGCTCTTATTTGGCAGACCGTTAATCATCATAATATTTCTGTTCTTGGCAAACTTCAACAGCTCTTTTAAGTAGTGAGCAGAAATTTGTCCTACCTCGTCAATAATGCAATGCACTTTAAACTCCTTACTGCTTCTGTGCGAAGATTCCTTAATGAATACGTGCAACAAAGTAATATAGATAATTGCTTTTACAAGAATATCTGTTCCGGTAGAACCAATGCTGTCAATTTTATGTGTCCAGCCTGTTTCGTTTGTACCTTCTTTAATATTGAATTTTAATTCAAATAAATCCTGCAAACGAATCTCTTCCTGCTCTTGTTCTTTAATTGCAATACGAAGACTGTCTAACAATTTAACGGCACGCTGATTTATATCGCGGTTTTTTCCGGTTGCAAAATCGGTGTTAAATAATCCTTCTCCGTAAAAGTGACCGTGCTCGTCTTTAAACTCCTCAATTTTTTTAAGTAGTTTGTAAACTTTGTTGTCCGACTCCTCCAATTTAATTTTAATAAACTCAATAAGCTTACTCTCTTCAAATTCTGCTTTTTTAAAGTCTTCAGCAATTAAACTAATGATGTGTTCAATTTTGTGCTGCTGATTACTTAACTCTTTTACTTTAGTAGCAATTGAATCTGTCACTAAAGAAATTTGTGTAGCTGTTTCTGCAACAGAGAGTTCAATTTTATTTTCGTGTACAAAATTTGTTAGGTACTGTGCAAAACGCTCGTACTCGGCTTGTGTAGCATCGTGGCGAATAACAAAATTAAAGTGGTTCTCTAATCTAAATTTACCGCTAAACTCATTCACATAACGCTGAAACTCTCCATACTCTTGGTTAAAGTGCGAATCGTTTGTCATTAATTGCGTGCAAACCTCGGTTACGCTGTGATTTGTTTTCTTGGCTTCTGCGCGTTCAATTATTTCAGCAAATTTATTGTAGACAGGCGTGTCTCTGAAATATTTACTAAAATGAACAATACCATTATTAATCTCACTTAACTCTTCTTCAATGGCACGCTTTTCTTTATTAATCTGCATGCGCTTAAGGTTGAATTTACGATTCGATTCCTCAAGGTCTGCTGTTAGATTATTTGTTTGTTTTACAAAATCTTCTTTTTTCTGCAAAAAGTCGGGAAGTTTATCAAACAACTCGCGTTTGTCTTTTTGGTAATCATTTACCAATTGCGCATAACGATCAATATCTTTTATTCTGTCTTGCAGTTCTTTAATACGTTTATCAATATCTTTTATTTGTTTGCTGTCAACGCCTTTGTCTTTATAGGTTCCTTCTTTTTCGCTCGATAATTCTTTTTCTTTTTCGTCGAGAGCTACTAGAGTTCTTCCTTTTTCGTCTTCTAAAGTTTGTACTTCTGCCTCTTGCCTGTCTTTTAACTCAACAAGGCGTTCGTCAAAATATTTTTTCAACTGGTCAAACTGTTCGTTGAATTCTGATAGCTGAAGATTTTTACGTTTACTTAAAATAGAAAGTTCTTCTTCCAGTAAATTTTGCTTCTGGCGATTTCCGGTCATTGAGCTTTCAATTTCTGTATTTGCTTTTTGTTTCCATTCGTCTAGTTCTGCTGTTAATTTAGTTTCACGTTTTTCGGCAAGTTCTAAACTGTAAACCAAAACTTTTACATCTTCTTTTAATTCACCTATTTGTTTTCCGAAACGGTCTGCCATCAGCATTTTTTCTTCGCTGTTAACGGTTTGGTATTGGCTTAGTCCGTTTTCTATTTCGCGAATGCCGGCCATTAAAGTATTTTTTTCTTCCTGATATATTTCAATAGATTTAGAGGCCGAAGAAACACTTCCTAATTCTAAACTGATGCCATACAACGAATCGGTTAAACCTTGTTTTATTTCGGGTTTTAAATCAGAGCGAAACAAAAGATCTTCGTTACAAACTTTTCCGATAGTATCGTGCCAACCTTTAAAATTCTTCTCGAGGTAACCGTAAAAAGCATCGGCCTGAACATTAAGTTTTGCTTCAATTTTTTGAATTTCCTCTTTTTTAATTGCGATATCCTGGTTTACATTGTCAATTTTAGCCGATAGCTGCGATTTTAATTTTAATTCAGAACTTTCCCATTCCTTCTGTAATGTTAGAGCAAGGTTGTTTTTTATGGCTTTCTCAGAACGGTTTTTGTAAGTAATGGCACGTAGTTCGTTTAATTCTTCTTCCAGGTCTTTTATTTCTCTTTCGTAAAAACGTGAGGTACGAATTACTTTTTCTTCGGAACGCAATTCGTTAAATTCAATTTGCTTACTGGTTATTTCTGTGTTTATTTCTGCCACAACTTTATCTCTGCGTTCTTTCAACTCCGTTTCTTTGCGGCTGTTATCATTCTTTAAAAGAAGTTGGCGCTCGTTATAATCATTCAGCAGTTGCGAAATTTTAGCATTGCTCATGTTCATAAAACTATTTCTTTCATTTTGAACCTGCTCAAGTAATGAGGAATATTTCAACTCTAAACTCTGCACGTTAGCGGTAAGCGTTTCGTATTCTTTACGCGAGAGATTTAAATCTACTTGTAATTTTTCGCGGTCGTTAAATTTGTCTACTGCCACATCAATATGTTGGTTTTGGTATTCCTTCATTTTTTTGTTGGCTTCGCGTATTGTGCGGTCATAATAACCAATCTCTTCTCGAATCCCATTTTGCTGATCTTCATTATTATGTTTTAATAAATCAAAATCTGCAATATGTTGCTCAATTTCCTCTTCCTTGCTCTTCTTTGCTGCAACAATACCATCTGTTTGGGTTTCAGCATAACGAATACTGTTGCCTAATTTCTCCGCCAACTCATACTGAGAGGATTTTATCATTTTTACCTGATCAAATTTTTTCTCAATCAACTCAATAAGCATTAAGCTTTCTTTTTTCAAGTATGTTTCTATATCAGTATATTTTTCATGAAACTGGCGAAGCTGACGTTCAACCTGCTCAAGTTTAATTCCTGATGTCTCAGAAGTAATTGCGTTGGCAATAAAATCTTTAATGAAACGGGAATCAACCGAAGACTTAGAACTTAAAAACACATTGGTAATTGATTTTGGAATGTTCTGGTATTTTTCATTTCCTTTAAGGATGAAAAATTTACTGAGTTGTTTATCCGTCTCTGTTCCGTAAATTACGTTACGGTATCTTTCAAAAGTATCAATCTGGTTACTAACATAAATTCCATTTCGCTCTAGATTTTTTATTACGTCGGTAATTTTCATCGCCTCGTCATTCTCATTAAAGAAGAAATCCGGACTGTAAGCTGCATCTACAAATCGAAAGCATATTTTGTTATGACGATAAGCAATTACAAAAAAACTTTTGTCTTCAGTTGTAACTTCATAAATCAAGTATGAATTCTCATAACGAAAATAGTGTTCCTCAAAAGGTTTTTGCGAAGCAGCAATACCTAAACCGCGACTATTAGCACTATAAAAAAACAGGATAGAACGTTGCAAGCTGGTTTTACCAAAGTTATTGGTCCCAACAAAACAGGTGTTACCGCTTAATTCTATATCAGCGTATTTTACGTTTGATATGTTAATCTCTACAATGCGGTTTAAAATTCTATAGTTTACCATTTTTATATTTTAAAATATTTTATTTGTTTTTGAATTCTCTTGACTCTTGCTTCTCAAATCTTACTTCTAGTTGTATATTATCCCCGGAGCTCCTTCACCTGTTGTTCCGTCCTCGTAAATTGCAATTGCATTTATTACATCCAGTAGGTAAGAAAAGGAGTCTAATACTTTGTAGGTTTCTGATGCTTCATCTTCGCGCTCTAAAAAAGAATCGCGACTCATCAAATCGCAAATCTCCCGTACTTTGTTGTGTAAAGTTTCTGAGCGGTACAATGGAATTTTTTGTAATTTTTGTTTCAAACGTACATTAGCATTACACTCTTCGGCCAAAGAGCCGGTACGAAAACGTGTTCCGATTGTTATCTTATTGTCTAATGACGCGAAGAGGTCAATTATATCAATGTACTTTTCGAATGTCTCTAGTTTTTTTTCTACAATGCTGTTAGCCTCATCAATTTTTGAGAAATAGAAAAAATTATTTCCACGCTCAATACGATAGCGAATGTGACTGAAGTATTCCTGCAGATGTTCAAAATTTTCAACATCATTAATGATATCGTACATGCGGTTCATGCCATCTTTACTTCCGTTACTCGAAATAAAATGACCGCGCGCCATGATGGCGAATATTTCGTGAATTTGTTTTGGTAGTTTGTATTCCATAGTCTTGTTTTTAGCCTCACCCTAAATCCCTCTCCGAAAGAGAGGGACTTGAGTAAGCATTATTTAAGCAGCCTTTTTCTCTTTAATTTTTACTTTGCTCGGTAATATTAATGTGTAACCTATTTTGCGTTTTTTCTCTGCGGCATCTTCATAATCATACGAGTTCAAAGTATATTTAAAATCAAGGAAGCGGTCAAACTCCATAGATATTTCTACAAAAAGGGTAACACGTTCTTCAAAAGTAACATTGCCTAATGCTTTCGGAAATTTGTAATCCATCAAAAACAAAAAAAGATTTTTATCCTGATTCAAAAATTTAGTGAGCAAAGTTTGCGTATCAAGTTTCACAAAAGCTTCAGCGCGCTGGTCCTTAAAGTTAGCCGGAAGTTTATCCGCCAAACGGCGCGCCATCAAGCGTGTAATTTTATATTTCTCAGCTATGCGTTTGCATAATACATGACCTTCATCAGTATAAAGTAATTCCACTGAAATTTTTGTACGCGGACCTTTTATCCCGTTAAATCCAATTGGGTTAAGACTTTCTACAATTTCCTTAAAATTAGTTTTGTAATATAATTGTCCATGGTCTTTAACTTCTTTTATCTGCTGTGCTTTTTTATAAACGTCTAACTGAAACTGAATTTTGTTTATGAAATCGGTAATATCAGTTTGAATTTCTATCAGGTAATCGAGGTTTTCAATAAGTGTAGTTCTTAAAGAAGAAACGATCCCATAAAGCTCCAAATCATTGGTAAGATCAAAAAGAGCGCGAGTTTCATCAATCATTTCTTCGGCGCGATTAATGAATTCTATAATGGTATCGCGCTTTAAACGATAATCTTCCAGCTTTTGTAATTTGATACGGTAGTTACCTTCGTTCTTATAGGTATCATCCACATTTTTTTGCAGTTTGATAATTTCTTTACTAATAGAACCACCGATGCGTTTTAAATATTTTTTTATGCTGCGTAAAAAACGGTATTCACTTCCTTCACGGTAATAACGTATGTTACGTTTAAGTTCGTTAATGTAGTCGTTAATGAAACTTGGGGTAACCTCACCAATTTCCATGAAATCTTCAAACATGGCAATAACAGCATCGTTCAAACTAACAACTTGTTGGTGTTCGTACAAAATATCGCAGGCAACTAATTTTTGATATTGTTCGGGTGTGATATCCGAACGACTTAGAAGTTCATTTACAGTAATAGAATCGCGGTTACCGAATAAATAATCGATAATATCGCGGTTGTAATAAAGTAACGATAAAATTTCTTTTGCATTAACCTGCAATCCCATACGTGTGCATTTAGCTTAGCGTATAAAAGTAGGGTAAGGCTGCGGACTGAGAAACTTGTGTTTTTAACAAAAATGAGGGTAATTAACATCTGCCCCGAAACCCCTTGTTTTACAGGCATTTCGGAGGGCTAGTTGTTTTTTTTACGATTAGAAAGATTTGAACAAAGTGTTGAAAACGTTAGCTGTATTCAGTATTTGCAATTAAGATAGTGAGTTTAGCAATTCAATTTTTGTTCTCTCCCAACCAATGAGAGCCGTTTTTCTCAACGAACCCCATCGGTATTGTCCGATAATTGCTTCCTGACGAATTACACGATGGCATGGAATTAAATATGCAACCGTGTTACTTCCTATTGCTGTGCCAATTGCCCGTGTAGAATTTGAATTTCCAATTGAATTTGCAATAGTCTGATATGACGCAACCGAACCGAATGGAATTTTTAATAGGGCCTCCCATACTTTTATCTGAAATTTTGTTCCTTTTACCAATAGGTTTAATTTGCTTTTTGTTTTAGCATCGAAAATTGTTTGGGCAATTATTTTTGTTTGTTGCTGATTTTTTTTGATACTTGCGTTTTCCCAATGAGATTGCAGTTCAGTTAACAAAATATCCAAATTATTTTCCACAAAATTCATACTGCAAATTCCGCGTTCGGTCGCTGCAATTAAGCATTCTCCAAAAGGTGTGTTATGAATTCCGTATTCAATTTCAATTCCTTCTCCTTTTGTTTTAAATTCGTTTGGTGTAACCGCTTCTATATTCGCAAACAAATCATATACTCTCGATTCAGCCGATAAACCAACTCTTTCGGCTGCTTCAACCAAATTAGTTGTCTTCAGCATTTCTTTTTTTAATTCTTCAACGGTTAAGTATTGTAAAAACTTTTTAGGACTAATGCCTGCCCACTCCGTAAATATTTTTTGAAAATGAAAGGGACTCACATTCGAATTATCTGCCACATCATATAAAGAGGGCTGATTCTTAAAGTTCTCGGTGAGAAATTTAATAGCTTCTTCTACACGATTGTAATTTATTTCTTTTGTTTCTGTCATACAGCAAAAGCAAAGATAGTAAAATGCCCTTTCAACCCGATTCTTGCTATTTCTCCCCTGTGGGGGAGACGTTCGTCGCGGGCGGACAAAGAGGGCTTTTGGGTGTTCCCCGCAGCAAACTTTTAAATCTTATAAGAAATTTTAAGCGGGTCGCGCTTTCCGCTGCAAGTCCTCGCTCCCAACAGCTCGCTGTGGGCTTTTCGCTACAATCGCTAACACAAATACAAAATACAGAGTTACGAAAAACCCTTACCTTTACGTCTCTTATGCAAATGCAGAAATCCATCATAGCGCTCGAAAAAACAAACTTTTTCAGTAAACTGTTTTTAGATTATTCCGATGCAGAGAAAAGAAAATCACTAAAAGAGTTTTACTCATTTGAGCCTTCTTTTGATGGTATAAAAAGTTTTATCGGGAAAAATAACTACGCCACATTAAATAGAAATTTGCTATTTGGCGAATTAAAAACACAAAACACAGAGCTTAAACTTTCTGATTTAACGAAGGAAAACATCGAAAGTGTAAAAAATAAAAACACATATACAATTACAACGGGACACCAACTTTGTCTGGCAACCGGACCGGCGTATTTTATCTACAAAATAATTTCTGTAATCAATTTGTGCGAAGCGTTAAATAATAAATTTCCTGAAAATAAGTTCGTGCCTGTTTATTGGATGGCAAGTGAAGACCATGATGCTGAAGAAATAAATCACGTAAATATTTTTAGTAAAAAATTTGTTTGGGATACAAAACAAAAGGGCAGGGTAGGAGATTTTTCGCTGGAGAATATAAATTCTTTTCTCGATGAAATAAAACAAATTCTTGGAGAAAGTGAGCAGGCAGAAAAAATAATCGCGCTTCTTAAAAATTCTTACTCTAAAAAAACTTTAGCAGAAGCAACCCGTTTTTTAGTCAACGAATTATTTGGAAAATATGGCTTGGTTATTTTGGATGGAAATAGTAAAGCATTGAAACAAGAATTTATTTCGGAAATTAAACAAGATATTTTTGAGAATACTTCGTATGAAAAAGTTACTTCTTCTTCCGAAAAATTAAAGCAACTCAGTTACGATACTCAGGTTACACCACGCGAAATAAATGTTTTTTACTGTGATAAAAATGTACGCGAACGAATTGTAAAAGAAAACAATCAATACAAAGTATTAAATACAAATTTGACTTTTTCAAAACAAGAATTGGAAAAATTAATCGAACTAGATACAGAAAAATTTAGCCCGAATGTTGTATTGCGTCCAGTTTACCAACAAAAAATTTTACCGAATGCTGCTTACGTTGGTGGCCCCGGAGAGTTAGCTTATTGGTTGCAATACCGGGCAATGTTTGAGGAAGCAAAAATTCCTTTTCCGGCATTAATACCTCGAAATTTTGTTTTGTATGTAGATAAAAATTTACAACAAAAAATACTGAAACTAAATTTGATGACAGAAGATTTTTTTATCGAAAAGGATACGCTGGTAAAAGAGTTTGCTTTAAAACAACAACCTTTTTCATTGGAGAAAGAGAATGAAACACTCAAAAAATTATTTGAAAATATTCGTGCAAATGTTGGGAAGGTTGATAAAACACTGGAGGCTGCAACGGAAGCTGAATTACAAAAGGTTATAAAAGGTATTGAAGCCCTGGAACAAAAAGGCATTCGTTCTATAAAGCAAAAAAACGAGCAAACTATTAATCAAATCGAAACTATTTATACACGATTATTTCCAACTAATCTTCCACAGGAACGCGTAGAAAATTTTTTACGATTTTATTTAAGCAATCCAAATTTCATAGAGGATATTAAAAACAACACACGTTCGTTTATAGAAGAAAAAGGTGTTGTAATTTTAAACGAAAGTTAGGGGTCAGTGATTTTTTTAAGGGAGTAATCCGTGGCAACAGTGTGCCAAGGGCACAGCTAATTACTAAACAAGGACATCCGATTTTTTTGCCACACCTGCCCGCCGACGCACAAGCCCTAAAATGGCAGGCGGGGATTACACGGATTCACACAGATTTTTATTTGTATTGCTGTTTAATTTTTTTGCTTTATTAATTTAAAAAATTAATCTGCGAGGCAAATCTGTGTTAATCTGCGCAATCCGTGGCAACCCGGTGCCAAAGGCACAAAGATTACTAAGTGTGGACATCCGTTTTCTTTGCATAATGTGCATAATCTCCCTTTAAATTTTCGGTGACCCAAAGTTAGTTTTATTTTTTTTCGACTTTCTCTTTCAGGAAAACAGAGAACACAGGAAAGTGATCGCTGTAGCCGCCACGGTAAGTTCCACCTGCATAAGTACGTAATGGATATCCTTTAAATTTACCATAGTCTTCGCATAAAAAAGCCTTATTAAAAATACGTGAAGCATAAAACTGGTAATCTTTATAATTACCTTTTACAAGAGAAGAGGTCATAATCATTTGGTCAAATAAATTCCAGCCATCATTATAAGCTAAAGAACCAACACCTTTTTTAAAATGACTTTCCATGGCGTTAAACATTTCATCGGTAGTAATTCTTTTCGGGTCCTTATAAGTACGCAAAGTTTTTCTTACGCTTACATCTTTTGGGTCATCGTTTAAATCGCCCATTAAAATCACCTTTGCGTTTATATTGTCTTTTAAAAGTGAGTCGACAATTTTTCGCGCCACTTTACCTGCCGAGATACGGTTAGGTTCGCTGGCAAGTTCTCCTCCACGACGTGAAGGCCAGTGACAAATAATGAAATGAATTTTTTCTCCCATAAGCTCTCCGCTAACTAAAAGTTCATCGCGGGTATGGTAGTTGCTGTCATTAACCATTGGTACTGTATGTGAACTGGCGGAGAGAAATTTAAAATATTTAGGGTTATACATAAAGGCAGGGTCAACTCCGCGTGCATCCGGACCTTCTATTAATACAACCTTATAATTACGTGAGGCAATTTTAGGCGCCTTAGCTAAATCTTCCAAAACACTTTTGTTTTCTATCTCACAAAATCCTATTGCAACAAGCCCATCCGGTGCGGCATCAATGCCCATAAGTGAGATAACTTCTGCCATACGCTCTATTTTAGTCCAGTATTTTGGAGAATTCCATGCGTATGTACCACTAGGTAAAAATTCCTCATCGTTTTTTAAAGGGTCGTTTAAAGTGTCGTATAAATTTTCTACGTTCCAGAATCCAATAGATAAGGCGGCGTATTTTTTAGTCTTATCAATTGTTTGCGCAGGTAAGGTTATGCACAATAATAAAAAGGATGTTAATAAAAAGAAGTTCGTTTTTTTCATGTTAAAAAGTGGACAAATATACTGTGTTTTCTGAATTTCAACCTAATAGCCCTGTTTTGATAACAAAAACCACACCATTTGATAATAAAAAGAAATTTTGTGGCATAAAAAAATGGCTTATTTTTGTACGCCTGTAAAGTGAATATCCTATAGAAATCCCACACAGTGGGAGAATTCTTAACCACTTTTAGAGCTTAAAAAACTTTAAAAATGGACTTTTCCAAAAGCCTCAGATACTGCCTCATTTGTTCTGCGTTTTTTACGTCTCTTGTTTCTTTTTCACAAAACGATAGCTCGGAGGTTAATAAAGCCAACGACATTCAAACAGATTCGCTTAACAATAATTTTAATCTACCCGCATTCAGTACTTCAAGTGATGATATGGGTGATAATATACAAAGCCAGGATGTAAACTCTTTATTACAGGCTTCGCGCGACGTGTTTATGCAAACCGTGTCTACACATTTTCTTACCGCACGTTTTCGTTACCGTGGTTATGCCTCTGAACATATGGTAGTGATGATGAATGGAGTTCGTATTAATAGTCTGGAAAGTGGTATTGCGGGCTGGTCAACCTGGGGAGGGATGAATGATGTTATACGCTTTATGGATATGAAAACGGGGTTGGGACTTTCACGTTCAACTTTTGGAGATATAGGAGGGTATTTTAATTTAAATGTTTACGCTGCTTCTTTTAGAAAAGGTGTACGCGTTTCTTATTCTCGCGGCAATCGTATTTTTACGGATCGTGTTACGGCAACCTATTCAACCGGATTATTAAAGAATGGATTGGCATTTACTTTCGCGGGTACTGCGCGTTATGCCGGTGAGGGTTACGCGCCGGGTACTTTTTTTCAGGGATTTGGATATTATGCTGCAATTGACAAACAATTAAATAGTAAGCACACACTTTCTTTAATTGGTTTTGGAGCACCTATTACTCAGGCGCGCCAAAGTATGGCAACTGATGAGGTTTATGCACTTACCAATAATAATTACTACAATTCTTTTTGGGGCTTTCAAACCGATTCGGTTACCGGAAAAGTAAATGCACGAAGCGCTAAAGTAAGCCGAAGTAACAAGCCAACTTTTTTGTTATCTCATGCCTGGAACATTGATGAAAACACTAAGCTTACTACCAGTGCTTGTTATACATTTGGGCGTACCGGATTAACCGGACTTAACTGGCCTGCTGCTAACAATCCTCCACCCGATTATTCCCAATATCTGCC
>CAZZEI010000022.1:0-23906 GCA_964653165.1 uncultured Flavobacteriaceae bacterium | reverse complement strand
CCACCCGGACAGCTCGGCGTGCTATTTGTGTAATTAATTCCTACACTTGAAAAAGCAAGAGTAGCTTGTAAAAAGGTTGTGCAACCATTTGCAGAAATTGCTGTTAAATAATAAACATCACCTACGCTTCCGCCATTAACAAATAATGTATCATTTGTCCCTATTGGACTAGGAATCACAGTTGTTGAACTATTTGGTCCGTACCATTGATAACTTATATATCCGGGAGGTCCTAAAATTTGTTGGATAGCGTTGCCACTGCACATATTAACTAATGCTTGCGTAGGCCCGCAGTTTGCATCGATGTATGCGTAACCCCAATGACCACCATAAATACAATCGCCGGTTTGAAACTCTACTGTAACATTTTGTCCTATGTAACCTGTAAGGTCAACACCAACTGTTGTCCACCTTTTATAAAAAACATAATACCACCAGTTTGGATTAGGAGTTGTGCCGGTTGTGTATCCATCAGTCCATGTACTACCAAATGAATTCCACTGAGAAGCTCTGTGAAAAGAAGTGTCTGTTGCAACCTGACTGGCATCAATTTGATATTGGCCGCAACCTGCAATTAAGTTACCGGCTTGATCTCTCATTGTAACTTTAAAAAATGGTTGTTCACCTGTTGCGTGTGTTCCGTCATACAATACAACAGCGTAAGCATAAGTAAATTGAGAATTTTGCGTACTAACATTCAATGTATAAACCAAGCGTTCAGTTTCGTAATCGTTATTTGCATTACCTAATCGGCATGTTACGCCTCCTGCTGTTGGCGGTACAAATGGAATTTCTGAAAGATGGGTCATTCCAACAGCAATAGAATCCCAACCTATGCAATTGGCCGGAGGATTATTAACTAATGGCAACGTAGTCAAAATTGTATGTCTGTTTTGTTTGGGCGTACCTGCAGCCCAGGATACCGCCGGTTGAGCAGGATTATTGTTACCCATAGTAACAACACCGGCAGTCCATGGAGGTGTAAAAGTGTTCCAGTTTGTGCCCGCGGTATTCGAATAGGTTCCGCCAAGCCAGTTATTATAATTCAAATCGCTGAAATCAGCATTTTGGCACCATATATTAGATGGCGTTAAGTTGATAATAGTTTTATTTGCGGAAGGATTGTACGAATAATTGTAAGGTAAATTTGATTGTAAAACTTGTGCGCCTTGTTTTTTTGATTGAATGTATCTTCTCAACAAAGATTCAAAATACTCTTTTTGTTCAGCTGGTTTAGCACTTTTCTTTTTGGCTAGTTGCATATTGGCTTCTCTATCAAATCCTGCCAAATCTTGCGAATTATGTACAGGTTTGTTTTGAGCGACTAAAACGTAACTCATTAGTACTATAAAAAGTGATAAAAAGCTTTTATTCATGATAGGCGGTTTTTTCCTCTTGTAAAGATATAAAGAAAATTTTGATTATAAACTAACAAAATCTAAGTTTTTATTAAAAAATTAGGTTTCGGCTTTTAACAGAAATCCCTCTCTATTAATATAGACAGTAGTATTGCTGAATAGGTTGGGTGATTGTTAAAATTATCTTGTTATTTGCTGAAATAGTCCTTTTTAAGGTTTAGCCAATTAAGAGCATTCGAAGAAAGCAGCTTTTGCTGTAAAATAGGGTTGCTGAGGTGTTCTTTTATAAGTGTTCCGGGGATATTTTCACCCAGCGGGAATGGATAATCGCTACCCATTGCCACAAAATCCTCACCCATAAATTTTACCAAAAAATCAAGGGCTTCGGGAGAGTGAACTAAAGAATCTACATAGAACTTTCCTTTAAAACTTGAAGGATGAACAGGGTTATCTACCGCAACCAAATCGGGTCTGCAATCGTATCCGTGAACAATTCGTCCAAATGTAAAGGGGAAGGAGCCGCCGCCGTGAGCAAAAGCAACTCTCAGACCGGGTAATTTCTCAAAAATTCCGGCAAAAAGCATAGAGCAAATGGCACGCGACGTTTCAGCAGGCATACCTACTAACCAGGGTAGCCAGTATTTTTGCATGTTTTGTTCACCCATCATTTCCCAGGGATGAATAAAAACGCACATATCTAAATCTCTGCAGGCTTCAAAAAACCTGAAATATTCCGGTTCGCTGAGGTTTTTTTGATTTACGTTACTTCCTATCTGTACACCTTTTAATCCAACACTTTTACAACGCTCTAATTCTTTTATAGATAAATCAATATCCTGTAAAGGAATAGTTCCTAAACCAACAAATCGTTTTGGATGCAGTGTAATTACTTCTGCAATATGATCGTTTAAGAATTTCGAAATTTCTAATCCGTCTTTTGGTTTTGTCTGATAATTAAACATTACGGGAATAGTTGATAAAACCTGAACATGCACGCCATGAACATCACATTCATCAATACGTTTTTCTGCGCTCCAACAATTATTTTCAATCTCTCTAAAAAATTTGGTGCCTTTCATCATTCTGGCACAACAAGGTTTATGATGTTCGAGATTTATATATTCTCCGTAACCGAATTTCTTAGCCCAGTCAGGTAAATTCTCGGGGAGGATGTGTGTGTGTATATCTATCGTTAGCACGGGGCTAAGGTAGAAGTAATAAGTTAAAAGTCAAAAATTGAAAGATGTAATAACTGCCAACTGCTACTGCCTACTTTTTTTATTCGTAATTCGTAGAGAGGAAAACTTTTTTAGCTGTAGTAATTGCTACTGCATTATATTTTTTCTCGAGGTAATCAATAATTTTTTCTACTGTCTGTTTAGAATTTGCGTCGAGTGTTTCAACATCTTTTGCAAAAACCTCAGTCATGGCAAGCTCATTAATTGCTCTTATTTTTCTTGGGATTTCTCCAAAGGCAAGTTCAATTGAGCGTTCTTTCAAATGACTTTCGAACTCAACCGTTTTTTTATAAATAATTGCTTCGCATGCTTTAATTTCTTTTTTTCGAAGCGATAAATTTTGTTTTGCCTGTTGTTTGATAGTAGCTACAGAAATATAATCAATCTTGTGCTTTTTCAAAATCTGCGCTTGCAAATCGGTAGGCACAGCCAAATCAATAATTATTTTTTTATCGGTATCATTTTGCAAAAGTGATTCAAAAATTTCGGAAGTAATTACCGGATTTTTAGCGCCCGTACATGTAACCAATACATCAAAACCACCTTTGTATTTTTTTAGCGCGCTTAATTCAAAAGCTTTGGCATCAAGTTCTTTTGCTAATTCTTTTGCTTTATCTAACGACCGGTTAAAAACAGTGAAAGTAGAAAAATGATGTTTCTTCATGTACTTTGCCATGGTAGCATTTGTTTGTCCGGCACCCACAAAAATTACACGTGCATTATCTTTTACGTTTTTTTCTCTCAATAAACGATATGCTAAAGACACAACCGAAACCGGATTTTTAGCAATATCGGTTTCTGTAAAAACTTGTTTTGCTGTTTCAATAGTTTGTTTGTTTAACAGGCGCATAAAATCGGCGGTTAATCCGTAGCTGCAACATTTTTCGTAGGCCTGACGAAACTGTGTTATGATTTCTCGCTCACCAACTACTAATGATTCTAAGGAAGAAGCAACGCGTAAAATATGATTCACTGCTTCATGCGATGTGTAAATTTCTGCTCCCGAAATATATTTTTTCAGTTCAACAGTTTTTAAATCTGAATTTAAAAAAGAAAATAAATTGGTTAGGAAGTTTTTATTTACTGCGCCTTCGCAAATAAATAAAATCTCTACACGATTACAGGTAGAAAGATAAATCAGCTCTTTTAAGTGCAGCTTATTTTTTAGTTGAATAAGTTTGGATTTTAATTCGGTTTCTTCAACATGAAGTTTCCCCAAATCTTTAATACTAAAGTTCTTATGTGTTATAGCTATGGTATGAAAACAGCTCAGATTCATATAATTCTGTAAAGATGGCATAAACAAAACATTAGTTTGTCATTATATTGTCATCCAACCGCTATTAAATATTGATTTTTATCATGTTTTATGGCACCTCCCTTTAATAATCTAGTTTAAGCGGATATACCTAATAAAAAGTATTTTTGTAGCCTTAATGTATCGCTACTTTCTTCATATGGCCTATAATGGCAAGAACTACCATGGCTGGCAGTTTCAAAAAAACACCCCCCTTACTATCCAACAGGTAATGCAGGAAAAACTTAGTTTATTGTTGCACGAAAAAATTGAATTAATGGGTTGTGGTCGCACCGACACAGGTGTGCATGCGCAAGAATTTTATACACATTTTGACAGCGAAAAAGAAAACCTGAATAATGAAAAAGACCAGTGGCTTTATAAAATGAACCGTTGTCTGCCATCGGATATTTCAGTTTTTGCCATTTTGCCAATGGTTACCAACGCCAATGCACGTTTTAGCGCTCATGCCCGTACTTACAGCTATTTCATCCATCAAATTCCGAATCCGTTTTTAATTGATACGTCGTGGTATTTATATGGAAATCTGAATATCGATTTGATGAACAAGGCAGCAGAAAAAATTGTGCAAACAAGCGATTTCGGAAGTTTTGTAAAATCGCGCAATAACCATAGTAATTACATTTGTAAAGTGCATGAAGCGTATTGGAAAAAGGAAAATAGCAAGATAATTTTTACAATACGAGCCAATCGTTTTTTACGAAATATGGTTCGTGCTTTAGTTGGCACAATGGTGGATATTGGAACAGGAAAAACTTCTATTGATGGTCTGGATGAAATTATAAACGCGGCTAGTCGTAAACAAGCTGGTACTTCTGTTCCTGCACAGGGTTTGCATCTGGTAAAAATTGAATATAAAAAAGAAATTTTTCTGTGAGCGAGACAAAGAAAAATAAATCATCAGCATTTGATTGGGGTACACTTAAGCGCATTTTTGCATTTAGTAAGCCGTACAGCAAATTTTTTTATTTGGCAATTGGTGTTACCATTATTTTATCTGCTTTATCTATAGGAAGACCACTTCTCATAAAAAAAGTTTTAGATGATTACATAGCGCAGAAAAATATAGATATGCTTACCCTTTTTTCGGGTATTTTATTAAGCATGCTTATCATGGAAGCTGTTTTGCAGTTTTCAAATACTATGCTAACAGCAACACTCGGACAAAGTATTATTAAAGATATACGCGCAAAACTTTTCAAACATATTCTAACGTTTAAAAATTCGTATTTCGATACCAGTCCGGTTGGTACATTGGTAACACGCGCTGTATCTGATGTAGAAGCCTTGGCTGATGTTTTTTCGCAGGGCTTTATAGTTATTATGAGTGATATGTTAAGTTTGGTTGTGTTTTTATGCGCCATGTTTTATGTAAACTGGCAACTTACGCTTATTGTATTGCTTACTATTCCAATGTTATTTATTGCGACTAAATTTTTTCAGAAAGGTGTAAAAAGTACGTTTAATCAGGTTCGTAATGCAGTGGCTTCACTTAATACGTTTGTGCAGGAGCATATACAAGGGAATCAGGTTGTACAACTTTATAATCGTGAAAAGGAAGAGCAAGAAAAGTTTATCGCTATCAATCAAAAACATAAAGAAGCAAACATTAAATCTATTTGGTATTACTCTATTTTCTTTCCTGTGCTCGAAGTTTTATCTTCTCTTTCTATTGCGCTTGTAATTTTATACAGTGGTATTAAACCAAATTTTATTCATGTAACTGCCGGTGATATAACTTTTTTTATAATGCTCACAAGCATGATGTTCAGACCTATAAGAATGTTGGCTGACAGAATAAATACCTTGCAAATGGGAATGGTAGCTGCAGAACGCGTATTTAAATTGATTGATTCAAATGAAGAAATTAAAAATACAGGAGAAACAAAACAATTACTTCGTGGAAAAGTAGAGTTTAAAAATGTTTGGTTTGCTTATACGAATGAGAATTATATTCTGAAAGATATTTCTTTTGTTGTACAACCCGGAGAATGCGTTGCTATTGTTGGTGCAACGGGTTCAGGCAAAACAACTATCAGTAATTTATTGGGAAGATTTTACGATATAAATAAAGGAGAAGTTTTATTCGATGATGTGCAACAGCAAAAATTTGAATTGAGTTTTTTACGCGGACAAATAGGTGTTGTACTTCAAGATGTTTTTTTGTTTTCAGATTCAATCCGAAATAATATTTCGCTGTATAATGAAACTATAACTGATGCCGAAATTGTTGAAGCAGCCAAATTTATAGGTGCACATGATTTTATTTTACAATTACCGGGTGGCTACGATTTTAATGTACGTGAACGGGGAAATATGCTTTCATCCGGCCAACGTCAAATGATAGCTTTTTTGCGTGCATATGTGCATAAACCGGCAATTTTAGTTCTTGACGAAGCAACATCATCCATAGATACAGAAACAGAACAACTTATCCAGTCGGCCACTGAAAAAATAACAAAAAATCGTACCTCTTTTATTATTGCTCATCGTTTAGCAACTATACAAAAAGCTAACCGAATATTATTAATTGAAGGTGGAAAAATAGTTGAAAACGGCACTTTATCAGATTTGCTTTCTAAAGACGGACCTTTTAAATCGCTCTATGAACAACAGTTTTTAGTTGATGAACATAGTGCTTAGTCAGATTTTTTGGATACATTTGACTTGCACAAAACAGAAACTTGTTTTAATCGGCATGCGTAAATTAGTCATACTACTCCTTATTTTTTTTACTTCAGCTTTTGTAAGCGCGCAAATTAATCATGAATTAAAACATGAGCTTGCAAAAAAGTTAACTAAGCTAGAAAAGAAGACACTTGACAAAGCAGATAAATATTATTCTAATCAGGATTATTTATACGCATTAAGTTTATACGATTCGCTTTATAAAAAGCATACTTATAATTTATATTTAACTTATTTGCTTGGGGCTGTTCAGAGTTATGACCCGCTTTATTTTGAGACATCAGAGAAATTAATTAAAGCCGCAAAAGACATTAAAGATAAATTACCCGACTATGATTTTTACTTGGCCAAAGCATTAGAGAATAACGAAAAATACGACGAAGCTATTTCACAATACGAACTTTGCCTTAAAAACGGGCTAATTGACACTGTAAAAACACTTGTTCTACATCAAATAGAAATTTGCCGCAATTCGGCAGAGCAAATTAAAAAAGGAACTATTGCAGGCATAACTAACTTGGGTGATATTATTAATACCGAGGGCTCAGAGTATTCACCCGTGTTACCCGGCAACGAAAAATTTATCGTGTTTACTTATAGAGGACCTTTATCAAAAGGTGGTAAGCAAAAAGTACCAGGCAAACCGGATGAAAAGGGAACTTATTTTGAAGACGTGTTTATCTCCTATAAAAACGAAAAAGGAGAATGGGATAAACCTAAACCCATTGATGCAATTAATACGGTAGGGCATGATGCGGTTATGAGTATTAGTCATGATGGACAAAAACTTTATATTTTTAGAAGTGGTATTATTGGCAATGGAGATATTTACGTTAGCTTATTAAAGGGTAATGACTGGACGAATCCCCAAAAAGTAAAAGGTATTAATTCTAATTTTTGGGAAGGAAGTATTTGTTTTACGCCTGATGAGAAGTATTTATATTTTTCGAGTGAACGCATTAATGGAGTAGGAGGTAGAGATCTTTGGTGTGCGCAACGTATGTTAGATGGCAGTTATAGCAATGTAAATAATTTAAGTTTGGCAATAAATACCCCCTATGATGAAGATGCCCCTTATATTACCCCTGATGGAAAAACCTTGTTTTTTAGTTCGATCGGACATAATTCAACCGGAGGATATGATGTTTTTTGCAGAGATATGAAGGGTGGAAAATGGACGAAACCCTTCAATATCGGTAAACCGGTAAATACAAATCAGGATGATAAATATTATTGGGTATCAGCGGATGGAGAGCGCGGGTATTATTCTTCCGAAAGAAAAGATGGCCATGGAGGACAGGATATTTATCTTGTAGAGCCCGGAATGTTTGGAAAACCGACTGCTCTAATAATGCTTGAAGGAACTGTTTACATGGATGATAAACCTGTGGAAGCAGAAATAAAGATAAAATCAAAGTTAACAAAAAAGGATTTTGCAGGTACTTTTTTATCAAATTCTGTCAGCGGAGAATATTTGCTCAACCTTCCTGCAGGTAACGATTTTATAGTAAGTTTCACAAAAGGAAAATATTTAGTAACAAAACAAATTTCTACTATAGGTATCGATTCATTTGTTACTTTAAAAACAGATGCTAATTTATATAGTAATGAGTTTGTGTCAATGTTAAAAGCCAAGGCAGATTCTGCGCAGTCAAAAGCTGATGATATTAGCAGAATGAATCTTACTTATGCAGAATTTCTTGCAAAGTATGGCGATCTTCAAGCGGATAGTGTATTTTTTAAAATTCAGGTAGGCGCTTATCGTTTAATTGAGAATTTTAATTACCGTAAAATGCTTACACTTCCACTTATAAGAAGACAGACTTACGATGACGGAATTGTTCGTTTTACCATAGGCGAACTAAAAACAATGAATGAGGCTGACGCCATGTGTAAAAAAGCAAAAAAGGCAACTATAAACGATGCTTTTGTGATTACACTTTATAAAAACAAACGCATCACTATAGAATCGTTAATAAACGGCAGCTATCGTAAACCATAGTATTTTTTAATTTTTTATGAAATTTAAAACCAAGAAATTTAAAAACCTTAAGGCAACCGAGTTGTATGATTTACTAAGGTTACGCTCTGAAATTTTTGTAGTGGAGCAAAATTGTGTTTATTTAGATATGGATGGGCAGGATGAAAACAGTTTGCATGTATTAGGATATTTAAAAAACTCTAAAGGGAATGGTATATTAGTCGGGTACGCAAGAATAGTCCCACCAAATAAATTATATAAAACCCCATCCATTGGTAGAGTAGTTGTACACGAAAAATACAGAGGTAAAGAATATGGAAATTTACTAATGGCAAAATCAATTAAAGAAACGAATAAAAAATTTAAGTCAAGAGTAATAACTATTTCTGCACAGGCACATTTAAAAAACTTTTATGGGAAACTGGGCTTTAGAGCCACCGGAAAACTTTACCTTGAAGATAATATCCCGCACATCAAAATGCTTTATTTAAATAAAAAATAATTTTTTTCGAAATTGTCACCCTGAGCCTGTCGAAGGGTTACTTCCTATCGTATTTACAGCATTGTGGCAAATCTGTATAAGCCTTATCATCACCAGTGTATTTTGCATTATCATATCCAACAGCAGCAATGTTTTTTTGGATGGCGTCTAAATTTATTTTTGTGCTGTCGTAGCTGACCGAAATTAATTTTGTTTCATCATTCCAGTCTGCGGCGGTTACGCCATCTGCTTTTAAAGAACCTTCAATGGTTTCTTTACACATATCGCAATTGCCCCATACTTTAAATGTAGATTTTAATTCGGCGCCCGAAACTTTTTCTGTTTTAACGGTTAATTCTTCTTTATTTCCTCCGCAGGAAAATAAAAAAACTGATAAAAAAATTAGAATGTATCGCATGTTATTATTTTTTACAAAGGTTTAATAATATTTGTCCGAATTGAAAAACGTCTTCAAAAGAATTATATAAAGGAACAGTTGCCATACGGATCACGTTAGGTTCGCGCCAATCACTGATAACACCCTGTTGTAATAAATCAGTATGTAATTCTTTTCCTCTTCCGTGAGCTACAATTGAAAGCTGACAACCTCTTTCCTTTGGCGTAATTATTTCAAAATATTTTTCTGACTTAGCCGTATGTTTATTTATTTCAAGAACAATAAATTCTAAATAGGCAGTAAGATCCTTGCTTTTTGCAGTCAACTTATCCATTCCTGCTTCATCAAAAATATCAAGCGATGCTTTGTATGCCGCCATTGAAAAAACGGGAGCATTACTTAATTGCCAGCGCTCCACTGTATTCATCGGCTTAAACTCCGACTCCATTTTAAATCGTGTGGCTTTATCATGTCCCCACCAACCGGCAAACATAGGTAAATCAAAATTTTGTAAATGTTTTTCGTGCACAAAAACTCCGGCTACTCCGCCCGGACCACTGTTTAAATATTTATAACTGCACCAGCAGGCAAAATCAACATTCCAGTCGTGGAGGTTCATTTTTATATTTCCGGCAGCATGTGCTAAATCAAAACCGCAATAAGCTCCCGCTTTGTGAGCAGCTTCTGTAATAGTTTTCATATCCAAAACCTGACCGCTGTAATAATTTACCCCGCCAAACATAACAAGAGCTAATTCGTTTTTATGTTTTTCTATTTCTGCTAAAATATCTTCTGTACGTAAGTTGTGTTCTCCTGCTCGTGGCGATAAAGCAACAAAAGAATCAGCAGGATTTAAACCATGAAATTTTATTTGCGATTGCAATGCGTATAAATCTGATGGAAAAGCTTTTGCTTCACAAATAATTTTGTGTCGCTGCTTGGTTGGTCTGTAAAACGAAACTAAAAGCAAATGTAAGTTAACAGTAAGTTGGTTCATAACTACCACTTCATCATTCTTTGCTCCAAAAAGTTTTGCGGTTTTTTCGGTAAGTAATTCATGATAAGAAAGCCAAGGGTTGCGCGCATGAAAATGCCCTTCAACTCCAAATGTTGCCCAGTCTTCTAATTCGTTTACAATAGTATCTTGTGTAGTTTTTGGTTGCAATCCCAATGAGTTTCCCGTAAAATACAAAACCGGTTTCCCGTTCATTTGTGGAAAATAAAAACGGTCACGAAAATTTTTCAGCACATCTTTCTTGTCCTGTTCCTGCGCAAATTGTAATGTATTTTCGAATTCCATATTTTTTATTCCCCCTTTGAAGGGGGTAGGGGGATGTTTAAGGCATTAATTTTCTTTTCCAAATTACCACTTCAAAAATAGTATAAAGCATGTAATATCCCATAATGCACAGCCCAATATTTAAATTATTTTGTTTTGAAGTAGAGAGTACAACAGCAAGTAAAATACAGCTGCATAGCATTTTTAAACCTGTTAAACCCAAAAACGCATTGGTAAACTGATGTTGGTTTTCAGCATGCATCGCTTTTTTTAAACGAAAATTTAACAATAAAGTAAATCCTGCAAAAAAGACAGTAAGCACAATTAATAAATACATGGGTAATGCAAAAAAGCAAGAGGCAGCGTAGGAGCAAAGAAAAACGCCCGCAGAAAATACAAGCAGTTTTAAATGGTCGCTCATCGTAAAAAATCTGTATTGGCGTATATCATTAAGCCAAGTATAATTACCAAACCAACGTAATTAGCATAGTAAATTACTTTATCAGGGACCTTAACACGTGTTACCATCTCGAATAAAATAAACATAATGTAACCGCCATCTAACATAGGAACGGGCAGAAAATTCATGAAGGCAAGTACCAAAGAAAAGAATGCGGTGCGTTTCCAAAAATATTCCCAGTCCCACTCATCAGGCAATGTTTTATACATGGTGTAAAAACCACCCACTTGTTTGTGCGCGTCTTTAACTGTAAAAATTACGGCTAATTGTTTTACTTGCATCACAAGTGTTTCGTATGCATCTTTTGAACCTTGTGCCAAAGAACCGAAAATTCCATAAGCAGTTTTTTCTGTCTTTACAAATTTAGAACGCTCAGGGAAAAATCCAAGCTTGCCTTCTTTTGTGACTGTGGCTTTAGCTCTTACGGTATCACTATTTCGCAACAAAGTAATTTCAATTTCTTTTTCTGCATTTTTTTGAATTTCTTTTTGAAATTCATCATAGAAAAAAGTAGATGCGCTGTTTACAGAAATAATCTTGTCACCGTGTTTCATGCCCGCCAAAGCCGCTGGACTACCCATTAAGACTGAATCAACTTCAGCAGGAAACCTAACATCAATAAAATAACTATGCTTTAATTGTTTTAAAAGAACACCAATCTGATCGCTGGTTACAGGAATATTTACAACACTTCCATTGCGTTCAACCGAAATTGTTTTGGCGCGGTTCATTATAATATCAATTACTACGCGGTTTAATGAATTAACCGGTTTTTCATCAACGCTTAAAACTTTATCTCCGTTTTTTAAACCCATATCAAGTGCAGAAGAGTCGCACATGATACCGTACGAAAGATTTTTTACCGGAAGCGTTTCTTTACCCCAGCAAAATAAAACCATCCAGTAAATAAAAACGCCGAGAAAAAGATTGACTAAAATTCCGCCCATCATAATTAATAAACGCTGCCAAGCCGGTTTTGAACGAAGTTCCCAAGGCTCGGGTTTAGTATCCGGAAGATTTTTATCCATCTGCTCATCAACCATTCCGGCAATACTTACGTAGCCACCAAACGGGAACCAACCGATACCATATTCTGTATCGCCTATTTTCTTTTTAAAGAGTGCAAAATTTAATAAGCCCGCAAACGGAAAAAGGAAATCGAAAAAAAGATAAAACTTTTCAACGCGACATTTAAATTTCTTTGCGAAAAAAAAGTGACCCCATTCGTGTAAAGTAATCAGTATGGTTAAACTCAAAAAGAGTTGTAGTAGTTTCATAATTTATTTTATTTGGGCGTTACCCGCTATCAATGATTCGTTTTTAATTTATAAATGTAAAGCGGGTCGGGCTTTTCGCTTCAAGTCCTCGCCGGGGTTGTCATTTCGAGCGTAGTCGAGAAATCCGGCGGCTCCGGGCTTTCCGCTGCAATCCCTAACGCAGATTGTTCTAAATTTTAAGTCTCTCATTTTATAAGTGAAGCAGCTAATAGTCTCGCCTCCGTATTGCAATTATAATAATCTTCCAGGGAAGGATTTTTTTTGTTTGTTGTTTTGCTTAAGCAGGTCTCTACGATTTCACTTATTTGCAGAAAGGATATTTTCTCGTTTAAAAATGCTTCAACGGCAATTTCGTTAGCGGCATTAAGTACACAAGGCATAATTCCTCCTTTATCAAGGGCTTCGTAAGCGAGCGCTAAATTAGCAAAAGTTTCGGTATCGGCTTTCTCAAAAGTAAAGCCGGGATACTTAGTAAAATCAAACCTTTCAAACGATGTTTTTATCCTTTCAGGATAGCTAAATGCATAATGAATAGGCAGTTTCATGTCAGGCAATCCCATTTGAGCTTTAATACTTCCGTCGGTAAACTGTACCATACTGTGAATAATACTTTGAGGATGAACCACAACTTCAATTTGCGAAGGCATAACATTAAACAACCATTTTGCTTCGATTACTTCTAATCCCTTATTCATTAAAGTTGCAGAATCAATGGTAATTTTTGAACCCATCGTCCAGTTTGGGTGTTTTAATGCTTGTTCCCTCGTAATATTTTGTAAATCGCTTTTCTTTTTTCCTCTAAATGGCCCCCCTGAAGCTGTTAAATAAATTTTTTCAATTTTATTATCAAACTCTCCCGCCAGACATTGAAAAATAGCTGAGTGTTCAGAATCTACCGGATAAATATTTACTCCGTTTTCCAATGCCAGTTTTGTAATTAATTCTCCTGCAACAACAAGTGTTTCTTTATTTGCGAGGGCGATTGGTTTCTTGTTTTTTATAGCGTGAATTGTTGATGGTAATCCTGCAAAACCAACCATAGCTGCTAAAACAATATCCACGGTTTCCATTTCTACAATTTGTTCAACCGATTTTGCTCCTGAGAAAACTTTTATAGCATGTGATGACAATGCATCTTTCACTTGTTTGTATTTACTTTCATCTGCAATAACAACTGAGTTAGGTTGAAATTCTATAGCTTGTTTAATCAGTAAATCTGCATTGCTGTTTGCAACTAAAACCTCGCAACAAAAAAATTCAGGATTAGCTTTAATAACATCTAAAGCCTGAGTACCTATGCTTCCTGTACTTCCTAGAATTGCTATATTCTTCTTTTTTTTCACCGCAAAGACGCAAAGGCGCCAAGTTTTTGTTTTATTTTTTTGTTTTGTATTAAGTCGCAAAGTTAATCTTCGATTATAACTTGCAATTTTTTCTTTTTATTTCTTATGCGCCTTACTGTATTTTCACTACCTACTGCTGTATTAAAATTTCCTTTGCGTCTTAGCGCCTTTGCGGTTCCAAAACTAGAATAAAATATAGTCCTGCGGATTAACCGGCGTACCATTGTACCACAATTCAAAATGCAAATGTGTGCTTGTGCTACTCTCACCTGTATTGCCAATAATTGCAATGGGTTCTCCCGCCTTTACATGGTCGCCCACATTTTTAGTTAAATCGCTGTTATGTTTATATACACTCATTAAATTATTTCCATGCTGTAACTGTATTACGTAACCATCGTTGGCTGTCCAACCCGAAAAGACAACTGTTCCATCTAAAGCAGCTTTAATAAATTCGTTTTCTTTAGCGGCTACGTCAACACCAAAATGACCTTCTGCCATGTTAAAGGAGTGGGTTATCATTCCTTTAACCGGACTAAAGAAAAAATAGCCACTAATACCGGTTGAATTATTTTTGTTTCCTAAAGTAAGCGAAAATTTATCCTGAGATTCTATTTCCTGTCTTAACGCAGAATCATTTTTTGAAGGCTTTACATTTATATTTTGATATTTTTTCGAACTGTCTCTGTCTAGTTTCGATTCGTCAGTACTTAAATTTCCATTAAGTACATTGTTCAGATTATCTATATACCAGTTTTTTGCGTCCATTAAATATTCAAGCGAGTCTGCTTTAACCGAAAGTTTTATTAATTCTTTTTCGTTCGATACATCACCGTATCCCGGAATATATTCACGGATAGGAGTGAAGGCAATCAGACTGATAACCAAAAACGACATAAAAATTGTAACGGCACTTACCAAAATCAAAATACCTCCGGGGGTAAGGCGTAAAGAAAATTTTTCCTCAAACGAAGAGTCGTTTAAAATTACCAGCCGGTATTTTTGCCGCAGTCTTTCAGCAAGCGATATTTTCTTTTTTTCTTCTGCCATTAATGAGCCGCAAATATACTGAATCTATCTTGGCTCTTGGTTCTATAATGTGTAATTTTGCACCGTTTTGAAAGTCTATAAATCCATAAAAGAAATTGGCAAAATAACAAAACCTATTGTTACCATTGGTACATTCGATGGGGTGCATACAGGGCACACACAAATTATTAATCGGCTGACTAAAGCCAAAAATGAAATTGGAGGAGAGAGTTTTATTTTCACCTTTCATCCACATCCAAGACAGATTTTGTTTCCTAATCAAACAGATTTAAAGCTATTGACACTTTTCGATGAAAAATTACATTTGCTAGAACAAGCGGGTGTTGATCATGTTTTGGTTTACCCTTTTACAAAGGAATTTTCTCAATTATCAGCGAAGGCATACGTAAAAGATATTTTAGTTGGCGCCATTGGCGTTAAAAAATTAATTATTGGTTACGACCATAAATTTGGAAATAACCGTGAAGGAAATATTGAAACACTTAAGCAATTTGCCTCTGAATATAATTTTTCTGTCGAAGAAATCCCTGCTCACGAAATAGATAGTATTAATGTGAGCTCAACCAAAATTAGGAAAGCAATTGAACAGGGTGAAATGGAGGTTGCCACAAATTTTTTGGGATACAATTATTTTATTTCGGGCACAGTTGTTGAAGGTAAAAGGCTGGGTAGAACCTTGGGTTATCCTACGGCTAATATTGAAGTAGGAGATAAAACAAAATTAATACCTCAAACAGGTATATATGCGGTTACAACAATTGTGGATAAACAGCGTTATAAAGGCATGATGAGTATTGGTTTTAACCCAACAACTGATATGGATAATAAAATAAAAATGGAAGTAAATATTTTTAATTTTGATAAAGAAATTTACGGCGCTAAGATTAAAGTACATTTCCACAAACGATTAAGAAGTGAGGAAAAATTTAACTCGCTTGAAGATTTAAAAAAACAATTAAATACAGATGAAAAAAATGCACTTTCGGTTTTGTAAAATAATTTCAATTTCGTTAGCACATACATTTCTTGTTGCCATGTTCGCATTTTTTATGTTTTCAGAAAAAATATTTTCTCAAAATATGGTCTTGCTTGATTCTTTGCAGATGGAAGAAGCCTATGCCTATCTTGATTTAACGGAGGCAATGCAACATCCCGAAAAAGTGATAAGACTTGAGCTTCGCAAAAAGAAACTAAAAGAATTTCCTAAAGAAATTTACCTTTTTAAAAATTTACAATACCTCGACTTAAGCAAAAATCAAATTAAGGAATTGCCTGACAGTATTTATTTACTTACACAGTTACAGTATCTTAATGTTTCGCGCAATAAATTGGGTTCTCTACCCAAAGAAATCGGTAAAATGAGTAACCTGGTTTTTTTACATGCACATAACAATAATCTAATTGGTTTGCCACCTCAAATAGGAAATTTAGAAAGGCTACGCGTTTTGGATTTATGGAGCAATGATTTATCTGATTATCCGGAAACATTATCAAACTTAAAAGAGTTAAATACTTTTGATATTAGAGCTATCATGATAAATTTTGACACGGTTAAACAGTTAAGAAAATGGATGCCTAACGTTAATATTTTATACGACCCTCCTTGCAATTGTAAAATATGAGCGAGCAACCTGTTTTCCATAAACATATTTTTGTCTGCGCCAATCAACGTGCTGCCGGTGCCGAAAAACCAAGTTGTGGTGAGGCACACGGAAAGGAATTAGCCGAAGCATTTAAAAAATCTATTAAAGAAAAAAATCTGAAAATTCGTGTTCGCGCACAACGCGCAGCTTGTTTAGATATTTGTTTTTTCGGACCTACCGTTGTTGTTTACCCCGAGGGAATTTTTTATGTTGGCGTTCAATTATCGGATGTAGAAGAAATTATTCAGTCGCATATTATGGCAGATAAACCCGTTGAGCGACTTCTTTTAAAGAACGGGAAAAGAATCAATGGGTGAGGAATTTTCCATACAACCTTATTTAAATGATGTTGATATTCTTAACCAAACGGCTGAACAAATAAAAAAAGATTTAGGTTTTTTTCAGCTCGAAATTATTTTGGTGGGAAATATGCAAAACGCTTACGAAGAATTATACAGCCGGATTTATCCTCACATTAAACAACTTTCTTCAAACAATCTGGAGAAATTATTTTCACTTTTATATCGCGTGGACGTAAGCGAAAAACAAATAAATACGGAGCAACAGAACTCGAAACTTCTTGCCTTCGAAGAAGTAATAACCCACTTAATTATTAAACGTTGCCTTCAAAAAGTAATTCTGAGAAAATTATTTTCATATTAATTTGTAATCAAAGATTACCTTTGCGCCTTAATGCAAAACAGCACAACAAATAAAGCTAATAAAAACTTGGCGCCTTAGCGTCTTTGCGGTAAAAAACATGAAAGACATAATAATACGAATCGGAAGGCAAGCCGATTTATCGCAAGTACTCTCTCTGGTAAAAGAATTAGCCGTTTACGAAAGAGCAGCAAACGAAGTTGAAGTTACAATTGAAGAAATGCAGAACTGGGGTTTTGGTAAAGATAAAATATTCGATTTTTTTGTTGCCGAGAGCGAAAATAAAATAGTTGGAATTGCATTGTACTATTATAAATATAGTACCTGGAAAGGCAAATGTCTTTTCCTCGAGGACATCATTGTCACAGAAACTTTTCGTCGCTACGGGCTTGGCTCAAAATTATTTGACGAAGTCGCACGCGTGGCAAAAAGGGAAAAAGTCCGCCGTATGGAATGGCAGGTATTAGAGTGGAACGAATCGGCTTTAAATTTTTATAAAAAATATAATTCGCATTTCGATAAAGAGTGGGTTAATTGCAAACTAACATTTCAGCAATTGCAATCTTTCACTTAATTTTTCTATTTAAGTAAACGTACAGATTTTAGAATGAACTTGTATTTCCTTCTCCTTTGGAGAAGGTGTCCGCCTTTTTGGCGGACGGATGAGGCTGAGAGGCCAAAAAAAACCCCGATCTCGAAATGGCGGACCGGGGTTTCAATCAATTTTATAATTAAAGCTTATTTAATCGTAATCGTATAACTTACGCCGTTAATGCTAACTGTAAAAGTATTGTCGCAAGATCCGTTACCAAAATCAACTTTACGTGTTGCTTTTGTACCCGGAGTAAAATCAAACGAACCTTGTACAATTGGGTGATGGCCGGGTTTGAGAGGATCAGGAGTACAGTTCATATTTACAACTAACGGGCTTGTAACATTAAAGTTATACGCCTCGCCTTTTGTAGTTGTACCATTAGCATTTCCGCTTACACTAACAACTGCAGTAATCCAGCTAATAGGAGTAATCGCATCTGTATAAGAAGCTGCAACAGCAACACTATTGTAAGTAATACCACCAGTATTCATCAAGGTAATAGTACGGCTACAATTCCAAGTCACAGTTCCGCCGTTATTTATTTTTACAATAGTAACACTACCTGTTACAGACCATGTAAGGTTTGTAGTTGCCGGATTGAAACCTGCAGCTGTAGTATTGATAATTGTTTTATTTAATGTTACAGCGTTTCCATCTAAGGTATAGTTTTGTGTAGTAATTACACATTTAAATCCTGGATGACGATAAGCTGTTGCACCAAGTGTAGATCCTGAATAATCAAAAGTGATAGAACCCGTGCGATAATGCCCGTCCAGACAAACACCGCCACCAAATGTTGCTGTGATTATTTTAGTAGTAGTGTTTACAGTTACAGTAGCACAACTTAAAGCACTTACATTTGCTTCAGGGCCTGTACGGTACGAACTTAAAGAGCCATTGTCAGATGCCTGACCTGCCATTTTAATCGCGTCGTTAGAAGAAGATTCCGCCATGCTGTTATCAGAAGCAGCAGCCGTATCGGTATCTTTAGGGTCTTCGGTTTTCTTTTTACAAGAAGATACAAATGCAGCCGATGCAAGAAGGATAGTAGCAAGGACTAATGTGAATTTTTTGGTTTTCATGTTTTTAGTTTTTAGTATTATTTTTTTGTTGGTTATGCTTCTTTGATACCGAAGATAGTAAAAGGTTTAATTCAATCTCAAATATTTTTGTGTGATTTTATTAAAACCAAGCTTAAATTTCTTCGCAATATGTTGATTTACAAATAATATCAGCAATTATTAAGTTTGATAAAAATTTTACAAATTAATATTCTGTTTGTTAATTTTTCTCATATTTGCAACGTAATATGAAAATGAATAATAAGATAAAACAAACAAAAAAATTTCTCCAAAAGAGAAAGGCATAGTGTTTTATCCTAAACAATATACAAAAGCCTTTCTGATATAGAAGGGCTTTTTTTTTAGAAATCGAAACAAATGCAGTCAATATAGCTCTATAAAATAAAAATCATCTTTAATCATATAAATCAGCGTCATCAGCGTTCCATAAAAAGAAAAACATGAAAATAGCAGTAGTTGGAGCAACCGGACTTGTAGGTTCAGTAATGCTTAAAGTTTTAGAGGAAAGAAATTTTCCGGTTACAGAATTAATTCCTGTAGCCTCAGAAAAATCAATCGGAAAAGAAATTTCTTTTAAAAATAAAAAATACAAAATTGTAAGCGCTGCCGATGCTATCGCTAAAAAACCGCATATCGCTTTATTCTCTGCAGGCGGAAGCATTTCTTTAGAACTCGCCCCAAAATTTGCCGAAGTCGGAACTACAGTAATCGATAATTCTTCTGCCTGGAGAATGGATCCCGGTAAAAAATTAGTCGTACCCGAAATAAACGCACATACACTTACTAAAGCAGATAAGATTATTGCCAACCCTAATTGTTCAACCATACAAATGGTGGTGGTTTTAAATCCCTTGCACAAAAAATATAAAATAAAAAGAGTTGTCGTTAGTACCTATCAATCGGTAACCGGCACCGGCGTAAAAGCGGTTGAGCAAATGATGAACGAACGCAAAGGAATAAAAGGAGCAATGGCATACAAATATCCAATCGATTTAAATGTTATTCCGCAAATAGATGTTTTTTTAGAAAACGGGTATACCAAAGAAGAAATGAAAATGGTTAACGAAACTAAAAAAATTATGGGCGACGAAAGTATTCTTCTTACCGCAACTACAGTTCGTATTCCGGTAATGGGCGGACATAGCGAGGCAGTTAACATAGAATTTGAAAACGAATTTGATTTAAATGAAGTCAGAAAAATTCTTGTCGAAACACCCGGACTTATTTTACAGGACGACCCCGCAAACCAGATTTATCCCATGCCCTTAAACTCACACAACCGTGACGAGGTTTTTGTGGGCCGAATTAGAAGGGATGAGTCTCAGTCTAAAACAATTAACCTTTGGATTGTTGCCGATAACCTCCGTAAGGGTGCCGCCACTAATGCGGTTCAAATTGCCGAATACCTCAAAAAAGCGGCGTTGGTGTAGGAAAGAAATTAACATTTTGTCGAAAATTTTTATTTGAAACTTTTTTTTGTATTAATTTTTTATTACCTTCGTCTCCTCGTGTTTTAAGGCATGAGGCATTTTAACTTTTTTAAAAACAAACAAATGAAGAAAATTACTACACTTCTTTTCGCTGTAACGCTTGGTTTTACTGGGCTTTTAAAGGCACAACAAGACCCGCAGTTTACTCAATTTATGTACATTAAACAGGCATACAATCCTGCCTTTGTTGGTACAGATGGTTCAATATGCTTTAATGCATTATACCGTCAGCAATGGACAAGTTTCCCCGGAGCTCCTAAAACAGGCGTTTTTGGCTTTAATATGCCATTAGCTGTGTTAGGCGGCATGGGCGTTGGTGTTTATTTTGCTAACGACCAACTTGGTTTTATGGCTTCTAACTCATTTCGTGTACAAGGCGCTAAGCACTTTATTTTAGGAGAAAATGGTGCTATTTTAAGTATTGGTTTAGATGCCGGTATTTTTCAGCAAAAAATAAATGGTGTATTTGTTGCACCTCAAACTTTAAATGACCCTGCTATTCCAAGTAACCCTCAATCTGGTGGTGGAACAACTCTTTCCGGAACAAATGCACCTGCCTTAAATAAATTAGTACCTGATTTTGGCGCAGGTTTGTATTTTACTTTACCTAATAAAATGTATGCAGGTATTTCTACCTCTCACATTTCTTCACAAGAATTAAAAGGTGCCAAACAACCAGGAACAGTTCCCGGTGACCCAGGTTTTGCCTTAACATTTGACGTAGCCCGTCACTATTACATTATTGGAGGTTACACTTTTAGTTTCCAGGGTGGAGATCATAACATAACACCAAACATTAAAATTAAAACGGATGCTGCAACAACTCAGGTTGATTTTAACTTAACTTATATGTTACAGAAGAAGTTCTGGATAGGTGCTACTTACCGTTTACAGGACGCTATAGCCCCTATGCTTGGTTTCCAGTTTCCTTTCGGTTTAAAAGTGGGTTATTCTTATGATTTAACTTTATCTAAAATTAAAGGCTATAGTTCTGGTACTCACGAAATTATGTTAGGTTATTGCATGAAACCAAAGCCTGCTGCTAAGGCACAAAGCCATTGGAACGTTAGGTATTTTGAGGATTAATCAATAATATTGAAACCTTTTTAAGAAACCTGCGTTAAAGCACCTTACAACCTTTTCAAAAACATATTTGAAAAGGGTGTAAAATAAAAAGAAGAATATGAAAAAACTCTTGATATTGGCTTCCTTTGTCGCAGTAGTTACAGGATGTAACAGCTACACAGGCGAATTAATTGGAGTACAACACCGCGAACAGTGGTATCAGCCCGATCCTTTCGGCATGCTTTACATTCCTCTTGGAAGTTACCACATGGGTCCAAGTGATGAGGAAGCAACCTTCGCTCATACTGCTAAAGCTAAAATGGTTTCTGTTCAGTCTTTTTATATAGACGAGACAGAAATTTCAAATAACGAGTATCGCCAGTTCGTTTTCTGGGTGCGCGATTCTATAGCACGCGTATTACTTGCCAACGGAGGTAACGCAGCTGCCGATGATTATAAAATTACCCAAGAAGACTGGTTGTCTTATAACCCTATTTACCGTCAAGACCCTAACTTAAAGGAGTTTTATATTAACTGGGAGAATAAAATTCATTGGGAGTCAGAAGAAGACGATTACCGTTTAGACCTTCAGCCAATGTACTTACCTGTTGAAGAGCGCTATTATAACCGTAAGGAAATTGATTCTCGCAAACTGAATTACGAATACTACCGTATTGATATCCGTTTAGCGGCTTCAAAAATGAACAGATTCTTACCACAAAAATCACCTGATAACCAAACACTCGACTGGAAAAAAGCGGAGTATATTAATGGTGTAACATTAAATGATGGCGGTACTGATAAATTAGGTACAATGACCTCTCCTGTTCAAGACCCGGGTAAAGACCCTAAAACTTTAGGTGAATATCAAGTGGAAGATCAGGTATCGGTTAGTACAGGTAATTATGTTCCTCGTCAGCGTAAAGGTGTTGACAGAAGCGTATTTATTATAAAAGATATTATACCGGTTTATCCTGATACCTTAGCTTGGGTTCATGATTTTACTTATTCATTTAATGAGCCAATGACTAATATGTATTTCTGGCATCCGGCTTATGATGAGTATCCTATTGTAGGTGTTAGTTGGAAGCAAGCTCGTGCATTTTGTGTATGGCGCACCAACTTATTGAACGAATATTTAATTGGAAATTTCCAGTCTATCGTAAATGATTTCCGTTTACCAACAGAGTCTGAGTGGGAATATGCTGCGCGTGGTGGTAACGATTTATCTCCATACCCATGGGGTGGTCCTTATATCCGTAACGCACGTGGTTGTTTCTTAGGAAACTTTAAACCAATTCGTGGTTCTTATATAGATGATGGTGGTTTCCATACCTTACCTATCTTCTCTTATAACCCTAACGATTATGGATTATATTGTATGGCAGGTAACGCATCAGAGTGGACTAGAAACGCTTATGATGAGTCGGCTTATGATTTTGAACATGATTTAAACCCTGATTATGAATATGAGGCTCAGGCAAATGAAGCTAATGTACTAAAACGTAAGGTACTTCGTGGCGGTTCGTGGAAGGATGTAGGTTATTACCTGCAAACAAGTACACGTACATACGAGTATCAGGATACAGCAAAATGTTATGCCAGTTTTCGTTGTGTGATGACCTACTTGGGTCGTGATAAGAATGACAACAATCTATAACAAAACAACAAACAAACAAATCAAACAAATCACTAACTAAACAAAAACAAACAGCTATGAGTAGTAAATTAGCGAAAATTGGGGGTTACAAAAAGATGTTACACATTGTCGCTTCTGGTGGAGCATCAATTGTAATTGTGGGTGCATTATTTAAAATCATGCACTGGCCTGGTTCAGGTCCTATGCTAATCTGTGGTCTTTTAACAGAGGCCTTAATATTCATGCTTTATGCATTTGATATTCCGCACGAAGAGTGGGATTGGTCTTTAGCTTATCCTGAATTAGCTAATATGGGTTTGCACCATGAAGAAGAGCATCCTGATGATGGACTTACCGCAAGCCAAAAATTAGATAAAATGCTTGAGGAAGCTAAAATTGGTCCTGAGCTTATTGAAAGCTTAGGTAACAGCATGCGCTCATTAAGTGATAATGCAAATAAAATTGCCGATATGTCTAACGCCCATACAGCTACTAATGAGTATTCGGACAGTATGAAAAACGCAGCAAAAAGTGTTAATAGTTTATCTGACTCTTATAGTAAAGCTTCCGAAGCTTTAACAAACGATTCAAGCCATCTTTCTAATTCATATGGTAAAGCAGCCGATGCATTAAGCAGCCTTTCTTTAGTGAAAGATAATAGTCAGGATTTTGGTGATCAACTTGGTAAAGTGTCAAAAAATCTTTCTTCGCTTAATGCTTCTTTCGAGTTGCAATTACAAAACAGCGGTGAGCACTTAAAAGCTACGTCTAAGTTCTACGATAGCCTTGGCGATATGATGAAGAACCTTCACGATTCAGTTGATGATACACAGAAATATAAAACAAACATCGCTGCTCTATC
>CAZZEI010000021.1:0-25831 GCA_964653165.1 uncultured Flavobacteriaceae bacterium | reverse complement strand
GCCCGAGGCGCTCGGCGACGGTCGCCAGCAAAAGACCGACAACCTGGACGCGACCGCGCTGACTGACCGGCTTGATCGCTACGTGCGCGGCAACACCACGGCCTTCACGGTCGTGACCGTGCCGACCCCGGAGCAGGAACAGGCGCGCGCCGAAAGCCGGCTACGCGAGCAGTTGAAACACAGCCGCCACCATTATCACCGGTTAAGGTATAATTAGTCGTGCCCAGCGGTGGACTAACAGAAATAGTATTTGTGGTTACACCAGTGCTCCAGGAATACGAGCTTGCAGTTGCACCTGTTAATACAGTGCTCTGTCCCGCACATATAGCAGTAGATCCAGTAATAGTTAAGGTTGGTTTTGGAACAACACTTACAGAATAAACAACTGCGGAGCCACTACACAAACCGTTATAATTTGGAGTAATAGTGTAAGTAACAGTTAGAACACCCCCTATTGAATTAGTAAGTGTTTCACTTATATTACCTGTGCCACTAGTTGAGTGGCCCGTAATTCCTGCAACTGCAGAAGAACTCCATGAATAAGAAGTATACACACCAGCAGTATTCGCTGTTAAACTAGTTGTAAAAGTAGAGCCCGAACAAATAGAAGCAACAGGTGCAGCACTGGTAATTGCCGGAGTGGTGCAAACGCAAGCACCAATTATTGCAGGACAAACAGAATTAGGCGTCCAGGTTGCAGTAGTAGTATTTGTAAGGGTAACCAAACCCATTTTACTTGGATTGCCGGAATTAGAAAGCGTAACAGTTGCGGTGTTATAATTTGCTACAGCATTTGCTAAAGTTGAGAAAGTATTTTCAGTTCCGGTAACAGTAACAGCACTTGAAAATGCTACACGAGCAAACAGATCTTTTGCTGTAGGATTTATAGTGGTTGAAGAATAAGTATTACCTGAAAACGAACACGAATCGACAACTAAAGAAATTGGACCATTTAGTGAGTAAGCCGCAATCGCACCGCCTCTCCCGCTCTTATTATTTGTAAATGAACAATTTGCAATTCGTGTAGTACCGGAAGTTACAAAATAGGCACCTCCATAATTTGTTTGCGAAGCATCATCCGAATTATTATTTGTAAAACAAGTTTTGCGCACTGTAACAGTTCCACCTTCCTGATAAATTCCAGCTCCACCAATGCTTAGAGTATTTGAAAGATTATCTGAAACAATGCAATTTGTAACGGTAACAAAAACAGAAGCTGTTCCATACACATCAATGCCGCCTCCTTGAACCTGAGTTTTAGAATTGTAAGAAATTGCGGCGCTATCAATCAATACAGTAACATTACTTACAGTTGTGTTTGCATCTCCAATATCAATACCCCCACCGTAAGCGCCTCCGCTTAAATTGCAGGAATAGGATCCCTTTTTAATTGTAACGGTAGAATTAGAAAGAATTAATAAAGCGGCGTCGCCATTATCTGCATTATCTGTTAAAACCAAATTATAAAGCAAGACATTTAAGGCGTTTTTTATTGTTATTGCTTTCCCGTTACTGCCTAATCCATAATTGTATTTTATAACCATTAAATTCTTAGCCACTACCCCATTTGCCTGAATTGTTAGAAATAAATTTGAATTTGCACTTGCATAATTATTGTTGAAGACAGTTGCAGAAGGTCCTGCTCCTATAATACTTAAATTAGCTGCATTTAAAGTTAAGTTTTTGTCGTTATAACTTCCCGCATCTATATAGATAATATCATTAGGCGCAGCTAATGTTAAAGCATACGTTAGCGTTGCAAATGGCAAGGCTGCAGTGCCGGGATTTGAATTGCTCCCAACGGCTCCTGTATAAATGTCGCCTGTTAGTGACGCATCGTTTACATAATAAGTGGTAGCTTTTAACTGAAACCCAAATAAACAAATCATGGCTATTGCTCTGGCAAGTGCTTTCATTTTACATTTGTATTGTACCCCAAAAATAAAAAATTAACAGCGAGAAAATATGTCAAAAAAATACATTTTTAGTAAGTCTGATAGTACATAAAAGATGGTTTTAAAAAATATACATATATCTTACCGTAACATATATTAATTATTCCATTTAGTCAATTCATTATATTTAGGAAGTCTGAAAAAATAAAATACTATACTGTTTCCCTATGTTAGTCTTCCAATTACGGAAAAACCAAATTGCTCCGGGGAACATGCACCCTTTTAAAATGTTTTTAGCTTTCAGAATACATCCTTACTAAAAAATTTCATAAACCAACTTTCTCTTGGTTTTAGCAATCAGCCAACGCTCATAATTACCAGAAAGTGCGCTGTCTTGTCTTTCACCACCGGCATTTAAGTCTTTTAACAAAACATGGTAAAGAGCCATCTCTTCCTTAATCGAAAATTCTTCAGCAGACGCAATTTTAAAAACCGTTTTCAATAATTTCTCTTCAAACAAAATTAAACTATTTTGTTTGGCATTTTCTTTTAGAAGTTGCTTTATGAGCGATTGTACCAAACTAAAGTTTTTCATTTCAAAATGAACAATAATATTAAGCATTTCAACACGTATATACACCTGCGGCCGGGCATCCCTGCTAAAATCATTAAGTATTTTATTTACAAATTTTAATGATTTGCTGAATTGGCCAACAAATATTAACACAACCGCGTGCAGATAGTAAAAATACATCATGTGATACGGTTCAATTTCCAAATTCAATTTATCAATTTCTCCTTCTATACCCTTTATCTTTCCTAGAGCCTCTGAAAATTCATTATTTATTAAATAATGCTCTAGAATATGTGTATTTGTATGAACAAACACACGCTGAACAACAACCTCTTTATTTATGAGAGGTTTGTTCGTGAATTCCCTTAGAACTTTAATGTCTTTGAAAAAATCTTCTGAAGCAAAATATTTTTTAATAGATAATAAACGATTGTAAATAGAAACATAATCCAATGGGTTTTCTACAGCGTAGATTTTGGAGTTGTTTAACATGTCTACCAATTTCCGGAGTTCATTAAATTCCTGCTGCTTATTATTGATAAAATGATGATAATTGGAGTGAACCAAATAATAAAATACTTTTGCAGAAAATGAAAGCGCATTCTTTTCTAATTTTAATTCAGGATGCTTTAAAATATTTTCGAACTTCTTTACTATTTCTGCTTTGGATGAATTTTCATTGGAAGACTGAAGCAAATTACTCTCGTAATACAGGTCCGTAATTCGCTTTAGGTTACTTAATAGGTTCAGGTATTTATTTATTTGGCTGTTGACATCCGAAGCCATTTGCAATCCGTAAGCGTATCCGGCGCATTTTTTTTTCCACATCAACAAATCAATCATCAACTGAAAACTTTCACATTCATCGGTCAATTTTTCAGTTTTATTAATTAAACTCAAACATTCCCTATATAATCCCTTATGAAATAGTATTTCAACTGACTGCAAAGCGTCCTTTACTTCCATGTTAAACGTTTTTGAATCGTGGAAATCATTGAGACTTCTAAGCACCAGTTTATAGAGATAGTTCTTATCGGCAGGCAGAAAATCAGCATTACACCCTTTTTTCCGAATATTCTTCTTAAGGCTCTGATCATCGTCGGTTTCAGATTTATCCAATTCATCAAACAAAACCACATACTTGTTCTGCTTCCCAATTGTGTGCCGTTCAGAAAATATCTTGAAATACCTCTTTTCAGACATCGTAAGACTCTTAATAATAGTAAAAGCATTGCTGTTTTTCTTCATAGGGCTATATCAGACTCACTAAATTAGCGATTTTACTCCAATTAACAAAACAAAGCAGATTTAAATTTGAAATAGAATTATACAACTATGATAAATCCAAGTAAAGACCCGCAAACAATCTATCCAGTAGAAATTCTTTAAGATTCATGAAAGTACTTATAACAAACCGCTAACAAGATATTTAAAATAATGTTATATTTGCAGTATGAGAAAACTGCACTACCGATTATAACAGTGTTCAAAGTCAATCTAAAATTATTTACATTAATTCTTTTGGCACAAAACCTGAGTCAGAAATAACGCTCTATCCAAATCCCGCCACTTCTACTTTCGCAATAGATTTAAAACTTTTTGAGAACACAACTGTAAACGTAGAGATTCATAATACTATTGGTCAACTACTAAAACAAACCGATAGTCAATTGTTTGAAACCGGTTTGCAAACTCTAAATTTCGATATCAATACTTTAGACCATAGGGTGTATTTTATCAAAATAAGCCTTAACGGAAAGGAAACGGTTCGCAAATTTACCAAACTATAGTTCATTTTGTGCTAATCAGACTTACTAATATTTATTAATTTTAATAAAGCGTTAATTAAAAAAGAATATACATTTGTGCCAGAATAAATATGAAAAGTCAAGCGCTAAATATTATTGTCATTATTCAATGCCCGTAAAGGAAAGGATAATGCTATGTCATATAGAAGCCTTTCCAAGCCGGAAAGGCTTTTTTATTTGGTCTAATTTATAAAACAAAAAAATGAATAACATGTATTACAACGACAACACAGTAGTATTTTTTAACGGAGAATGGCTAAAGGCTAAAGATCTTATGGTAAGCCCTTATGTACAAACCATGCATTATGGCAGCGGCGTGTTTGAAGGAATACGTTCTTATGCCACGCCCGATGGCACCCGCGTTTTTAAATCTAATGAACACTACAAACGCTTGCTTCACTCTGCAGAAAAAATGCACTTAAAAGTAAATCTTAAGGCAGAAGAATTTACTACACTTACATATCAGCTTTTAGAGAAAAACAATCTTGGCAATGCTTATATACGTCCTTTAGTATTTGCCGGGGCAAACATGTCATTAACTCCAACTGATGAAGTGCACGTAATGTTATGCGCGTGGGAATGGGGGAAATATCTTGGCACTAAATTATTAGATGTAATGGTTTCTTCTTACCAAAGACCTAATCCTAAATCCTGTCACGTTGAAGCCAAAGTAACCGGTCATTACGTTAACTGTATACTTGCTACAACAGAAGCGAAACAAAAAGGATACGATGAAGCATTACTCTTAGATGCAAACGGGAATGTTGCAGAAGGTCCGGGAGCTAATTTCTTTTTCGAAAAAAATGAAACACTATATACTTCGCCGTTGGGAAACATACTTCCAGGAATAACACGTGCAACTATGTTTGAATTGTGCGATGAGCTGGGAATAAAATTGGAAGAAACCTATTTCAATCCCGAACAAGTAAAAGGTGCCGACAGCGCATTCTTTACCGGAACGGCAGCCGAAGTTGCTGGAATAGCTTCTTTAGACAGAGTTCCCTTCCAATTAAAATGGGAAGATTCAGTAGGTTCAGTACTTCAGGCAAAATATACTCGCCGTGTTGCTTTTAATGAGTACGGAAATTTCTCATTAGTATAAATACGTCATTATGAACTTAAATAAACATAGTAAAACAGTAACTCAAGATGAATCGCAACCGGCCTCACAAGCTATGTTGTACGGTGTTGGCTTTACAGAAGAGGACATGAAGAAAGCTCAGGTTGGTATAGCATCAACTTGGTATGAAGGAAATACTTGTAACATGCACCTAAACGTATTATCAAAATATGTAAAAGAGGGTGTGCAAAAAAACGGAATGGTTGGTTTGCAATTCAACACCATAGGAATAAGCGACGGTATCACAAACGGAACAGAAGGAATGCGTTATTCATTAGTATCGCGTGAAATCATAGCAGATTCTGTTGAAGCAGTAACCGCTGCGCATTATTACGACGGATTAATAACTGTTGCGGGATGCGATAAAAATATGCCTGGCGTTACAATGGCAATGATACGCGTTAATCGTCCATCGCTGATGGTTTACGGCGGTACTATTGCTTCCGGAAATTACAAAGGAAAAAAGCTGAACATAGTTTCTGCTTTTGAAGCTCTGGGAGAAAAATATGCAGGCAAAATATCAGATGAAGATTTTAAAGGTGTGGTTAAGAATGCTTGTCCGGGAGCGGGAGCCTGTGGAGGAATGTACACTGCTAACACCATGTCCTCAGCGATAGAAGCTTTGGGTTTAAGTTTGCCTTACAGTTCTTCCAATCCTGCTTTAAGCCCGGAGAAAAAAGAAGAATGCGCAAAAGCCGGAGAAGCAATAAAATTACTTCTCGAAAAAGATATTAAACCTTCTGACATACTAACGAAAAAATCTTTCGAAAATGCCTTGACTGTTGTCGTTGTTCTTGGAGGATCTACAAACGCAGTTTTACATTTGTTAGCAATGGCAAAAACAGCGAATATAGAATTTACGCTTGATGATGTTACCCGTGTAAATGAAAAAACACCTGTGCTGGCAAACTTAAAACCCAGTGGAAAATATTTAATGGAAAATGTTTTTGCAATAGGCGGAGTTCCTGCGGTTATGAAATATCTTTTAGAAAAAAACCTTTTACATGGAGATTGCTTAACGGTAACAGGAAAAACGCTTAGAGAAAATTTAGACCCCGTTAAGTCACTACCAATCACTCAAGACGTAATACTTCCGGTAGAAAATCCTTTAAAATCTAAGGGGCATCTTTGTGTGTTATACGGAAATCTTGCTCCCGAAGGTTCGGTTGCAAAAATAACAGGTAAAGAAGGAGAAAAATTTACAGGCCCTGCAAAAGTTTTTGAAAATGAATTTGAGTGCATACAAGGAATACGCGAAGGAAAAGTAAAAGCCGGGCAAGTATTAGTAATAAGAAATGAAGGCCCGAAAGGTGGACCCGGAATGCCTGAAATGCTGAAACCAACTTCAGCTTTAATAGGCACGGGACTGGGAAACAGTGTTGCATTAATAACCGATGGAAGATTTTCAGGGGGAACGCATGGTTTTGTTGTTGGCCATGTTTGCCCCGAGGCATTTGACGGGGGACCAATTGCGTTAGTGAAAGATGGAGACGTGATCACGCTAGACGCAGTAAAAAACACCATTGATGTGCAATTATCCAATGAAGAATTAGCAGAAAGAAAGAAAAATTGGATACAGCCTAAGTTAAAAGTCAAAAACGGAGTTCTATACAAATACGCAAAGCAAGTAAGCTCTGCAAGTAAAGGTTGCTTAACAGATTTATAAAATGAAACACGATAAAAATTTCAAAGAAGTAAGAGGAGCTGAGGTCGTAATACTTAGTCTGCTCGACGAAGGAATTACTGATGTTTTCGGATATCCGGGCGGAGCGATAATGCCGGTGTATGATGCGCTGTACGATTATGCGGATAAACTGAATCATTATTTGGTTCGTCACGAGCAAGGCGCCACACATGCTGCGCAAGGTTATTCTCGTGTATCAGGAAAACCGGGAGTTGTTTTCGCAACATCGGGGCCCGGTGCAACCAATTTAATAACAGGCATAGCCGATGCGCAAATAGATTCTACTCCTTTGGTTTGCATAACCGGACAAGTACATTCTCATTTATTAGGAACAGATGCGTTTCAGGAAACAGATGTTGTTGGAATATCAATGCCTGTTACAAAATGGAATATACAAGTTACAAAAGCTGAAGACATAGCTCCTGCTTTGGCAAAAGCATTTTTCATAGCTACGTCCGGAAGACCCGGACCGGTTTTAGTTGATATAACCAAAGATGCACAATACGGTAAAACAGTTTATCAATATAAAAAGTGTGAAACCATAAGAAGTTATTTTCCTTGTCCGAAAATAAATGATGAAGTAATAGAACAAGCAGCGGAATTAATAAATGCTGCGAAAAAGCCATATATACTTTGCGGACATGGTGTATTATTATCAGGAGCAGAAAAACAACTACTTACTTTAGCTGAAAAAGCTGAGATACCCGTTGCGTGCACGTTGCTTGGTTTGTCCGCGTTCCCCGCAAATCATCCGCTTTATGTTGGTTATTTAGGAATGCATGGAAATTATGGCCCGAATATATTGACAAACGAATGCGACTTGTTGATAGCGATAGGGATGCGGTTCGATGATAGAGTAACAGGAAATGTTTCTAAATACGCTAAACAAGCCAAGGTTTTACATTTCGAAATAGATCCTTCTGAAGTAAATAAAATAATACCTGCGGATCTTGCTGTGCTAGGAGACGCGAAAGAAGCACTTGAATTACTATTGCCAAAAATAAAATTGCAAAAAAGGAAAGAATGGCTTAATCGCTTTGAAGAATGCAATAAAGTAGAATACGAAAAAGTGGTTAAAGATGCCGTTAATCCAAGTTCAGAAAAATTAAGAATGGCAGAAGTGATAGATAAGTTTTATAAAGTAAGTGAGGGTAATGCTGTTGTAGTAACCGATGTGGGTCAACATCAAATGATAACATCACGTTATTATAAATTTAATCATCCTAATCATTCTGTAACATCAGGAGGTTTAGGTACGATGGGATTTGGATTACCTGCCGCAGTCGGAGCGAAAGTTGCAGAGCCCACTAAAGAAGTTGTTGCGGTATTGGGTGATGGCGGGTTTCAAATGACGATACAAGAACTGGGAACTATCATGCAAAGTAATATACCCGTAAAAATAATAATACTGAACAATAATTTTTTAGGAATGGTGAGACAATGGCAACAATTGTTTTTCGACAGAAGATATTCTTTCACAGAAATGAAAAACCCTGATTTCGTTACCATAGCAAAAGGTTATGGAATAAAAGGGCAAAAAGTAACGGAGAGAAAAGATTTAGAAGAATCGTTAAAAGAAATGTACAATTCAAAAGAAGCTTATCTATTGGAAGTTATGGTGGAAAATGAAGAAAATGTTTTTCCAATGATAACCACCGGAGCAAGCGTATCAGAAATAATATTAGAATAAAATAATCATGAGCAATACATATACCATATCCATATTTACGGAAGATAGAATAGGTTTATTGAACAGAATAACCATTGTGTTTACCCGTCGTCATATAAACATAGAAAGCATAACTGCCAGCGAAAGCGAAGTAAAAGGAATATATCGATACACCATTGTTGTAACGGTGACAGAAGAACAGATTGAAAAACTTGTGAAACAAATTGAAAAGCAAATTGAAGTATTAAAAGCGTTTTACCATTTAAATCCGGAAATAATAAGCAGAGAAATCGCGCTTTACAAAATTTCGGGTGATGCATTAAAAGAAAACGAACTCTTTACACGCACAGTCAATGAAAATCATGCAAGCATTCTAAGCATTTCAGCCGAATACATTGTCGTGGAAAAAACAGGAAACGAAAAGGAGATTCTTCACCTGTTTTGTGATTTGGAGAAATTCGGAATGCTTGAATTTGCAAGAAGCGGAAAAGTTGCTATTACAAAACCAATGAAAACACTAACAACCTACCTAAAAGAAATAGAAAATAATAATCAATCAACAGTTAAATACTTTAACAATTAAATTATGGCACAAATAAATTTTGGAGGCGTTTTAGAAAACGTAGTAACACGAGAAGAGTTTACATTAGATAAAGCCCGCGAGGTATTAAAAAATGAAACAGTAGCAGTAATAGGCTACGGTGTCCAAGGACCCGGTCAATCATTAAACCTCAAAGACAATGGAGTAAACGTAATCGTTGGTCAGCGCAAAGGCGGCAAAAGTTGGAACAAAGCTCTAGCTGACGGATGGATTGAAGGAAAAAATCTTTTCGAGATAGAAGAAGCATGCAAGCAGGCAACAATCATCCAATATCTTTTGTCGGATGCAGGGCAAATCGCGTCTTGGCCATTGATAAAATCTTATTTAACAAAAGGAAAAGCTTTATATTTTTCTCACGGTTTTGGTATAACATTTCATGAACAAACAGGAATCGTTCCTCCCAAAGATGTGGATGTAATATTAGTCGCGCCAAAAGGTTCAGGTACTTCACTTCGGAGATTATTTTTAGAGGGGAAAGGGTTAAATTCAAGTTATGCTGTGTTTCAGGATGCAACAGGTAAAGCAAAAGAACGTGCTTTAGCATTTGGAATGGGCGTTGGTTCAGGCTATTTATTTGAAACCGATTTTAAAAAAGAAGTTTATTCCGATTTAACCGGAGAGCGTGGAATATTAATGGGCGCTCTTGCTGGATTGTTTGAAGCACAATATAATGTATTGAGAGAAAAAGGCCATTCGCCATCGGAAGCATTCAACGAAACGGTTGAAGAGCTAACGCAAAGCTTAATGCCCTTGGTAGCCGAAAACGGAATGGACTGGATGTTTGCAAATACTTCAGTAACTGCTCAGCGAGGGGCTTTAGATTGGAAGGGAAAATTCAGAGATGCCACTGCTCCTGTTTACAAAGAATTATATGAAAGTGTAGCGTCCGGAAAAGAAGCTGCCAGAGTAATAGCAGAAGGCAGCAAGGTAGACTACCGCGAAAAATTAGAAAAGGAATTGAAAGAAATAAGAGAATCAGAATTATGGCTAGCCGGTGCTGCCGTAAGAAAACTCAGGCCACAATGATAACGGTAAAAAAAATAAACGAAGCGGCAGAAAGATTAAAAGATGTTGTGCAACATACACCTCTGCAACACAACCTGCAATTAAGTGAAGAGTTTGGATGTAATGTGTATTTAAAGCGGGAAGATTTACAAACCGTTCGATCGTATAAACTTCGTGGAGCTTATAATAAAATAAGTACGCTTACCGAAGAAGAAAAGCACAATGGGGTGGTATGCGCAAGTGCCGGAAATCATGCACAAGGCGTTGCTTATGCTTGTCGGAAGTTAAATATCTACGGAACCGTATTTATGCCCGTTACAACTCCTTCTCAAAAAGTAAGTCAGGTAAAATTATTTGGTAAAGAAAACATCGAAGTTATTTTAGTTGGAGATACATTTGATGATGCAAACAAAGCGGCAAATAAATTTTGCCTCGAAAAAAAAGCCACCTTTGTTCATCCGTTCGATGATGAAAAAGTAATAGAAGGACAGGGTACTGTTGCAAAAGAAATTCTTGACGATGCGAATTTTACAATAGATTATTTGCTTGTTCCGGTTGGCGGGGGTGGATTGGCGGCAGGTATGCTTACTTATTTTTCAGAAGTAAGTCCGAAAACAAAAGTTATAGGTGTTGAACCCGAGGGTGCTCCTTCTATGAAAACGTCTCTTGAAAATGGTTACAATACAGAATTAAAGGAAGTAGACAAATTTGTGGATGGGGCTGCGGTAAAGAAAGTAGGCGACAAAACATTTGCCATATGCAAGGATAAGTTAAGTGAATTGATTTTAGTTCCGGAAGGAAAAGTATGTACTACTATACTCAATTTATATAATCAGCAGGCAATCGTTGTAGAACCTGCTGGAGCTTTAACTATTGCTTCCTTACATTTCTTAAAAGATAAATTAAAAGGTAAAAATGTAGTTTGTTTAGTAAGTGGGAGTAATAACGACATTATGCGTACCGAAGAAATACGTGAACGCTCTTTATTATATGAAGGTTTGAAACATTTTTTTGTGATACGTTTTCCGCAGCGATCCGGTGCATTAAAAGAATTTGTCAGCTCGGTACTTGGTCCGAAAGACGACATAGTGCATTTTGAGTATATGAAAAAGAACAACCGCGAAAATGGCCCTGCACTTATTGGATTGGAAATAACCAATCCGGAAGATTTACAATCGGTAAAAACAAAATTGCAAATACTAGGATTTCAGTATGAATATTTAAATAAAAATGATAATCTGTTGCAATTTTTGATATAACCCCGTTTTATTTATGTCTTAAGTGATGGAGTTTGCTTTGTGGTTGAAGGTAAAAAGTACATTGGTATTGTAAAAGGTGAGATGATGTGCAGAATTAATCCAACAATTGATGAAGTCTTTCATGAAAAAGCTGGATATCGCCCAATGGATTTTACCGGAAAAACAATGAAAAGCTACGTTTTCATTAACGATGAAGGAATAAAAACAAAAAAAGCATTTGAATATTGGATTGACTTACGTATTGAATTTAATTCAATGGCATAGGCAAGCAAAAGGAAGCCGAAAAAGGGCTAAAACGTGCCTTTTGTGGCGAACTTATGCCTGTTTCGGCTTAGTACCAGCCTTTCCAAGAATTTTCATTATTTCGCCCTTATAATTCCGGCTAAACTCGTAGATTTTTATCAAATCCTCGGTAAACCGTATCGAGTTTTTCCCTTCCTTTGTAGGAGGCTGATTAGAAGGATTTTTACATTTTATCGGGTTTGAACCTTGTAAAAAGGAGCCCGCCAGTTATTATAATGAAGTCCCGCTTACAGCGGGATTTTTGCTTTTGCATGCCCTATAAATCTTAAAGTACTTTTACCCCACTATCCTTTCAAACTGCATTAAACCTTGAGAAGCAATTGATTTTGCCTTTAATTTCATTTTGTTTAAAACTGAAGGATGCTTCTCCAATTCAACCTCATTGTATATCCATCTTAATGCATATTCATAAAACTTTCTTGAATGTTGTCGTTTAAAATCAATATCGCGGTCGGTATTTGTTTCCCAATTTATTTCGTTTACCATTTTATCTTTCACCTCTTCATACAAAGCTGTTCCTTTTATAGGGTAAGCAATTGTTATTGTATAATAATCGGGTGCCGAAAGTTTTAAATGATTAATGGTTTCCCTTATATCTAGTGTAGTTTCACCCGGATAACCTAACATTATAAAAGTTCCTGTTTCTATACCGTACTTTTTAGTGAGCTGTATCATCTCTCTGACTTTATTCACCTCCACCCTCCTATCCATAGCATCAATTATTTTTTGTGAACCACTCTCCGCTCCTATCCAAACTCTAAAGCACCCGCTCTCTTTTAAAAGCGCAATAACTTCTTCGTTCATTCTGTCCGCCCTTGTAATTATCTCATACGGAATAGAAACATTTTTTTCTTTTAATGCTGTTACAAATTCCCTCAGCCATTTATGACTGATTGTAAATACATCATCTACAAACCAAATTCTATCAGGATTATACTGTTGTATTATTTGCAAAAGTTCATCTGCAACTAAATCAGCAGACCTTCTTCTGTATGTACCACCATATACAGCACGACTACACCACTTACAGGTATAAGGACAGCCACGCATGGTGCTAACAGAAACAATATTGTAACCATGCTGTTCTTTCCAAATATTTAAATAATTACTAAGGTCAATTTTTTTTCTGTTTGGAGAAGGTAAAAGACTTATATCTTTCAAAAGTATTCTCTCAGCATTTGTAACTAATTTATTTTCGGTGTCAAGAAATACAATTCCGGCTATTTCGGTTGGTAATTGTCTGTTTTGCGCATAGTATTCACATATTTCGAGCATTGTTTGCTCACCTTCACCCGTAACAATTACATCTGCTCCGTAATTCAATAAATCCTGCGCATGATGCCTTACTTCAGGACCACCCAATATAATTTTTATGCTTTTTAATTGTTCATTATTCCTAATCAGTTTAATTATTTTAAGAACGTTTAGCCTTGTCATCAGATTTACATATAGAGCAATTAAATCGGGGGGCTTGCTGCAAATCATTCTTTTAAACTCATTGAATGAAGAAAATGTAGTGTCATATACATCGTGCTCAATTTTATGTTGTTCGAGATAGGCAGAAATATAAAGAATTCCCAATGGGACATAGGGTTTCATAATAACCATTTCTTTTTGGTCTTCTTCTAAAAAATAGGCGTGTGTAAGCAGCAGTTTCATTTTTTTTGCATCACAATTAAATAATGGTCGGCATAATTTGCAAAGAAAGAAAACCCGCCAAATACTCTTTCCATAAAATCTAGTACTTTGAGAAATATTTTTTTGTCCTTAAAAAATGGATTTAAATACGAAGGCGGAATAAAAAGTCCGACTGGTTTTTGAGTATAAAGAGTAAAACTTTCTTTGAATGAATTATATAATTCATTCGGAGAATAATAATAGGTAGTGAAATGCTCTCCGTTCAGTATAGTTTTAACGCCCTCTTTTTGTAATCGACGATTTTTTCTTTTATCCCGCTTATAGAAAAAATAAAATCGCTCCCAAAAACATTTCCTTCCCATCACTACAAATATTAATTTACCTTTTTCATTCAGCAAATTAAATGCATTGCCGACAAATTGATTTATTTCTTGCGGCGCAAGGCAATTAAGTCCGCCAAAGTTTGAAAAAACAAAATCAAATTTTCTATCTCCCAAAAAAGAAGAAAGATGGCGGGTATCGCAATTTATAAATTCCACTTTTTTTGCATTCTTTTCCCGACCAATTTGTATCATTTCACTTGAAATATCAGTAGCAGTAATTGTACATCCGAACCCCGTCATATACTTTGCATCTTCGCCGGTACCACAATTTATTTCAAGAACATCGGGTTTACCATCGAGGTATTTTTTCATAAAATAATATACTCGTTTTCGTTGTAAAATACCAATAGAAGAAGAGGTAAAATCTTCATCGTAATTTTTTGCGTACGTATCAAAGGCTTTTTGCAACATCGGGTTCCATTTGGCTGAGTTTTATTTTTTCTTTGTACGCATTTGCAAAATAAAAGGGAAAACTAAAAAGTCTTTTAAAACTTCTATCGGAAGGATTAGAAAAGGAAATTAAATCTTTGAAAGCCCTAAATGATTGTTTGCCCCTATATGATTTATGTACATAGCGGTGCAATTGTTTATAGAATTGCGGACTATACGTATTTTGAAACATTAAATCAAGGTCATCGCTATCATTCCAATTAGTTTTTCCCTTTAATTGATTTTTTACCGTCTCGTAAAACTTAGTACCCGGTAAGGGATAGGAAACAGAAATACCAATATCTTCAGGCATTAAGTCGTTAGCCATCTTTATAGTAAGTTTAATATCCTCCATAGTTTCTCCCGGATATCCGAACTGCAAAAACAAAGACGGGCTTATTTTATGTTTCCTTAGTAATTTTACTGCTGAATATATTTGCTCTACAGTAATGCCTTTATCCATAGCATCCAGTATTTTTTGAGAACCGCTCTCGGCTCCCATCCAAACTGTTTGGCAACCCGAACGGGCTAAATCAGCAACAGCGTCTTCTTCTACCAACAAATCAGCTCGTGATTGTATTTTATAGTTAATTTTTATTTTCTTTTCCGTAATTATATCAGCAAACTTTTTCAGCCATCCGGGTTTTAACCCAAAAATATCATCGGCAAACCAAATGTGGCTAAAACTATATTTTTGTTGCAAATCCTCAATCATTGCAACAATATATTCGGGTGAGTGGGAGTTATACCTGTTGCCATATATTGGCTTGGCGCACCAGTTACATTTATACGGGCATCCTCTTGTGGTAACAAAATTCAATGAAAAATATCCGTGTCTGCTTAACCAAATGTTTTTGTAAAGACTTATATCAATTAAATCCCAGTCAGGAAAAGGTAGGTCGTCTAATTTTTTTTCTACCTGGCGCTTTTGCGTTTTAACAACAGCATTTTCCGATTTATAAATTAATCCACTGATTATTTCACTATTCCCGGTTTTTTCTTTGATTGCGTTTACCAGTTCAAGTAATGTATGTTCTGCCTCTCCGCTAATTATGTAATCTGCACCCGCTTGGATATATTGTTCATAGTTATCGGTAGCATCGGAACTCGAAACAATTACTATACACTTATTTTTCTTTGCAATGCCAATCATTTCAAAAGCTGCATTACGCATATTGGTAAGACACATTTTGCTCAGGTAATTAAAACCATCATCATAAATAACAAAAATATCTTGCTTATTTTTATCAAATTCCAAAACAATATCCATTCCGGAATTGCAAAACTGAGTATCAAAAACAGAAACATTGTACCCGCTTTCTCTCAATAATGAGGCAGCAAATAAAGTAGCTAAAGGAGGGTAAGGAGTTTGAGCCTGATATTGCTTAGGGTCAAGTTTTAGAAAATAAGAATGAGTAAATAATACATTCATGGTTTTATGCAACGCTGGTCATTTTTGTTCTGAGTAAATCAGCTATCATTTCTAATCGTTGGTTATGCCCGGCAAGAACTTTTTGTTGGTATCCCCTCGGATGATGTTTAGAAACATTTTTACGGGTTCGTAAATTCAAATTAAAATCACTTTCGCTAAAATGCGGGAATTTCTTTTTCCATCGCATTAACGTTATTCTAAAGAACATGTTATCCAATCGCTCACCCACACTTTTACCAAGAAGATATTCTACCAATCTCTTAAGTCGGTTTTTACTGTAAGGTCGGCAATTTTTATCCTCGCGTAAATTCATTTTGGGTAAATATTCCTTTATCCAACTGTTTGTAGTCATAAACTTTTCATAGGTTTTGTAGTTTACAACCGGAAGAAGATGACTTACCTCGGTAGCTGTAAAAATATTTTCATCGGGAATAGACATATGTTCCGTATCTACAAAATAATTAGTGCAAAAATATTTATGCGAGTTGAAAAGAAATATTTTTTTAAACATAATAAGAAAACTTCTGCAAATCCATAAACGACCAGGCTTGGTGATGATAAAATAATCCACATCGCCATCTTCTTCTAATACACCTTTTGATAATGAGCCCGAAATACAAACTCCCTCTACAAATGGAAAAGCACCAATAAGTCTGCTAAAAAATAATGCTTTTTTCATTACTTTCTTTGCCAATGCTTCCTTTTTTACTCTTTCGTTAACAATCGATTTATTATTTGAATACAAAAAATAATATTCATCCTGTTTACAAATTAATCCTTCATTTGTAAGTTCGTTTAAATGAGGGATAAGATTAATGAGAGAAGAAGAGATAGACACATTTTTCTCAATTTCACCGGCCGTTAAAGGGTGATTAAAAAAATCGAAATAGCAAATTACTTTAAGTATTGCTTCATTTATGGGAGATATTTGCACGTTCAGTTCCGGCATTATTGGACTTTAAAGATGTTAATTTAAAAATATAATTCCATTCCCACCTTATTTTTTTACTAACCATTAGTTCCAATCCATAATTGAAGGCATTTGCTATGTTCTTAATACGTTCTATCTCACAGTTTTCTGCAAGAATCATAAAGATATTTGTGTTTTCATTTGAATATTCGGGTAATTGATAAAATAATTTATTGAAATATTCTCCATTCTTTCCGCAGCACCAGGCTTCTTCAGCGTCATTTTTTGCTTCTTTAAAGAAATACGGCGGATTAATAACTATATACTCAAATAACTGAGGAGGAACCTTATCAAATAAATTACTTTCAAATACAGTAAAATTATTTTCTTTCGGTAAAATACCTTCGTTCCATATGAAATTTAGTTTTATGTTTTCGACGGCTGCAGAACTAATATCGAAAGCTGTAACACGCGCAAAATGAAGACATGCCCACAGGCTTATAACACCGGAGCCTGCACCCGGTTCGCAAAAGGATTTACCGGATAAATTAAAACCCTCCAAATAACTGAGCAAATAACGAGTACTAAAAAAATATTTCGGATGAAAAACACCGGGGTTTACTTGTATTTGAAGTCCATCATATTTCCAGTAAGAAACAAAACGAAGCCTGAGAAGTAAATAGGGTTTAATAAACCAATCAGCTATTTTTTTTTTCAGCAACCGCATTAAAATCCTTCTTTTTCCGGTTGACGGTATTTCCAGAGTTTATGAAAAAATTTTATTTCATAGGGAATTTTGTAAAAACCACTGTGGTATCGCCATTTACTTATTGTATGTAAAAATGAACGGTGCGACTTATTTAACATCACATCTGTTTTTGTGGGCGAATATCCATTAATAACTGTTTCAAAGTTTTTAATTTTATCAATCATGTAGGGCTTCAGCCAAGGTGTAAGCGGGTTTTTACGTAAATCAAAATTCAGCCATTCGTCGGCTATCCAATCTTCCAGTTTTTCAGGAAAATTAAAGCCCGATTTTTTCACATTTTCAAAAAGTTCAGAACCCTCTGTTGGCACCGGACTATAAACATAAATGATTATCTCAGTATCAGGGTTTAGTTCTTTTACTTTTTTAATAAATAGGATTTCATTTTCTATTTTACGATTCACTTCTTCTTCCGAGTCGGCAGGCATGCCTAACACAAATGAATATTCAGGAATTATACCGAATTTTCTAATTCGTTCTGCAAATCGCAAAATCTGTTCTCCGGTTTGTGTACCTCCCTTATCCATTTGCTTAAGGGTAGTATTATCACCTGTTTCTGCCCCAAAAAAAATCATTTTGCAACCGGCTTCTTTCATTAGCAGAAGCGATTCGTCCTTGTATTTATCAATAGTGTCTATTCTTCCTTCTCCCCACCAAATCATTTTTTCATCATTAATCAGTTTCGCAAATTCTACTGTTCTTTTCTCTGATACAAAAAAATTATTGTCATGAAATTCGATGGCATTTCCACCAAATTTTTCCTTTAAATATTTAATATCTTCGTAAATAAGTTGGGCCGATTTTCCCTTCCAGCGGGCATTATAAATAGGAACAACTGCGCAAAAAGAACAGGTAAAGGGGCAACCGAAACTAGAGTGATACGCAATTGTTTTAGTGCCCAAATATGTTTTACCTAAATATTTTTGCACAGAATAAAATTTATCGAGATTTACATAGGGTAATTTTGGAAGCTCATCCTGATTATATAGCTCATCCTTTTTAGTAAAGTTGATTTTTCCATCTTTCAAATAAATTAAATTACTGACACTTTCTAATGAAGATCCCGATTCAAACGCATTAATCAGCAAGGGAAAACATTTATCGCCCGGACCATTCACTATCACATCAACAAAACCCGATTGGATAACAACTTTTGGTTGATTAGAAGGAAAATATCCACCCCAAATTATTTTTATATCCGGAAATAATGCTTTAATTTTTTTTGAATAGGGAATTGCCTGCTGCAATTGAGGCCCGGGCATTACCGTTAATGCAAAATAACCAAATTGGCCCGACTGTAAATAAGATTCAATTTTTATAAAAGGGTCTTCCTCTAGGTTTCCATCTATAATTACATATTCATGCTTTCCTTCAATAGAAGCTGCAATAGTAAGTATAGAATTAGGAATTCTTGGCTTGTGCCTTGCAGCACGTGGGTTAAAAAGAAGTACTTTTTTATTCATTACAACGAAACTAAATTACTACTTTTTTTACATTACTTTGCAACAATTAAAATGATTGACCCACATATAGCATATAAAAGTTGGAAAGGTGAGAAGTCGCCAAAAAAAATCCTTATTATCCGATTGCAGGCTATTGGTGATGTGGTTATTATGTTACCCTATATTGAAAGTCTTCGCGAAAAATTACCAAAAGGTACAATCATTGACCTTTTGACCCGTAAGGAAGCGGAAAACATTCCGACAAATCTTCAATTATTTGATACAGTTTATTCATTAGGAGGTGGCCGAAATACTAAAAAGCAATTGCTTTGGTTTTTATTTATGTATCCCCGCTTGCTTTTAAAAAATTATGATATTTTACTTGATCTTCAAAATCACAATTTATCAAAAGTAATACGATTCTTACTTCGAATTAAATCATGGTCGGTTTTCGACAGGACTTCTACTAACTATGCGGGCGACAGATATAAAAACACCATCAATGCACTTAACATTGTTGATGTTCAGTTTAAAAAAATAACTTCTTTTAAAAAAACAAATGAGGCAGAATTTTTACTTAAATACGGGCTTACAAAGGGTGAAGAATATGTGGTAATAAATCCTGCGGGCGCATTTGATAATCGTAACTGGCAACTTGATAATTACGTAGCATTTTGTAAATTATGGCTGGAAAAAGTAAACAGCAAAACAAAATTTATTGTGCTGGGGATTTCGAAGATTACAGAAAAAGCAACTTATTTTCAAGAAAAATTAGGAGACAATATTATTAACCTTGTTGATAAAACAAGTGCGATTGATGCCATGCGGATATTGAAGCACGTTAAGCTTGTTGTGTCGGAAGATTCCGGTCTGTTACACATGAGTTACGCTGTTGGAACACCATCAATCGGGATACTGGGTTCTACAAGAAATGATTGGACAAACCCCAATTTACCACATACGTATTTTTTTAATTCGTCTGATTTGCCCTGCGGAAATTGCATGCTTGAGAAGTGTAAATTTGATGAAATAATTTGTTTGCCCCGTATTAAACCGGAGGATGTTTTAAATGCAGCAATAGATTTACTTAAAAAAAGCGAGATTAAATAATTTTTAGAAAACGTAACATCTCTTTTGCGCTATCGTGCATAGATGAGAGTAATTCTTTTGCAGGGTTTTGTTGATTTTTCTTCAAGATGTCAATAATAATTTCTGCGGCAGAATTACCTGAAGTATAGTGTTTAATTAAATTTGATTTATGCGAGGCCGTCTCCTTACGACACACTATATAATTACCTGCATAGGCTGCTTCAATTAATACAGTAGCGTTTCCCTCATAAACCGAAGGGTGTAAAAATACCAATGAGTTATGCATTTTTTCAATTACCTGTTTGTGTGGCAAAGCGCCAAGGAGAGAAATATTATTTTGCAATTTTTTATCTGAAATAGCTTTTTCTAACATTTCATGTTGCGGCCCTTCTCCAATAATCTCACATTTTATTGTCGGGAACTGTTTTGTTACCAATTCAATAATAGCAATAAATTCTAAGTAATTTTTTAACTCAATAAGTGAGCCTGCAGCTAATATGTGAATAGAAAAACCCAATTGCTCTCTATTAAAAGCCGTAAAATCTTCGGGAAGGATACCGTTTGGAATAATTTTAGTGCAAGTAATGGCCGATTTTTTTAGCAACTCGATTTGATGTTCACTTATAACCGCAACCTCTTTTCCCGAAAGATTAAGCCATTTTAAATAGCGGTTTTCAGGTTTGGCATCCTGCCCCGGCGCCCATAATATATAGGGAATATCATGTTTTTCGGCGAATTTTTTTCCTACTAATGAGCATTCCGTTAACCAGCAACAAAGTATACCAGAAATTGGGGTTTTAATATGTATTTTTTTTAGTTTTCTCCACGCTTTTGCCCAAACAAATATCTTTTTTGCTCTGCTATTACCCCCATTAAGTGGTATTACCGTATTCCCGAACCAGGTGTATTGTACTGATGTAAAAGGAAATTGTAAGGTAATTATGGTAATTTTAATTTTCGGAAATGAAATATTGACCGATTTTACCAGCGATTGTAAAAAAACTATGCTTTTTGTATCTTCCTCACTAGCACTGAAACCGGGTGTAAGAATAACAAAATGCTGCTCCATAAAAACAAATTTATAATAAATGGTTTAACAGGCAATAATTAAAAAATATTTCTATATTTATACCTGTATGCAAGCCGACCAACCTACTATATTTCTTTCCTGCAATTTTGATGAAAGTCTGTCCCAGCGCGAAGAGTTGCTTGCAATTATGCAGAGAGCCGGAATGAACGTATTGGATTGTCAGAAAACCGGTAACACTTCTGATATTTCTGCTGCTATAAAAGAAGCAACTTGCTCGGTACATATTCTCAGTAAAGATTACGGTAAGACTTTAGAAAGCGATCCGGCAATGTCTTTTGCGAAATTTCAATTTTACGAAGCAAAGAAAAAATTGCAGGCTAATCCCGATACTTATAAAATATTTATATGGTATATGCCCGAAGTGCTGGCTGCTCAAAAAGATGCTCAACAGGAAGAATTCATAAACGAAATACGAAACAGTATAACGCAAAACATGGTGTTTACTAATATTGCCTCTCCTATTCAGTTTGTTGATGATTTACGTTCTATGCTTTCTACCGAGCAAAAAACCAAATTTGATATTAAAGAAGCCGAAGTGTTTTTAATATTTAATCAGTTAGATGAAAGCGAAGCGGATGGTATCATTGATATGCTCAGCGATATAATGGATGTAGAAAAACTGAATATTGTGCAGGACAGCGATATGGATTATTCTGAATTTTGTTCTCAGCAAATTGGCAAATCTAAACTGGCTGTAGTTTATTTTAAAGAAACATCTGATTGGGCATTACCTTTTGCACAACAAATTTGGAAAAAAGTTGGAGGCGCTTCGTCTCACACACCTATTTTACTTATTGGCGATGAAGACCCGGATATTAACATGAATAAAAAATTTAATGCCCCAAAAGTTATTTCGCTTATTGTAGCAGGAGAATTAATACCGCTTGAAATAAAAGTACAATACGATAAAGCCATAGAGAGCAGATGATAAAAAAGAAATATTAAAATAAAAAATTAATGCGCATGAAAAAGTTTACAACTATTATGGGAGCCCTCGGAGCTTTGCTTTTTACTTCGGGCATGCTAGCTAAATTTCTACGTTGGCCTATAAGTGGTCCGGCTATCGTATTTGGGGCATTATTATTAATCCTGTTTTTCTTACCTTCTTACGGTTATAATTTATTTTATCAATTAAGTGGTAAAAAATCGAAAACCTTGGGTGTTTTTGGAGGGATAACATTTTGCTTAATTGGCCTTGCAACCGTTTCCAAATTTATGCATTGGCCCGGTGCAGGACCCTTACTTATTCTTGAATTTGGTTTAACAGCCCTACTTTCTTTGCCTTTTTTACTTATAATTAGAATAAAGGCTGCGGAAAACGGCAGACAAAAATTAGCGATATTATCAGGACATCTTGCCCTTGCCTTACTCGTTTTGGGAATTTTATTCAGAATGATGCGTTGGCCGGGAGGCGCGCAGCTAATGATTTTTGGAAGCGCATTATTACTGCTTGTATATCTACCCGTATCTCTATTAATTTATAATAATGATGAAGGTAGAAATTTTTTGAAAAATAAAATAATACTGCTTCCGTTTATCGCACTTTTAACATTTTATATTTTTGGGGTAGGTGCAAGTACCGGCATTTTAAACTCATTTATCCCTCTTGATAACAGTATTAAAGAAAGTGAAAAAAGTCCGGATATTAAAAAGGAAATGTATTATGCAAGTTGTAAAAAAAATAAACATGATGAGCCTTATAATACAAACATCGCGCTACTTTATACTAAAGAAATGAAGGTGAAGGAGCTTTCAGACGATTTGTATAATCATATTGAAAAGCTTAAAGCGTATCTTATCAGTCAAACTGACAGGACGCCTCTACAGGATACAACTCCTGAATTAAGATCTATTAATTCAAAAGATAATTATGATATACCTACCTTTATTTTAATTGGAGGAGACGAGTTGAATCCAAAAAAAGGTGCTTATTCTGCTCTTGAGCTAAGAGCTAAAATTGATGTTTACAGGACTGATATTCTTTCCATGTATAGTGCAGGTATTATGAAAGAAAGTGCAAATAAAACAATTGGTTTAAAAACAGATGGTATCGTATTTGAAGAAGGTGTAAGTCTTCCTTGGGAAACTTCAAATTTTTATCATTTACCCATTGTAACAGTAATAACCATATTATCCAAATTACAATTAGATGTAAGAACAACCGAAATTGCAACAATAGAATATTTATATAACACCTCTATGCAAGTTGGTGTTGCAGAGGCAGATCGAAAATAAAAATAAATTCAAAATTAATAAATCATAAACCTAAAATCATAATTCGTAAATCCTAAATGTCCTCCATCTGTCCATATCCCGGTCTGCGACCCTTTACTGAAGGGGAGTCAATCTATTTTAAAGGACGAGATACACACATTGAGCAAATCATTGCGCAGCTAGAGCAGAAAAAATTTCTCATGCTTACCGGCGCTTCCGGAGATGGTAAATCATCTTTGGTGTATGCCGGAGTTATTCCCAACGCACGCGCAGGTTTCTTTAAAGCAAAATTTAATAATTGGTTGGTTGCAGATTTCAGACCGGAGCGCGACCCACTTCATCATCTTGCACACACGCTGGCAAAACAACTCGGACTAAACGAAGAGGAAACAGAAAAAGAATTAAGTTACGGATTTTCCTCGCTGGTTAAACTTTATAAATCTTCTGCATATTATCTGGACTACGAAAGTGATAAATGGAAAAACGCCGACGAGAAAGAAAAAAAATATCTGAAAAGAAAAGCTTCTAACCTTTTAATTCTTGCCGACCAGTTTGAAGAATTTTTTACTAATCCTGAAAATTACAGTAAGGGAGTAACTTCAAAAGATTCTCAGGTTGTTGTAAATCTGCTTATAGAAACAGCAAAAATTGCCAACGAACTTGATTTGCCAATCTACATTATTTGCACCATGCGCTCTGATTATATCGGACAATGCGCAGCTTTTAGGGGTCTGCCCGAAATGATTGGCTTCAGTCAGTTTTTTGTGCCGCGTTTAAAAAGAAAAGAAATACAACAGGTAATTGAAGACCCTGCCTTACTAAGCGGAAATAAAATTACAAACCGACTTACCGAAACACTCATCAACGAAATGAGTGAAGGTTTTGATCAGCTTCCTGTTTTACAACATACACTTAATGCTTTGTGGAACGTTGCCGACAAGGGTAATGAAGAAATGGATTTGTTGCAGTTGGCAAAATTAGCCGGTATTGCTCCCTCCTATTTACCGGTAACAGATAAAGCGCACTTTGACGAATGGTTTACCGGTTTAGAAGAATTCAGAAAAAAATATTTCATAGATTTTTCGCTCGAACAAGTTCTCTCTGCACATTCTGATGGACTTTTTGAAACAGCAGCGGAATATTACAATCGAAATCACGATGAAGAATCGCAAATTACAAAAGAAGATACGCAGCTAATTATTAAAACTGCTTTTCAGTGTTTAACAAAAATTGATGAGAGTCGTGCTGTGCGTAACCGTATGACATTACAGGAAGTAACTGATGTTTTAAATCAACCACATCTTACCACCGAAATTGTTAGTGGAGTTCTAAATCTTTTCCGTATTCAAGGCAATACATTTATTTCTCCATTCATTACAGAGCAAGCAGATTCACAAAACCTGAAACCCGAAACAGTTTTAGATATTACACACGAATCGCTTATACGCAACTGGGGGCGACTGACAAATTGGGCGCATGAGGAGCATGAAAATTTTCTCACGTTTAAGGATTTTGAAAAGCAATTACAGCGCTGGGTACAAAACGAAAAATCATCAGGTTATTTATTGCCTATTGGCCCGCTTACCTATTTTGAAAATTGGTACGAAACAGCAAAGCCCAATAAACATTGGTTGGCGCGTTATGATGAAAGTGATGATACAAAAGAAATAAAACTTGCAAGAGGAGAGCAAACACTAAAAGATACTGAACAATTTATAAATCGTAGTGCCCGTAAACTTTTCTTTACGCGTACCGTTTTAAAATATGGAGCACAAAAACTAACTGCAACCATTGGGATAATATTATTGCTTATTTCATGTACCTATTTTTATTTTGATTATCTAAGCAAGCAGAACGACAATGTAATTGAGAATATTGAGGATAAGTGTCTTGATTTATTAGGCTCTGATAAAGTGACAGATGATTACAAAGGGGAATTCATTGTAAATTATGAACATTTGCATCCGGGCTCATTCAGTGAGGTGCTAAACGATTTAGAAGATGACAGCATGGCATTTGATATTGCCGATGCTGCTTTTGGTGTTGTAGATTACTTCAGTGCAGATGATTCTGCACTTTCAAATTCAATGGCATATGAGTTTTTAAATTATATGGATGGTCGTCTTGAAAATATTTTAAATCAACAATTTGTTACTCAAAAACCGATTAACGATAATGGCTTACAAAAATTAAACTTGCTCTTACGTACCTGTCTTTATATTACTACCAATAATAAAAAAGACTCTATTGCTAAAAATTTAATTAATAAATACACTTGGGTTTTAAATAAAGGTGTTAATAGTTGGTTAGATGCTAATCCGGATTCACTTTCTTTTGCAACAAAAGAGTTTAAACAATCTATCGAACTACTTACTCTTGTGGGAGGAGAAAATAAATTAATAAATATCGATACAATTATTAGTAAAATTTCTCCTTTAGAAAATGAAAAAGCCGCTACTCGATTTAAAAAACTTTACCCTAAAGAGAGAATAAGTAATTTAGAAGTTAAAAACGGCAAGG
>CAZZEI010000020.1:0-27020 GCA_964653165.1 uncultured Flavobacteriaceae bacterium | reverse complement strand
GAACCCCCCCCCTGCATAAAGTTCGCCATTATAAACTGCTAATGAGTTTACAGAACCAAAATTATTTATCCCGGTTCCCACAGCCGACCAGGCAGTTCCATTCCATTTAGCAATACTATAAGCTGAACTACCTCCAGCAAATGAAAAAGCTCCTCCTGCATACAGTTCTCCATTATAACTTGCTAATGCTTTAACTCCAGCGTTGTTCATCCCGGAGCCCATGCCTGACCAATTTGTTCCATCCCATTTGGCAATGTGGTTGGATGGGATACCCCCGGCGGTACTAAATGCTCCTCCCACGTAAAGTTCAGAATTATAAACTTCTAATGCGAAAACATAAGAAGCATCTGTACCTCCTTTCACAGAATCCCAAATTGTTCCGTTCCATCTGGCAATACGATTGGTGGCGTTGCCCCCCCGCAGTGGTAAAACGGCCGCCTGCATAAAGTTTTCCGTTATAAACAGCAAATGAAAAAACATCATTATTCATTCCAGTGCCAACTGTTGACCATGTTTGAGATTTTGTGACAAGTGTAGTGAAAAGAAAAACAAAAAGGATTTTAATTTTCATAGTATAAATTTACATCATTTAAACTATATAGCCAACTCTAAAAAATACTCTAATCTTAAGTCGAAAATTGGAAATCACAATCTGTGATATCCAATATAAATCAATAAGTTTTTTGTTATTGCCAATTAATTCGCACTTTTACCTTCCAATTAATTGCTTTGTCAACGGTAGATAAAATAAAGGCACCTATTACCAAGTACATGGATGAGTTTGAAGTAAAATTCAAAGAGTCTATGAAGAGCAATGTGCCCCTGCTCGAAAAAATTACCAGTTACATAGTAAAGCGCAAAGGCAAGCAAATACGACCGATGTTTGTTTTTCTTTCTGCCAAAATACACGGAGAAATAAATGAACAAACCTATCGCGCTGCCGCTTTAATAGAGTTGTTGCATACGGCCACGCTGGTACATGATGATGTTGTAGACGACAGCAACGAGCGTCGCGGGTTTTTCTCGGTCAATGCTTTATGGAAAAATAAAATTGCTGTTTTAATCGGAGATTATCTTTTATCAAAAGGACTACTTCTTTCCTTAGATAACGATGATTTTTTAATGCTAAAATTAGTAAGCAACGCTGTGCGTGAAATGAGCGAGGGAGAGCTTTTGCAAATAGAAAAAGCGCGCAAACTCGATATCTCCGAAGAAATTTATTTCGATATCATACAAAAGAAAACCGCTAGTCTGGTCGCAGCTTGTTGTGCGACAGGCGCCGCTTCGGTTACAGAAAATAAGCAAACTATAGAAGCCATGAAGCGTTTCGGGACTCTTACCGGAATTGCTTTTCAGATAAAAGATGACTTATTTGATTTTGGTGACGGACAAGATATTGGCAAACCAACCGGAATTGACATCAAGGAAAAAAAGATGACGCTTCCGCTTATTTATGCTTTGAATAATTCTACTCCCTCAGAAAAGAGAAAAATAATCAACATCATTAAGAATCACAACGAAAACCCGCAAAAGGTAGCTGAAGTAATAGCGTTTGTATTTGAAAAGAAGGGAATTGAGTATGCCGAAAAAATAATGATGCAATATAAAAATGATGCATTAAATTTGCTGAAAGATTTTCCGGCAAGTGAGGCAAAAACAAGTTTAGAATTATTGGTAAACTATTCAATAGAAAGAAAAAAATAGTCTTCCTAATACAATGGAACGCGGATAACGCAGATTAATATGATAGACGCAGAGAATAGTTTTTATAATTTACATAAAACAAAAGCAATAAAAAAAATCACCTTAAATCATAACAATCAGCGTCATCAGCGTTCCATTTTCGGATGCTGAACAGTAGAAAAAAGGAAATCATGAAAAGAATATTAATCATAGGGTTTACATCGGCAACATTATTAATGGCATGCCAATCAAACCAAAAAACTGATATTGCTAAAGCTACTGCACTCGATTCTTCAGCTAAACAGGCACAATCTGCCATAAATAAAATGGTGGATGAAATGGCGCCTCCCGACAGCAATTATTCGGGAGATTTTTTCTTGAAATACGAAAATGGCCTAATGAAAGTAAAGGGGTTTTTCCGTTTTGGGAAGCGTCACGCGCAGTGGTTTTACTATTATCCCAATGGATTTGTATGGAGCGAAGGATTGTTTAGTAACGGCAAAATGGAAGGTCCATCAAAAGTATATCACGAAAACGGAAAAGTATATTACGAAGGAAACTACAAACAAGATAAAGCCATTGGTGAATGGAATTTTTACGATACAAGTTCTGTTAAAGTTTTTATTCGCACCTACGACAGTACAGGAAAAGTTTTAAGCGATAAACCAATAACGCCGGAGGAAAAAAAGTGATTTATTTTTCGACACTAAAACACCAAGACACAAAGAATCACAAAAGTTTTATTTATTTTTAGTGTAGCTTTGTGTTTTAGAGATTTCGTGGCAAGAATTATATAATTAAGTGGGATGATTTATGGACGTTAACAAATTACAATACCTTGTTTCCCTCGATGTTTTTGAAAACGAAAAGCAAATTCTGCCCGAAGATTTAAAACTATTTAAGGAAGCAGAAAAAGCAATGCACAACGCATACGCTCCTTATTCTGAATTTAAAGTTGGTGCAGCGGTTCTTTTAGAAAACGAAAAAATTATTTCGGGAAATAATCAGGAAAATGCTGCTTATCCTTCCGGTTTATGCGCAGAGCGGGTGGCAATTTTTTATGCAAGTGCACAATACCCGAATGTTGCAGTAAAATCAATCGCTATTATTTGTGATATTAAAATGGAAGAACCAATTACAGCTTGCGGGGCATGCAGACAAGTAATGTCTGAATACGAGCAGTTATCCGGAAAAAAAATTCGTCTGATAATGGGCACTCCAGAAGGGAAAATTTATATTGCAAACGGGATAGAAACCCTATTGCCTTTTATGTTCGGAAAGAAGCACCTGAAGAGGTAAAATTGGCCTAAAAGACCACTTTTTAACCTAAAAATCAAGTATTTAGCTTCATTATTTTTATTTTTACTATCTTCGCAACACCAAAACAAGTTTTTTATGGATTCAAAAGATAAAAAAGACGTTATTCTAATTCCGCTCGATTTTACAGAACAATCAATTTACGCTATTTCGCAGTCGTATAATTTGGCGCGTTATACTAACTCAAGATTATTATTGTTGCACGTTTATGAAAAACAAGGCGACGAGAAATTTGATGAGATAACAAAACTCACAAAAAAAACTGCTGAAGAATCAGGTGTTCCCTGCGACTTCATGAATATAAAAGGAAGTATTTACAAAGAAACAGTTCGTGTTGCTGAAGAAGCAAAAGCGAAAATTGTTGTTGTAGGTATCGAATCACATATGAAACCTGCTGATATCTGGACAGAAAGCGCTTCGCAAATGGTGCGTAATTGCTCTTGTCCAGTAATTACTATTCGTGGTCGCGAGCAACGTGATGGTTGCGAAAACATTTTGATGCCGATTGATTTGTCAAAAGAATCGCGCGAAAAAGTGGATATGGCTATTGAGTTTGCAAAATATTTTGGTGCGGCTATTCGTGTGCTTGGTATTTTTTCGTTGAAAGATGAAAAATATGAAAACCAATTGCATGCCTATGTACATCAGGTAAAACAATATATAAAAAGCAAAGGTGTTACTTGCAGTAATAAAACTTTACCAAGCGATAATATTGCTGAAACAGTTGTTGAGTACGCAAATAAAATTGAAACCGATTTGATTATGATTATGAACAAACCGGGTTTAAGTGCAAAAGAGCGTTTTGTAGGAACGCAGACTCAAAAAATAATTGATATTTCTAATATTCCGGTAATGACATTGAATCCGCGCGAGCGCGAGATTTTATATGCTTCATCGGCATTATAAGGAATCAAAACCTTCTTCTTTCCAGATAAAATTGCGGGCGTTTACGTTAAAGTAAGCGCCCTTTTCATTTCGTTCTATGTAAAGCAGGTTGACTGAAGAAGTAGTTTTAATTTCATCGTAATTAGGTATCAGTATTTCATTTCCATTGTAGTCAGCGAGACCTTTTCCTTCTTCATCTTCTACTAAAAAAAGAGTTGAATTGAAAACTGAAATTTTACTTACCTGAAGTGTAAATAAAGATTGATTTAAATTAATGTCATATACGTTTATTCCTTTTTTATTTTTTAAATACCAAAATTGATTATCGGTATAAATATCCAATAAAGCTTTTTTTAGGAAGGTGAGTTTATTTAAATTAAATAAATTGAATTTATTTTTTTCTTTAACGATAACAAAATTATTAACTGGCAAAGAAATTTCTTCAAAGTTCTGGTCAGAAAAATATTTATGTCCGTTCCCTGTTTGTAATTCTTGTTTTTTAGTGCTGATAAGGCGCATAAATTTTCCGTTGGCAATTTCAATGGGTTTTAACGAAGGGGTGTAGTTATATTTTATTTCGCTCAGGTAACAACCCGTGCTGTCAATAAAACCGTATAAATTATTTTTTACCACAACGTAAATTCCGTTAGCAGTTTCATTAATTAAATCGAAAGACGGCTCAATAACAAAATCGCCTTTTTTGTTCAGTAAACCAAAATATTTATTGTATTGTACACGGCTTTGCCCGTTTTTATAAGAAGACACCCAGTCGTATATCGGCCCAATTGCTACAAAGCCCTGTTTGTCTAAAAAACCGCATTTGCCGTTTTTTAGAAATACGGCCAGTCCTTCCGAAAAATCGCTGATTATATCAAATGAAGGTTTAATAATTTCCTGTCCGTTTTGATTAATTGCGCCATACAAATTATTTTTTTTCACAATAGCCATGCCTTCCGTAAAATCGGCTATGTCATCATATTTAGCGCTAAGCGTTTTATTGCTGTAATCGATCAAAAAATATCTTTTGTCTTTTTGTACAATTGCCACGTTATTTATAAAAGCCGAAGCTTCTGAATACTGGAATTCAATTTTTGTTTTTCCAGCTTTGTTAATGTAACCATACAAATCATTTTTTTGTACGCCTGCATAGCCTTCACTAAAATCTTCTGCATCGGTAAAAACAGGGTCTATCATTATTTTTCCGCTACTGTCGCAAAAGCCCAGTTTGTCATTTTGTTTAATAATAAAAGCCCTGATATTCCAGAAGGTAAATTCTTCTTCAATTTCGTTTTTCTTGGGATACTCAGGATATTTTTCAAGAAAGTTTTGCATTTCGGTTTTGGTATGATGAGGGGCTTCAATACCAAGTAACATATTCCATGCAAAATTAACCGGGTAATTAGTACCGAATGATTTAATAAATGTATATATGCCAACCGCATTGCGTGTTTTAATCTGGTAGTTTAATAATTCTTCTTTTGCATAGGGTATGTATTTTCCTTTCGGATATTTTTCTATATAGGTAAGGAAAGCTGTGTCGGTTTTTTCGGCAGTAGTTTCCATGTATATAGCAAATTCAAGCAGGTTCATTGCATCGTGCAGATAGCACGATTGCGGATAGGTATAAATATAATTTGTAAAAAATGCTACAGTAAGTTTTCTTTCTGGGTTAAAGAAAATAATACTGTCGCGAAAACAAAGCACTTTTTTACAGAATTTTGATTGGTAATAAACTGACAAATATTTTTCTGAACTTTCAACGCCGGGTTTCCCCATAAATTTTAAATACGCTTTTTGGCAAATAGAATCATGCAGCGAAACAATAGTGCTGTCATGAATGTTATATCTTGTTTTTAGCTCCTGTTTTTTTTCTGGAACTATAATTTGCCAATTGTTTTTACAGATTGTAATGTATTTATACGAACTGTCAAGCTGGTGAAATGGATTGTCGTTGCGGTAATAAATAGTTGCAAGTCCAAACGAAGCTTCTGCCGGATGCTTTTTTAGTTGATTGTAAAAAATTTCTTTTGCTTTAAAATAATCGTAGATGCGTAATGCTTCATACCCCTTTTCGATTGGCGAAGCGGTTATCCGGCTCAAAAGAGAAATAGTAAGGACAAAAATTAATAGTAATCGTTTCATGATTTGTGAATGCAAAAGTATATTTTTGTTGCACTTCTTAGGATTACTTATTTTATGTTTACAACAGGACGAATAATTTTTACAACTTTATTTATTATTGCATTCGTCGTATCAATGATATATGCTTATCGAAAGGATTTGGCGGTTAATCGAAAACATTTCCCTAAGCCATACCTCATTATGGCAGGTATTGTATTGATTATCATTATTTTAGTTTTTATCGTAAAATTCAAACACTTGATAATGAACTAAGAAAATGGTGTATCTTTGCATAAAAGGGTAGCAATGCGCAAGTTATTATTTACTTTATTAATATCGTTTAGTGCCTTGGTACTTAGTGCCAATGTAGCGATTTTAGTGGTTGAAGGTAAGTATCAGCAAAAAAATCTTTACATCCAAAATGGTTTTTCAAGTAATGGTGTTGGTTTTTGCGCCTTTCAGGTAAAAGTTAACGGACAAGTTACAACAGACGAAGTTAACTCCAGTGCTTTTGAAATTGATTTTTCTACTTATAAATTTAAAGTAGGTGATAAAATTACTGTCGAGATTGAACACAAAGACGGTTGCATTCCAAAAATATTAAATCCGGAAGCTTTAAAACCAAAACCAACTTTTGATGTTGTAGCTATCAGTATTAATAATGATGCTATGTTAAGTTGGACATCTAAAAACGAAATTGGTTCATTGCCATACGTTATCGAGCAGTTTAAATGGAACAAATGGGTTTACGTTGGAGAAATTAACGGAGAAGGTACCCCATCATCACACGAATATAAATTTAAAGTTGCACCACATAGCGGAGAAAATAAATTCCGTGTTAAACAAGTTGGTTTTGGTTCAGCACCACGATTTTCTGATTTGGTTATTTATAACTCATTTATGGAAAGACCTGCATATCAAGTCGACAAAGATCTTATAAACTTTAATAACGAAACAAGTTTTGAAGTGTACGATTATTATGGAAACGTAGTTAAAAAGGGTTTCGGTGTTACCTGCGATATTTCGACTATTAAAAGAGGAAAATATTATTTGTGCTACGATAATGCGGTTACTGAAATAGAGAAGAAAAGGTAGATTTATTCTGTTTTAGCAACTCTTTTACTTCCGATAAAATCATTGCTGTAGCGCCCCACAATACGAAGCCCTGTACATCAAAGTACGGGGTTTTAAATTTTAGGTTGTTTAAGGCTTGCACTTCAGTTTCCCCAACAATATTTTCATCCAATAAATCTTTCAGCGGGTACTCAAGGCATTGTTCTGTTTCGTGACTTTTAATAAAGGAAAAATCTGCCGTAGTGTAAGCCACAATAGGTTGAATATAAAAATTACTTACAGGAATATATAGCGGTGTTAGTCTTCCTAAAATAGTTGATGGCGAAATCTCTATACCTGTTTCTTCTGCTAACTCGCGTAATGCAGTTTGTTCGTACGTTTCGTTAGTGTCGCAACTTCCGCCTGGTAATGCAATTTGTCCGGCGTGATGCTTATGTGTATCGGGCCTTTTTATTAATAAAAAATGAAGAGTATTATTTTTTTCATACAATAGCAAGCACACGGCACTTATTTTGTGTCCGATTAATTTATCCAAATCAATTCTTTTTTCGCGGTAATAGGCAGAGGACATGATGAGTTGCGCATCATGACCGGGGAGAGGTTGTTGCAAAACTTCTTTAAGCTTTTCTGTGAACGGGATCAGTTTCATTTTTTTTACCGCAAAGGCGCCAAGACGCAAAGAAAAAATTATTTAAAAGTAATGAAAGGTGTATGCAGTCAAGCTGCGGAGGCGCTAAGAAAGAAAAATGTTTTGGGCTATTTGAATTTAGAATAATCATTTTAATAAATCCTTAAATGGCTGTTCAAAATAAACTTTGCGCCTTCCTATTTAAACCAACACCAACAAAAAAACTTAGCGCCTTAGCGTCTTTGCGGTAAAAAACTAGTGGTAGATAAACTCGCCCTTGCTACTCTTAACAGTAACTTGCTTTCCGTTGTGTGCCTCAACGCGACCAACAATTTGCGCCTCAATATTAAATCCTTTTGCAATCGAAATAATTTCTTGCGCGGTTTTCTCGTTCACATAAAACTCTAATCGATGCCCCATATTAAAAACTCTGTACATTTCCTGCCAACTTGTTTCAGATTGCTCGTGAATTAGTTGAAACAAAGGCGGGACTTCAAATAAATTATCTTTTATCACGTGTAAATTATCAATGTAATGCAACACTTTGGTTTGAGCGCCACCGCTACAATGAACCATTCCGTGAATTTCTTTTTTCAGCGATTTTAAAATTTGTTTTACAACCGGCGCGTATGTACGGGTAGGGGAGAGCACTAATTTTGCCGCGTCAATTTGCTCTTTAATTTTGGTCCCATCTGCGCAGCTATGTTCAATAGAAATTTTATCGGTTGGTTTTAAGTTGCCGCAATACACAACTTCTTTATTCAAATTTGTATCATACGATTCAGGATATTTCTCCGCAACGTATTTAGAAAAAACATCATGACGTGCAGAGGTTAATCCGTTGCTGCCCATTCCTCCGTTATATTCTTTTTCGTAAGTTGCTTTTCCGAAGGAAGAAAGTCCTACTATGATATCTCCTGCCTGAATATTTGCGTTATCAATCACATCACTTTTTTTCATTCGTACAAAAGCGGTAAATCCAACATCGAGAGTGCGGACAATATCACCTACATCTGCTGTTTCTCCACCGGCTAATACAAGTCCAACTCCCAGTTTATTTAATTCTTCAATGTATTCGTTGGTTCCGTTTATTAAATGAGAAATAACTTCGCCGGTAATTAAATTTTTATTTCTTCCTATGGTAGATGAGACAATAATATTGTCAACCGCGCCAACACAAATCAAATCATCAATATTCATGATGAGCGCATCCTGCACAATATTTTTCCAAACGCTCATATCTCCCGTTTCTTTCCAATACACGTAAGCTAGACTTGGTTTAGAGCCCGCGGTATCGGCGTGCATGATGTTGCAGTAGTTTGTATCGTTTCCGGCTATATCCGGTAGTATTTTGCAAAATGCCTTTGGGAACAATCCTTTATCTAGCCCAGCAATGGCTTTATGTACGTCTTCTTTTCCGGCAGAAACACCTCGTTGGTTGTATTTGTCGCTCATTACACTTTTTTACAAAGTTAAGCGATACTTTTACTTAGCGAAGCAAAATGTTTCGTACTTTCAAGCCTGATTTATGCCAACAGATAAGGACGGACATAAGTATTACGATATTGAATTCCCGGCTATAAAATCGGCCAGTGTTTATTATTTTACTACGCCTTCAGGTATGCGCTACGAGGTTCGTTTTGGGCGCAGGCAGGATAATATTTTGCACGCTACCATAGTATTTGGTGTAATTAACGACGAGTTTGAAGGTGAGGAATATGTTACCACAAACCGAGGCGAGGTGTATGGTGTCATGAATACCATTGCCGAAACTGTACGCACGTTCATGGCTGAACATCAAAAAATAATGATTTACGAATTTCATGCAGTTGACAGGGAAGACGAAGAAACTAGCAGGAACACCAATGCACGTATGTATTTATACCGTCGCTTTTTGCCTCGTATTTTTGATAAAAACTGGAATATTGAAATTGATGGTAACTTTGCCATGGTGAAGAAGAGGATGTGATAAACATCCCCCCGTCCGCTGTCGCCTGGACGTCCCCCTTCAAAGGGGGAATTAGATACGAAGCCCAATCACCAACACATCATCAGTTTGTTCCATATTTTCTTTCCAATCGTTATGAAATTTTTCTAAATGATTTCCTTGTTCTTGCATTGGTAAGTGTTGTATGGAAAGAAGAATTTCTTTAAATTTTTTTGTCATCAGTTTTTTATCGTTGCTGCTAAACTGATCGGCATAGCCGTCACTGAATAAATAGAATGAAGTTGGAGAAGTAAATTCTTTAGTATGTGTTGTAAACGCAACCGGATTGTTGTATTTGCCAATGGGCTGTTTGTTGGCTTTAATTTCTGTTAGTTCCTTGTTTTGAAAATACCATAAAGAGTTGTTTGCTCCGCTCCATTGTACTTTAAGACCTGCAAGGTTTCCCGAACCTTGTCGGTCTATACGCAGCAGCGAAATATCCATTCCGTCTTTTACATTCTTATCACTCTTTTCAAAAGTTTCTATTACAAGCTCACGGGTTTTGTCAAGTATTTCTCCGGTATTTCTTAATCCAAATTCTTTTACAGCTCTGTTTAATGCGTTAGAGCAAACTACACTTACCATTGCGCCGGGAACACCATGTCCGGTTGAATCGGCTGCAGCAATGTAAGTCATGCCATTTAAATGTTCCATCCAATAAAAATCGCCAGCAACAATATCTTTGGGTTGATAATAAATAAAGCTTTCAGGAAAATGTCTTTTTATATCCGCGTCGGCAGGTAAAATCGCTTGCTGTAACCTTTTTGCATAAGTAATGCTATCTACAATTTCTTTTTGTTTTTCTTCTATTATTTCCTTTTGTTTTTCTAATTCAGCTTTTTGTTCTTCAATTTGCATGTTAGCTGCATCTGATTTTCGAAAATTATAAACCAGAAACATTGTGAGTGCCGCAAAGAAAAAAAGAAGAAAGGCATTGAATTGACTTTCGGTACAAAATGACTTTATGCCGATAAAAATAAAAGCTAAGGGAATGCCAACAAAAAGTATGCGAAAACGACGAGAATGAAGTAAGCGTCTTTTAAGACTCACCTTCCTATTTGGGTTTTTGCTTAAAAACCATTGGGGTATGTTTTTTTTCATATTACACCCTCATTCCAATCATCAGCACATCATCTACTTGCTCATATATTCCGCGCCAGTCGGTAAAGATTTTATGTAAGTGCGCGTATTGTTCTGCCATTGGCTTGTGTGTAATCTCAACAAAGGCGCGTTGTAAATTAGCGACCATAAATTTCTTTCCTTTCGGTCCGCCAAACTGATCGGCGTATCCATCACTGAATACATACACGCAATCCCCTTTTTGTAATTGTATGCTGTGGTTATGAAATTGTCGTTTCTCTTCAAAATCAAATTCTAATCCTCCAATAGGGAATTTATCGGGTTTAATAATTTCTGCATTCCCAGTTGATGTTTTTCTGTAAATCCAAAGCGGACGGTTTGCGCCTGCGTATTCAAGTAGCAACGTTTCTTTGTTTATGGCACAAAGAGCAATGTCCATACCGTCCCTTCGTTCAAACTCACCTTTGTTTTGATTCAGCGCAGTTTTTATTCCAACGTGTAGATTGTTTAAAATTTCGGCAGGTTGATAAATATGTTGCTCTGCTATAATCTCATTTATCAATGCGTTACCAATAATACTCATGAAGGCTCCGGGCACACCATGACCTGTACAATCGGCAGCAGCAAAATAATTTTTTCCATCACGTTTAGCAAACCAATAAAAATCTCCGCTAACAATATCTTTAGGCATGTATAGTACAAACGATTCAGGAAAATCTTTTTGCAGACTTGTTACAGCAGGTAATAAAGCTTCCTGAATATTTTTTGCGTATTTAATACTATCTGTTATTTCATGATTTTTATGTTCGATAACTGTTTTTTGTTCAATAACTTCTTTATTGATGACTTCAACTTTTTCTTTTTCTTCGCGCAACTCCTTTGTACGAAGGGTAACTTCATTTTCGAGTTTAATTTTATCCTGACGAAGTTTTTTTGTTTTATAAGCGTTGAAAGATGAAATTGCAACCAATGCTATAATTACACACAAAGTATAAAACCACCAGGTACGATACCAGGGTGGAAGCACGGTAAATTTAAAGGCCAGCGGTTCTTTATTCCAGAAGCCGTCATTGTTCATAGCTTTTAAATAAAAAATATAATCGCCGGGTTGTAAAGAAGAATAAGTAACCTCGGTTTTATTAGTGGGAGGTACCCAGTCGTTATCAACCCCATCCAATTTAAATTCGTATTGTACTTTATTAGGATTGGTTTGCGAAATACCTATAAAATCAAATGTCACGTGATTTTTCCCATAAGGTAATTCAAGATTTATTGGAAGTTCGGATAAAGAATCCAGTGCTGAAGAGTATTTGGATAAATCGATTTTTTCGAATGATATTTTGATAGCGTTGATAGAACAGACGGGCTCGTTGTAGTTTATTTTTTCGAAACGCGGATTAAATGTAGTGATGCCTTTTACTGTACCAAACCAAAGTTTTCCTTCGGCATCTTTTATGGTGGCATTCATGTTACACTCAAGACCTTTTAACCCTTCTTCTTTTCCAAAATGTTTAATGCTGATTTTTTTTCCACTCAAAAATTCATCTACGTTCAATTCATCAATTCCTTTGTTAGTTCCAATCCATAAATTATTTTTAGCATCAAATAATAAAAAATAAGCCTGATTAGAGGAAAGCCCTTCTTTCTCGCTTACATTAACAAATTCTTTAAAATTATAATAAAACAAACCTTCTTCGGTTCCAAACCAAAGGTTTCCGTGCTTGTCTTTAACGCAATTGTATACTGATTTATCAGTGAATTTGTTTTTAGAATTAAATCGTTGAATTGATTTACCATCGTATCGAATTGCTCCGCCAATTCCCATACTAAGCCAAATGTTTTTATTGTTGTCTTCAAGCATCGAATAAACCGGAAAGTCTTCTGAGGTTTGTAATTTATTTACAATTTCAACAGGTGTTGCTAATTCATTTTCAAAAACAAACAAACCTTTTTTTGTTCCTAGATAATGTATTCCGTTAGAAGCATGTAAAATAGAATAAATAGCTATTGGCGCTCCGTTGGTATGAAGGTAGTTGTTTAAATTTCCATTTTCAGACATGACGCTTAATCCGGCAGAAGTACCTATCCATAATTGGTTATTGTATTCGGTAATACAGTTTACATTATTATCTACAAGTCCGGCTGTAATATTTTTTGTATTTACTTTAAATGAGGTAAATATTTTTCCCTGCATTTTCAACAGGCCGTTATCTCTAATGCCCATCCAATAAGCACCGCTTTTTGACTGATAAATACAGTTTACATAATCGCCTGTTAAGCCATCCTTAACGCCGTAATTTACCCAGGCTTCGGCAGTTAATTTGCTAATACCAAAACCATCTGAACCAAACCATAAGTTACCTTCGGTATCAATATAAGATGAGAGAATGATGTTTCCGCATAAACCATTTTTGGTTGTAAATTGTTCCAGGTTATTTCCGCTTATTTTAATAATTCCATCATCGGTGCAATACCAAAGGTTAAGATTTTTATCTTTACTGATGTTAGTAAAGCCAAGGTTTTCTGTTTTATAACCATCTTTAAATTCTACTTTTTTCAGATTATATTCTTTATCAACTTCAATAAGTCCGGCTACCGTTCCAATTAAAATATTTCCTTTTGTATCTTCGTTAAAAGAACGAACAAAATTGCTGTTAAGAATTTTTGCGGTGTTAATCCAAGTAAATTTATTTTTTGAAGGTGAGTAACAACAAGCTCCATCCTGAATAGTGCCAAACCAATAATTACCTGCATTATCCTGATAAATTGTCCAAATAGCAGCCCCTTCCAGTTTTTTATCACCTATTAATTTTTGTGGTTTTTTATTTGCGTTCAAAAAACAAACACCTTTATAGGTTCCTATCCAAACTTTTTCGGTTTTGTCAATTAAAACTTTATAAACTGTATTGTGCGGTAGCCCATTTGTAGAATCGAAGCGCACGTCATTAAATTTATTTTTTATTTGTAAACCATCATAGGTTCCAAAATACAGGTTTTGTCTTTTATCTTCATCTATTGAATAGATATAATCGCTTAACCCGCCATTTCCGGTAGAAAGATTTTGAAATTTTTTTCCGTCAAATTTTGAAGCTCCGCCACCATTGGTGCCAAACCACATATATCCTTTGCTATCCTGATAAATACAATACACTTGCGATTGCGCAAGTCCGTCATCAACATTGTAATTACGAAAATCGTATGTCTGTGCGCTTATACGAACAACAAAAAATAAAAATATATAAATACATTTACGCATTTATTTTTCAGGAAAGTTTTTCCTTAAATTTATGTTGTTTAATACAGTCGACAAAAAATTTAACTTTTTCTTTTTCGGTATCGGGGTATAAACCATGACCTAAATTAGCAATGTATTTAGTTGGACCAAAAGCGTCGAGCATTTTTTTTGTTTGTTTTTCTATTTCTGCATAATCGGCATAAAGTAAACACGGGTCTGCGTTACCCTGTAAGGTTTTTTCCGGACCAATAATTTTTCTTGCTTCGATAGGATTCATGCTCCAATCTAACCCAACCACATTGCAGGAAGTATTTTTTATTTTGCTAAGCGCAAAGTGTGCGTCTTTTGCAAAAACAATAACAGGCACTTTTTTACTGAGCGCATCGCTGATTGCCGAAATATACTTTAATGAAAACTCATCATGCATTTCGGGTGATAAAACTCCGGCCCAAGAATCGAAAATCTGAATGAGATTTGCCCCCGCTTCAACTTGCGCCAATAAATAATTAATACTGCTTTGTGTAATTTTTTCCAATGCCTGATGGGCAAGTTTGGGTTCGGTATATAAAAACTTTTTTGCTTTGCTGAATGTTTTACTCCCACTTCCTTCAACCATGTAGGCTAATAAAGTCCAAGGCGCACCACAAAAACCAATTAAAGGAACACGATTATTTAATTGTTTTTTTGCAAGGCTTATAGCATCGCAAACATATTTTAAATTTCCTGCGTCAGTAATTTTTAATTTATCTACATCTTCTTTACAGGTAATTGTTTTTTCGAACCAAGGACCTTTTGCTTCAATCATTTGATAGGGTAATCCCATTGATTCGGGTATGACTAAAATGTCAGAAAAAATAATAGCAGCATCTACACCTAAAATATCAACAGGTTGCACGGTAACTTCGGCCGCCATTTCCGGATTTTTTACGAATTCTATGAAATTCTTTGATTTAGCTCTAACGGCACGGTATTCGGGTAATATGCGTCCTGCCTGCCTCATAAGCCAAACTGGCACTCTTTCAACTGATTGCCCTAGAGCAGCACGTATAATAAGGTCGTTTTTAATCATTCGCTCAAAAATAGGCAAAGAATGGCATGTTTTGGGGGTAAAACCAATTTTTCTTACCTTGCGGTCTAATTATGGCAGATATGTTTTCAAAAAATAGCAAAACCATGGCTTCCGAAAGTTCATCGGTTAATCTAGTGGCATCCGGAACTACAATAACAGGAGATATAAAATCGAATGGTGATTTTCGTATTGATGGTATTTTACATGGAACACTAACAGTAAAAGGTAAACTTGTAGTTGGTTCAACCGGACATGTAGAGGGTGAAGTTGAGTGTCAGAATGCCGACGTATCTGGAGAGATAAAGGGCAAAATAAGTGTATCAGAATTACTTTTATTAAGAGCAGCAGCAAAAATAAACGGCGATATTTTTACAGGAAAAATTTCTATTGAGCCGGATGCTCAGTTTACCGGAACTTGCAGTATGGGAGGCGTTGTAAAAAATATTCAGCAGGCATCACATGAACAAGGAGCCGGACAAAAAACCGCAGTCAACCAATAACAATCCTAACAGTACTTTAAAATACTCGGGCATGGCTTTCCAAATCCTTGCCTCTATTTTATTGGGGTTTTGGGGAGGGACAAAACTCGATCGATATTTCAATTTTAAAATTCCCGTTTTTACTTTAGTTCTGGGTCTGCTCGGAGTTGTGGTTGGAATTTACCTTTCCATAAAAGACTTTATTAAAAAATAAAAATGCCCCTGTTTTTCAGAGGCATTTAATTTTTGTATCCTGAGCTTGTCGAAGAATTAATCGTCTATCTGAGCATCTCCTGAATAAGCACCGTTTTTATATACCTCAATACGTTGTAGAATTCCGTTTTCGTCGTAAATGTAATTTTTACCTTCCATTAAGCGATTGTCTTTAAAAGTACCATCTTTTGTTTTTTGACGGCTCTTATTGTAAAGCATATAATATCCATTTAATATTGTTGGTCCTTTTACTTTAGGGTCTTGGAAAGTTTCATCTTTATTTGGAACAACTTTTTTACTATTATCAATTGCTATAACTTCTTTGATATCTTTTACGGGCTTAAATTCTTTTATGGTGCTTATATCAGCTTCTCCGTTATTATAATTAACGATTTTTTTCTGGCTTCCATCAGGATGATATTCTATAACAGCTCCGCTTTCTTTACCGTTGTTCCAACTTCCTTCAATTTGCGTTTTACCGTCTTCGTAATAATATTTCTGCACACCTTCTCTTTTACCACTAGGGTTAAAGGTAAATTCCTGTTGTACGTTTCCGTTATCGTAGTATAATTTGTAATTGCTTGTCCACTTATTTATTTTCCAAATTCCTTCTTCGGCTATTTTACCATTTTCGTGATACATAATGGCATATCCATCTGCACGTCCGTTTTGAAAAGTAATTTTGTTTTTAGTATTTCCGTTGCAGAAGTACTCTTTCCAGACGCCACCTTTGCGATTATCGCTGTATTTTCCTTCTTCTATTTTTGCAGTTAGAGTGTAACAGGTGTTTGGTTTGGTTTTTCCGAAAATAATCCAACGTCCTTGTTTTAAACCTTTGAAATCAATGATATTAATACTGTCTTTGCTGTTTGAAGGATCTAATTCAAATGATTGCGGCTGCGCATAACCGTAGCTCAACACAAACAGAGAGAATATCAACCTTAACTTCAAACGCATTTCTTAAACATATCATAAAAGTATATATAATTTTTCATTATTCAAAACTTTTAGACGGATTTTCTATTTTGATAGACTAACATCAGAAATTTGGTTCTTATACAACAATAGCACCTTTTATACAGTTTTATACGACTTAGCACCCTTTAGGTCTCATAATAAAGCACTTTCTTTCTGCCTCAAATTCAGCAACATATCATTAGTCATTTCCGTTAAACCAAACCGTGGTTTCCATCCCCAATGTTGCCTGCTTACTTCATCATTTATACTTTGTGGCCAGCTATCGGCTATTTGTTGTCTAAAATCGTTTTTATAACTAATTGAAAAAGAGGGTATATGCTTTTTTATTTCTGCGGTTATCTCTTTTGGGTTAAAGCTTATACCTTCTAAATTATAGCTACTTCTAATTTTAATATTTGAATCCGGAGCATTCATAATTTCTATTGTAGCCCTTATTGCATCCGGCATATACATCATTGGTAAACAGGTATTCTCATTAAGAAAGCATTCATAGGTCCCCTTTCTTATTGCATCATGAAAAATATGTACTGCATAATCGGTTGTTCCGCCTCCCGGGGCTGATTTCCAGCCAATAAGACCTGGATAGCGAAGGCTTCTAACATCAACACCATACTTTAAAAAGTAATACTCGCACCAGCGTTCTCCTGCCAGTTTGCTAATACCGTAAACTGTTGTAGGCCCCATTACAGTAAATTGAGGAGTATTTAATTTTGGGGTAGATGGCCCAAAAACAGCTATAGAACTTGGCCAATATACTTTAGTAAGATGTTTTTCTTTAGCTAAATCAAGAATATTAAAGAGCCCTTGCATATTTAGTTCCCAGCCATAAAGTGGGTTTTTTTCGGCTGTGGCCGAAAGCAGGGCTGCTAAAAGATAAACTTGTTTAATGCCGTGTTTCTTTACAATATTAAAAAGCGCCTCTTTATTTAAGACATCTAAGGTTTCGAAAGGATTGTTTTGAAAGGCACCGGCACCTTTAATATCTGCTGCTACAACATTTGATGAACCATATAATATATTTAACTCCTCTAAAAGTTCAAGACCTATTTGTCCGCCGGCACCAATAATCAGTATTTTATCTTCCTTATTAATATCCATGTTTAAATAATAGTCGGGATAAATATACGTTTTTGTTTGTAAAAGCATTAAAATTTTGCAATCTGTTGGTATCAAAATAATATTTACTTTCACTTCCTTATGAAGCGATTTTCGCTAGTATTTTTTTTACTTTTTTTGTACGGAAAAATATTTCCGCAATACACCATAACCGGTAAGGTATTTGCCGCTGAAACAAAAGAGCCCGTACCTTTTGCAACCGTCTTATTAAAAGGTACAGCGGTAGGTGCTTCAACCGATTTTGACGGTAACTTTCAAATTACAACTGATAAAATATCCGACTCTCTTATTGCAAGCTATATTGGCTATCGTAAAACTGTAATTGCTTTAAAAAGAGGCTTGCCGCAAACTCTTTCCATTCCATTATTTGTTGTGAATGGAGGGATTGCACTGACTGAAATAAATGTAAAAGCAGGAGAGAATCCGGCGCATCGTATTATAAGAGCAGCCATAGCACATAAAAAATTTAATAATAAAACAAAACTAAATGCATTTCAGTATGATGTATATAATAAATTGGAGTTTGATTTAAATAATATACCAAAACGCTTGCAAAATACCGCGGCGTTTAAACCCATTAAATTTATTTTCAACAATATTGATAGCGCCTCATCGTCCGAAAAAGCGTCTTTGCCATTATTTATGATTGAGACTTTATCTGAAGTTTATTATATAAACAATCCTAAAAACAAAAAGGAAGTTATTAAAGCCAGCAAAATTTCGGGTGTGCAAAACGCAAGTATTTCTCAGGTTATGGGCGATATGTATCAAAATATTAATGTGTACGAAAACAACCTCATTATTTTTGGAAAAGACTTTATTTCGCCTTTATCCGACAAGGCAATTTTTAATTATAAATTTTATTTAGAAGACAGTTTATTTCTCGACAACAAATGGTGTTACCATATACGTTTTAAACCACGACGACAGCAAGAGTTATGTTTTAGCGGTAACATGTGGATTGCAGATAGCACTTTTGGTGCAAAACGGCTTGAAATGAGTATACCAAACGATGCCAACATTAATTTTATAAATACCGCTAACGTTATACAGGAGTTTGATTACATGGATAGCATTTGGATGCTAAAAAAAGATAGAATTGTAATTGATTTTATACCTAACCACATGGGTATAATAAAAGGAAAAAACCTAACCGGAATATACGGACGAAAAACAACCTCATACCGAAATATGGTTGTAAATAATCCTAAAGAAAGAAACTTTTTTGTGGGTAAAGAAGATATTGTTGTTGAAGATGGTGCTACCAAAAAAAGCAATGCGTTTTGGGAGGCCTCTCGATTTGATTCGCTTACTGCACGCGAAAACAAAATTTATCACATGATAGATACTATACAAAGTTTGCCATTCTATAAAGTTTGGTCAAATGTTTTTACTGTACTTATATCAGGTTATTTTGATAATGGTAATTTTCAAATCGGCCCTTTTTATAAATTTTACAGTTCAAATACAATTGAAGGACCTCGATTAAGATTTGGGGGCCGCACAAGCAGCCAATTTAGCAGATGGCACGAATTAAATGGCTATGTGGCATACGGAACACTTGACGAGAAATACAAATACGGAGTGGGTTTTAAAGCTTTTCTTTCAAAAAAACCAACCAGACAATTAATTGGCATGGATTATAAAAGGGATATGGAGATATTAGGTCAAAGTCAGAATGGGTTTACAAATGACAACTTATTTGCTACTTTTTTACGCCGGGTAGCGCCAAATAGTTTAACTCGTGTAGACCAAACACAGGTATGGTATGATAAAGAATGGATGCAAGGATTTAATTCAAAAGTATCTTTTGTTAGTCGTACACTTAGCCCTGTTGGCGGGACTAATTATTATTACCTTAATGAAAAAGGAGATTCAGCCATACAGCCCTATCTGCGTACATCCGAATTACGATTAAACACGCGTTTTGCCTACAACGAAAAATTTATTGACGGAGATTTTACGCGTACCAGTTTAGGAACAACATCCCCTATTTTACAATTAACATACATTCGTTCTCTTCAACATGTTTACGAGGGGCAATATGATTATCAAAAAGTAGTACTTAATGTAACCGATCGTTTTAGATGGGGTTCGCTATGGGGGTATACTGATTATGAAATTGAAGGAGGTCAGATATTCGGGAATGTTCCATATCCGTTATTAGAGCTGCATGGAGGTAACCAAACTTTTGTATATGATTACAAAGCATACAATATGATGAGTTATTTTGAATTTGCAAGTGATAAGTATGCTTCGTTTTGGTTGTTTCATCATTTTGAAGGACTGCTTTTTAACAAGATGCCTTTTCTGCGAAAATTAAAATGGCGTGAAGTGGTTACCTATAAAGTTTTATTTGGGAGTGTGAACAATAATAACAAGGAAACATTGTTATTCCCTTCATCTTTGAAATCACTAAATAAAGGTCCGTATCAAGAGGTGAGTGTTGGGGTTGAAAATATTTTTAAATTTTTTAGAATAGACGCTTTTTGGAGATTATCGTATACCGAAGATATTAAAATACCTTTTGGTATTAAAGCAGGATTCCAGTTATCTTTTTAATATGAATAAAATGCAATTAAATTTTCTCACAAAACAGTAAAAAATCTTTGTCCTTTTGCGTCTTTGAGTTTAACTTCGATCCCAAATAAAATGATATTACGTTCAGATAAAATCACCAAACAATATGGCAGTCGTACGGTTGCCAAAGAGGTAAGTATTGAAGTAAAACAAGGAGAAATTGTTGGTTTGCTTGGGCCAAACGGCGCGGGTAAAACCACTTCATTTTATATGATAGTTGGAATGGTTAAACCTAACAGCGGTAAGATTTTTTTAGATCAGCATGAAATTACGAACATGCCTATGTATAAACGCGCACAAATGGGTATAGGATATTTACCGCAAGAAGCGTCTGTATTTAGAAAACTGAGCGTTGAAAATAATTTACGTGCGGTATTAGAAATGACCAACTTAAGCAAAGAAGAGCAAGCACAAAAATTAGAATCACTCATTTCAGAATTCGGACTATCTGCAGTTCGCAAAAACTTAGGCGATCAGCTCTCAGGGGGTGAGCGCCGCAGAACCGAAATAGCAAGATGCCTTGCTACAAACCCTAAATTTATTTTGTTAGATGAACCTTTTGCAGGCGTAGACCCAATTGCTGTTGAAGACATACAAAATGTAGTACGAAGTTTGAAAGAAAAAAACATTGGAATTTTAATTACCGACCATAATGTGCACGAGACCTTAAACATTACCGATAGGGCCTACTTACTATTTGAAGGTAGTGTAATTAAGCAGGGTAGTGCCGAAGATTTGGCTAACGACGAGCAAGTACGCCGTGTTTACCTCGGAGAAAACTTCGAATTGAGGAAATAATCTACAAATACGAATCTTGTACGGATATACGAATAAGAACCGATTTCGGTGATAAAAGTGTATTTATTCTTACCATTTGTATGGCTGTTTCCCGATAGCTATCGATACGTATTTCGTAGGGAAGTAGAATTGTTTATTACTCTGTTGATACCTTACTGAAGATTGGCACGGTTGATGTGAATTGTTAGTACTTTTGTACTGAAATCTATGATGGAAGCAAACCCAAATAAGGAAGAAAACAAAAAGAAAATTGGCTTTATGCCCTGGCTGTTTTTAGCATTATCGCTAATTGGAAACGGTATATTGGTTTATTTACTTAATGGCGAAAAACAAACCGTCATTCAAAAAGAAGAAATAATAAAAACCGTTTATGTAGAGCGCGATAATGTTAAAAAGGATTTAATTCAACTAAAAACCGAGTATGAAAATCTAAGAACCGGCAATAAAAAATTACAAATTGAAATAGACGAAAAAAAACTACAAATAGAAGAGCTTTTAGCCCAAGCCGAAAAACACAAAGGTGACCCTTATATTATTGCTAAGTTAAAAAAGGAAACCGAAACACTAAGGCTGATTATGCAGGGTTATGTTCATACCATTGATTCGCTTAATACATTAAACCAAAAATTAGTCTTCGAGAAAAAGGAGGTAATAAAAAAATTGGATGACGAAAAAAACAAGCTCGATGTGGTTAATAAGGAAAAACAGGACCTACAAAAAACTATTAATACGGCAAGTATACTTTCCTGTTACAATGTTACCGCTCAGGCAATAGATGTAAAAAGAAATGGCAAAAAGCAAGGCCCTACAACCAAAGCTAAACGCGCAGATCTTTTACGGGTAAGTTATACGTTGGGCGAAAATAAATTATCAAAAAGCGGGTCAAAAGATGTGTATATACGCATTATGACACCCGATGGAAAAGAGTTGGCAAAAGGGTACGATGATAATTACCGTTTTAAGTTTAATGACTCATTTGGATATTACGCAGGCAAAACAACCATTGATTACGCTAATAAAGAAATTGGTGTTGTAAGTGTATGCGAGGGCAGTTCGGGCTTTTTACCCGGTAAATACAGTATCGAAATTACCTGCGATGGAGTAGTAATAGGGCAGGGCTCACTTACATTAAATTAAAAAAAAATCATCGAAATTAATATTGCTGTCTCAGTAATAATTATTAATTTCATTTGCCCAATCCAGTGATAATCTTTGTCAGCATGGGTTAATTAGTATGAAGAAGATTTTACTTTCTCTTTTAATTATTTCTTTGTCCTTTTCATTTTATGGACAGGAAAACGGATATCTTGAATTTGCCGGAAAATGTGTGAAGGAAAGCCAACCCTTAAAGGGGGCGACAATAACGGTTTATAAGGGAAGCACAAAGGTTACCGAATTAACAACACCAAAAAACGGAAAGTTTCAGTTTTTTCTTCCTTTTGGAGTTGATTACAAAATTAATTTTACATATCCGGGTTGCCCTGATATGCACCTGATGATTTATGCATCTAAATGCAACGAAAAGAAAGAAATTTTTCCTATTTATGATATTGGTGTAAATTATTTTGACTTTGGGAAACCCACTATTAATTACGCAAATTTTAAAAACCCGTTCACTAAAATAATTTATGATGGAAAAAAATCATTCAGAGATGATGAAGCCTACGCAGCTGATTTTTTACAAAGTATTTACGTTGACCCTGAAGTAATTAAAAAAAGAGACGAACAATTGGCTCTTGAGAAACATAAAAAAGAATTAGAAATAAAAATGAAACTGGATGCCGAAGAAAAAATACGTCAGGAGCATTTGTTAGCAGAAGCGGCAAAAAAATCAAAGGAAGAACCCGATATTCTTAAAAAACAATTTGAAGAGGCCGACCGCCTGAAAAAACTAAATGAAGCAAAAAACAATGCAGTAGTTAAAAAAGAGGAAGAAACAAACGAATCAATGGCATCAAAGGAAGTTGAATTGACTGTTGACAAAGAAAAGCGCAACCAAAAAGAAAAACAAAATAAGGCTATTCGTGCAACTTACGAAAACGATTTATTGAAAATTGTAGCAACTAACGAGCGTACTACAAAAGTAGCTGAGTTTGTAAAAAAGAAAAATGATGCTACACGTAATGAGGTAATAGAAACCTTTAAAAGGGAAGCTGAAACAAAAGCAATGAGCGAGCAAGTGATGTTCGATTCAAAAATGCGCAACAAACAGGTTTTGTTTAATAGCCGTATCAGAAATCAAGAAATGGTGTCACTCATAAAACAAACAGCTTATAATGATATGAGCAACCATTATAAATCAATAAAAAAATTTCCCGATACAAAAAACTATAAGGCACCCGGCTTAGTTGGTCTTACAACTGATATTGAAGAAACAAATTTTAAAATAGTGTATAATATTCATCTTTCAAGCGGCGCTCAAAAAACAAATTACCGAAAAGAAAAATTTTCCTGGGGATTAATCTATTATTACAAAAACGAAAAAATAATTTCAGAACAACAATATATCCAGGAAATTTCACCCTATAACATAGCGTTATGATGCGACAAAAACTAGTTTACATATTGATTTTATTCCTTGTCGGGCTTGTGGGGCAGAGAGGGGTCGCACAAACAACCAGTTTTATAAATTATGGTATGGACCAAGGGTTGGTTCAAAACCAGGTGCAGAGCATTACACAGGACAACGACGGCAATCTTTGGATTGGAACTATAGCGGGGCTTTCTAAATACAACGGAACAGTTTGGACTTCCTATACAAAAAATTCAAACCTTGCAGAGGATTGGGTTACTTGTTCTTATAAGGATAAAGATGGTAATATTTGGTTTGGTCATTGGGCAGGAGGGGTAACAAGATTTAATGTGGCTACTCAAAAGCAAGAAAATTTAAACTTAGAAGAGTACACGCGGTTTAAATCAATACGCGCTATTACGCAGGATTTTACCGGAAAATTTTGGATTGCAACAGAGGGTGCCGGCGTTTTTATTTTTGATGCACAAACAGAAAAAATGTATTCTCTATCTATGCGTGATGGATTATCGAGCAATACAGTGTATGATATTTGCCAGGATGATAAACAAAATGTATGGATGGCAACCGACTCAGGCCTAACGGTTTTTAATTTAAACAAACCAATTGCAAATACTTCTTCTTTTGTTCGAATCTCAACCCGCAACGGACTTTTCAGTAAAAATATTACGGCCATAAAATATACTTCATCAGGTCTTTTGGTTATTGGTTCTGCAGATGAGGGCATTGCTATTGTGCCGCTTGCTCAGGGTGTAAACGATTGGACTACCTATCTTTTTAAAAACCAAATAGTAGTAAGTTCTGCCAGCGGTTTAAAATCTAATTTCATTAAAACAATTTACGAAGACCATAAAAAAAATATTTGGGTAGGTACAATTGGCGGTGGCGTTTCAGAATTTATTACGGAGAAAAATTTACTTACTCCTGAGGCGATAAGAAATGGTTTTTTTAAATCATATAGTACACGACAGGGATTAAATTATTTTAATGTTAATGCTATTTATGAAGACCGCGAATATAATTTGTGGATTGGAACCGATTTGGGCCTTAACCAATATCGTGGCGATTATCTACAAACTTTTGATGAAGCAGATGAGTTACCCAATAATATAGTGTGGAGTGTTTTTGCCGACAGCGAAAATAATATGTGGTTTGGCACCAATAATGGCTTGGCAAAATTAGTTTTTACCTATGAGCGCGATGGAAAAATAGAAAACCACAAATTAACAAAATACACATCCAAAGAAGGATTACCCTCAAACGTAATACTCTCAACTTTTGAAGATTCTAAGGGAAATCTTTGGTTTGGCACAGGCTTTAACGGAGTTTGTATGATGGCAAAAGGTTCAAACAGTTTTAAAAGTTATGGTGTAAAAGATGGCTTAGCAAATGAAATGGTTTATTCAATTGCAGAAGATAAAAGTGGAAACATGTGGTTTGGAACTAAAGCAGGCGCAACACGTTATTCCCCCCAGTCGGGCGAGTTTAGAAATTTTACGGAGAACGATGGGCTTGGAGGAAATCACATCTATCGGATTTTTAAAGACAGTAAAGGACTTTTATGGATTGGGGCTTTGGGTGGAAATCTTTGTGTGTATGATGGCAATTCATTTAAAAAATTTGACGAAAATGATGGCTTGAAACAAAAATTTATTTTGTGTATTAATGAAGATAAAACCGGAAACATTTGGTTTGGTTGTTATGGCGGTGGTTTATTTAAATACGATGGAAAAAATTTTATATCATATACAAGTAAAGATGGTTTAAAAACCGAATCGCCGTTTTCAATATTAGTTGATAACAACAATAATATTTGGGTTGGTGATAATAGGGGTATTGATAAGTTTGATACAAAACAAAACCGCTTTTATCATTATGGAAAAACGGAAGGCTTTTTGGGTGTTGAATGTAACCCTAATGCAGCTTGTATTGATAAACAGGGATGCCTTTGGTTTGGAACAATAATGGGGGCTATTCGTTTTAATCCGGCAGAAGAAATAAATAACACATTTCCACCGCTTACGAAAATTTACGGAATAAAAATTCAGTTTAATGACACGTTGTTTCCCTCGGATGCAATTTTTAATTATAACGAAAATAATCTTACATTTAAATTTATCGGAACCAGTTTAACCAATTCAGAAAAAATAAAATATGAGTATAGTCTTGAAGGTTTTGATCGTGGCTGGGTGCCGGCAAAAGCAATACAGGAAGCAACCTATACTAATTTGCCTCCCGGTGATTATGTATTTAAAGTGCGTTCGTATAATAATAATGGTGTGTGCAGCGAAACAGCAAGTTATAAATTTAAAGTAAAGCCTCCCTTCTGGCAAACAGCTTTATTTTATATTTTAATGACTGTGTTAGTTGTTTTTGGAATTTTTGTTTTTGATAAAGTTCGGACACGTAATCTTAAATTACAAAACGCTCAGCTGGAAATAAAAGTAGAAGAACGTACCATTCAGCTCGCAGTTAAAAATGAAGAACTGGCGGAGAAAAATAAAAATATTACAGATTCTATTCGGTATGCTAAGCGTATACAAGATGGCATGTTGCCTAAAGAAGAAAGTTTCAGAAAAAATTTAACCGAATACTTTATTTTATTTAAACCAAAAGATATTGTTAGTGGAGATTTTTACTGGATAAGAAAGTATAAAGAAGGTATTTACGTTGCTTCTGTTGATTGTACCGGGCACGGTGTTCCGGGAGCTTTTTTAAGTATTGTTGCAAATGATTTACTAAACGATGCATTCGATAAATCGGAAGATAAATCGCCGGGGAGTATTTTAAATACGCTTACTAAACTAGCTGCTCAGACACTTCATGCAAAGGTTGACGATTATGAATTGCGCGATGGTATGGATATTTCGCTATGTAAAATTGATAAGGCGAGTAATACCATTGAATTTTCCGGGGCTTATAATTCACTCTATTTAGTTAGAGAGAATAAATTAATTGAGTACGATGCCGATAACATGTCAATAGGCAGCGATGATATAATTAAGCCATACACCAATCATATTGTTAAAACCATAAAGGATGATATGATATATTTGTTTAGTGATGGATATGCAGATCAGTTTGGCGGTGAAAAAGGAAAAAAATTCAAGTACGCTCAAATGCACCAAATTATTGTTAAAAATAATAATAAGAGCCTCGATTTACAGAAGCATCTTCTGGAGCAGGAATTTGAAAACTGGAAGGGCGGACTGGAACAGGTTGACGATGTTTTGATTATTGGGATAAG
>CAZZEI010000019.1:0-27715 GCA_964653165.1 uncultured Flavobacteriaceae bacterium | reverse complement strand
CTTGTGCATTGATATAACCAACGGCCGATTTAAAATAAATAAGCGACTGCACGGGATTACCGTAGTAAATTGGATATCCCCCAAGATCCATGATCATCAGCTTATCAAACATTTTAAAAATATCTGATGAGGGTTGGTGAATTACAACGAAGACAAGTTTCCCCTTCAGTGATAATTCTTTTAACAAATCCATTATATTCTCTGAATCTCTTGAGGAAAGGCCGGATGTAGGTTCATCAACAAAAAGTACAGATGGCTCCCTAATAAGTTCCAACGCGATGTTCAATCGTTTTCTCTGTCCGCCACTTATAGTTTTTTGCAACGGGTTACCAACACGTAAATCTTTTGTTTCTTCAAGACCTAAATCGAGTAATAGTTTTGTAACGAGTTCACCAATCTTATCGTCCGAAAATTCAGCGAAACAAAGTTTTGTATTGTAAAATAGATTTTGGTAAACGGTTAACTCATCGATGAGTAAATCATCCTGCGGTACATAACCCACAACACCCTCTAATTCCTTTTTTTGATTGTGAAGCGATTTTCCATTTACAAGAACTTGTCCGGCCGAAGGCTTTTCGTTCCCATTTAAAACATTCAGCAAAGTCGATTTTCCGGCACCACTTCCACCCATTATGCCAATCATTTTTCCTGAATTTTCAGAAAACGAAATTGGGTGCAAACCTATTTTTCCACCGCGGAAAACAAATTCTATTTCATCTACTTCAAAAGATAAATTATTTCCCTGACTATCACTGAAAAATGAAGAGATAATATCACTGTAATAAACAGGCAGCAGCTTAGAACTTCTAAGCGTTGAACCTTGTGTTAGCAGATGTATTCTGCTATCGGCTACAAAATGTCCATTCAAATAAATTTCGGAAGTATCGAAGCAGCGAAGCAGATATATTCCCGCACTTTTTATCCATAATACAAGCATTACACCATCCAGACCTTCAGCTTCAAGATGCCTGAAATTATCTCCTGCTTGCTTTGTTATTTTATCCGTTATAAAAAGTATGTCGGCCGTGCCTTTAATTTTATATGGATCATCATTTTTTACAAAAGCCAAACATGCATTATATTCTTCTTCAGGAATATTAAAAGTTGAAGCTACTGTGTTTACAAATTCTGATTCTTGCTCATCTATTTCGCCATCTGATTTTATGAACTCTATTAAACGAAGAAGTACAAGTATTTTTTGTTTTTGAGTTAACTCCTCGTTTATCTTACGACAAAGAACAATTACTTTTACAGAACTTACAGATGTTCTTTTCTGCTTTTTTTCATCCGACCCGGTATTCAGATAAGTTTTAGAGTACTCATCATAAATATTCAGATATTCCTCAACAAGTTCTTTATTTAATTGTTGTTTTAAAAAAAGCGCTACCGTGTTTCTTCCATGGGTACCCTCAGTATCATTGCTGCCAATAATAGCAAACAATTGCATTAATGCTTTTAGGATTTTTTCACTCATTTCATTCTTGCATAAAGAAAAAAAGCTTTGAGGTTTATCTTCAAAGCTTTCTTAACTAATTCAGATACTTTTTACTTAACAACCATTTCCCGAATGACTTTAAGTTTATCCGCAATTTCATTTACTTTTTCATCTGTAATATCGTCAACTGTTTTTATCTTTTTGAAATCTTCATTAAGACTAAGCAGTTTATCAATAAGCGGTTTAAAATCATTTTCCTTTTCATAATCTTTTAATAAATTGGTAAGATTTGTTAAATGCAGTTTCTGTTCGTAAATCTGCTGAAAAATAAATCCATTTTTTGCATCCTTCTTCTGCCCTTTCAGGGTATTTACAGTAATAAACTGACTTTCTATCCAGCTTCCAGTTAATATCTGGCTAGCCACCTGTTGTCTTTCGCTCGACCTCAAATAAGCATCCGTTGCAGCAAAGGCCTCATCAACCATACGTGTAACAGTATCTCTGTTTTCCCAGCTATTTTGCGATCTTGATTTTGTAATTTTATCAAAACTCTCGGCGGCATCTAAACTTACAGCAAGGTTTCGTGTGGCTGTAAAATACTTGGTAATATGCGTACCTTCTTTATTAGATGCCAGATAAATTAAATCAACACCATAGGTGCCATAGTTAAGTGCTTTTTTAGTTGATGTTAAATACTTTGATTCATTCTCAGGAGCATTCGTTAATTCCTTTTTAAATCCTGCGTCTGCTTTTGCCAGATTATTTATAGTCTCGAAAGGCGAAGGAATATTAGCTACCGTTACATGAAACTTAAAATCTGTTTCCTCATTCAATGCTGTTTTTGCAGAATCGACAGTTACAACCGGAGCAACAACCGCTTCTTCTTTTTTTGGCTCGCTTCCGCAAGAAGAAAGAACCAATGTGCTTACTAATGAAACATAAATTACTTTTTGCATATATGATTTTTTATTTTGTAAAAGAAACAAGGTTAAACGCAACTTTTGTAATTGATTTGAAATCTTCTCCGGCTTCTAACATATCATCATCTTCATCATTATAGTGCCAATTTATTGTTACTTCACTTTTACCTGTAGCTTGCAACTTTTCAAGTACAGAAATTATATCTGCAATCATTTTTGCTGAACTCGTGTTAAAATAGTCCATTTGAATATCAATTGAAGTTGCTTTTGCAGGAGATTGGCTGTATTCATCTAACCATTCAAAAACAGGCTTATAAAATACAGCCGAGTTTTCAGGAATAGATTTTCCCTTAATTGTAAAAGTACCCGACTCAGGATTTAAATCGATAAGAGGAGTTTTGTACGATTGTTCGCTTGAAAAAGTCTTCATAATTTCCTAGTATATAATTCAGTAACCAGACAAATTTAATAATTAATCTTTACCCTGCAAGAGCCAATAAATAAGGGCTTTATAAGTGAAAATACCCCAAAACCAATGCCTTAACAATTGGTATTATTTCCGTAAATTTGCCCTTTCCCGTTAAATATGGACAATTTAAACGATTTAACAGCTGTTTCACCTATTGATGGCAGGTACCGCAATACTTGCGCCCCTTTAGCTGCTTATTTTAGTGAATTTGCCCTCATAAAATACAGGGTTTTGGTAGAGGTTGAATATTTTATTGCTCTTACCGAAATTCCGGTTCCACAATTAAAAGATTTCCCAAAAGAAAAAATTTCGGCTATTAGAAATATAGTCGCAACATTTTCAGAGAAAGACGCACTTACTATTAAGTCAACAGAAAAAATTACTAACCACGACGTAAAAGCAGTTGAGTATTTTTTGAAAGAAAAATTTACAGAGCTTGGATTGGATAAATTTTCTGAATTTATTCATTTCGGGTTAACCTCTCAGGATATTAATAACACGGCCATTCCTTTAAGTCTTAAAAAATGCAGTGAAGAGCTTTATTTTTCTTCAGTTGAAACATTAATTGAAAAAATAAAAGCACTTGCAAAAGAATGGAAAGACATTTCAATGCTTGCTCATACACACGGACAACCGGCATCCCCTACCCGCCTGGGAAAAGAGTTGATGGTATTTGTTGAGCGCTTACAATTACAGTTAGACTCGTTGAAAAAAATTCCATACGCGGCAAAATTTGGCGGCGCTACAGGAAATTTAAATGCACATCATGTTGCCTATCCAACTATCAAGTGGGTTGATTTTGCGAATAATTTTGTGAATAAAAATTTAGGATTAAATCGTAGTCAGCATACCACACAAATAGAACATTACGATTTTTTAGCCGCTTGGTTTGACAATGCAAAACGCATAAATACTATTCTGTTGGATTTTAGCAAAGACATGTGGGCGTATATTTCCATGGAATATTTTAAGCAGAAAATTAAAGAAGGAGAAATCGGTTCTTCGGCCATGCCACATAAAGTAAACCCTATTGATTTTGAAAACGCAGAAGGTAATTTAGGAATTGCCAATGCCGTGTTCGAACATCTTTCAGCTAAACTTCCTGTATCGAGATTGCAAAGAGATTTGACTGATTCTACTGTATTGAGAAATATTGGAGTGCCGATTGCGCATAGTTATTTGGCTTTTGCATCGGTAATGAAAGGTTTAAATAAATTGGTACTTAATGAAAAAGCTTTGCAACACGATTTAGAAAATAACTGGGCTGTTGTGGCAGAAGCTATACAAACTGTTTTGCGCAGAGAGGGATATCCTAAACCTTACGAAGCATTAAAAGATTTAACGCGTACCAACGCTGCCATCACACAAAAATCTATGCAGGATTTTATTGAGACTTTAAAAGTGAGTGAGGCAATAAAAACTGAGCTGAAGAAAATTACTCCACACAACTATACAGGCATTAACCTTTAATACATTTCACCGCAAAGGCGCAAAGACGCAAAGGAAATTTAATACAGTAATGGTAGCGCAAATACAATAAGGCGCTTAAGAGATATGATAGAGGGAAAAAATAAAGTTTTAAATAGAGAAGAATTAGATACCTTGTCTAAGGAAATAGTTGATGCATGTTTTGCTGTACACAAATTAATGGGCCCAGGATTATTGGAATCTGTTTATGAATTATGTTTATTAAAAGAATTTGAATTAAGGAATATTAATGTGATAAATCAAAAGATAATTCCGCTTGTTTATAAGGGGTATGAATTATCAAAGGAATATAAGTTAGATTTATTGGTAGAAAACGAAATAGTTATTGAATTAAAATCAGTTGAAGAAATATTACCTGTTCATGAGGCTCAATTAATAAGTTATTTAAAGCTTGCCGATAAAAGGCTAGGCCTTTTAGTGAATTTTAATGTTTCCTTAATAAAAAACGGAATTAAACGATTCGTAAATAATTTTTAACCGAAGGTTATCTTTGCGCCTTAATACACCTCGACAATTAATAAAAGAAATTAAAAAAAACTTTGCGTCTTAGCGCCTTTGCGGTAAAAGAAAATGAAAGTATCAGGCTTCACAATAGCGAGAAATGCAGTAAAGTTTGATTACCCTGTTGTAGAAGCTATAACTTCTATCCTCCCACTCTGTGATGAATTTATTGTAAATGTTGGTAAATGCGGCGACGGTACTTTAGAATTAATAAAATCCATCAACTCTCCCAAAATAAAAATTATTGAAAGTGCTTGGGACGACAACTTGCGCGAAGGCGGAAAATTATTGGCTGTAGAAACAAATAAAGCTTTTGATGCAATGAGCACCGACAGCACATGGGCATTTTATATACAAGCCGATGAAGTGTTGCACGAGAAATATATTGAAACTGTTCGCGCCGGAATGGAAGCACACCAATACGATATAAAAGTTGAAGGTTTACTTTTTGATTACACACATTTTTACGGGAGTTACGATTACGTGGGTAACTCACGCCGCTGGTACAGAAATGAAGTGCGTGTGATACGCAACGATAAAACAATTCGCTCTTACCGCGATGCAATGGGTTTTAGAAAGAACGATGAGAAACTATACGTAAAACCGATTGATGCCTCTATTTTTCATTACGGCTGGGTAAAACCACCCAAAGCGCAGCAGGAAAAACAAAAAAGTTTTCATAAAATGTGGCACGATGATAAGGATGCAAAAAAAATGAGCGGAGAAGCTGATGAATTTGATTATACACAAATTGATAGTCTGGATTTATTTAAAGGAACACACCCGGCAGTAATGCAAAAACGGATTGCCGAAAAAAACTGGGAATTTAATTTCGATACTACTAAAATAAAACTCTCCGTAAAAGATAAATTCCTAATGCAAATAGAAAAAACCACCGGCTGGCGACCGGGTGAATACAGGAATTTTAGAGTGATGTGAAAGCACCTTTCCCATATTTAAAATTTTAACTCACTTATTTTTCTCCAGTTATTTACTTTTATACCATTGGTTCCTGTAAACTCCATATCACCATCATACAATAATAAACCGCCCTTATTTTTACTAAACTTATTCCATTGTATTATTGACTTTAAGTAGGATTCTGAAAATGTTTGCGCCGATTTGACTTCTATCGGAATTAGTTTTTTACCTGTATCAATTAAAACATCGATTTCTATTCCCTTATTATCGCGCCAATAATAAATACTTGATTGAGAACCTCTGTTATATTTTGTCTTTAACAATTCCATGATAACATAATTTTCAAATAGAGAACCTCTGAAATGAGAATTGCTTAATTCGTTGATTTGCTTTATTCCCAAAAGAGAACAAGCCAAACCTGTATCGGTAAAATAAAGTTTGGGTGTCTTTACAATTCGTTTATTAAAATTTTTATAGTGGGGTGGAAGCAAATGTATTATATAACTGCTTTGCAATATTCCTAACCATGCATTTATAGTTTTTACATCAACGCCGCACTCATTACTTAATGCTGATACAACTAATTGCTGCCCTATGCGACCAGCACAAAGTTTAAGAAAACGATTAAACAAAATGGTATTATCAATATTCCTTAATTGCTTTACATCGCGTTCTACATAAGTACGTATATAAGCAGGATACCATATTTCGGGAGCCCTTTTTTTTGCGTACACTTCCGGAAAACAGCCTTTAAATAATAGTTCGTTGGTGCTTATATCTGAATTACCAAAACCGAGTATTTCATTATAAGTAAGTGGTAACAAATCTATGTATCCTATTCTTCCGGCCAGCGATTGTGTGACTGACTGCTGAAGCAAAAAATTATTACTGCCCGTTAAAATAAACAGTCCTTCTTTTTTTGTTTCGTCAAGTATTTGTTGCAGATAACTGAAGAGGGCGGGAACACGCTGAGCTTCGTCAATAATTGCTCCCCTTTTAAACCGGTTCAAAAAAGCACGCGGATCATTATCTGCCTGCAGGCGCTCATCCGGGTTCTCAAGAGAAACATAAGGCTTATCGGGAAACGTTTTACGCACCAATGTGGTTTTACCGCTTTGTCTTGGACCAACCAGAGCCAAAGATCTGAATTGTTTGCTGTAAGCCTTAAGTAATTTTTCTCCCTCTCTATTTATCATGTCAACTAATTTAGTACAAATGTAGTACTTAATTACCATATTTGTACCATTTAGTTAATTAGTATTAATGCATGTTTAAAATTTATATTATTGATTATTAATGTTTTATATAAATATCATAGTACAATTATGGTAGTTAATTACCATTATTGTACTTATTATTTGTTATAAATTTAAATGCAACTGGAAAAATTCACTCGCTAGCGACCAAGCGAGTACAGGAATTTTAGGGTGGTTTAAAACTACTTATCCCTCTTCTGCAACCATGCAGCAACAGCAGGCGCAAGCTCTTTTTGAGATTTGCTTCCTACAAAAACACCGATGTGTCCGCCTTTAAAGCTGATAGTTTCTTTATCGCTGCTGCCAATATGGTTTACTAAATCCTTTGTTGCAGCAGGTGGAACCAAATGATCTTCGGTTGCGTAAATATTTAAAACTGGACAAGTAATGTTTTTAAGTTTAATTTTTTTGCCTCCAACAACTAATTCATCTTTTACCAATAAATTTTTCTGGTATAAATCTTTCATGAACTGGCGGTAACATTCGCCTGCTTGTGCCGGGCTTTCTGCAATCCATTTTTCCATGCGCAAAAAGTTTTGCAGTTTATCTTTATCGTCAAGCACGTTAACCATGGCTTGTTGCTTTTGCAATTTCATCATGGGTTTTAACTGAGCAAAACCTTCGTTCAAAAATTCTCCCGGTATTAAACCATTGTATCCTTCAACAACTTTATCAAAATCTATATCCTTGCTCCAACGAAAAAGTAATCCGTCGTTAGTAGCAAAATCAACAGGAGTAACCTGCGTTACTAAATTTCGTATTTTATTTTGGTGTAGCGAAGTGTAAATTAAACTTAAGGTTCCACCCTGACAAACACTGATAATATTTACTTTATCGCTTCTATTTTTTTTACGAATAACATCAATGCAATTATTTATGTAAGAATTAACATAATCATCCATCGTTAAATATCTGTCTTGCTTAGTTGGATGTCCCCAATCAATTAAATAAATATCTAAACCAAGGTTCATCAGGTTTTTAATGTAGCTGCGGTCGGGCTGCAGGTCCATCATTTTATATGTATTTACCAATGCGTAAATAATTATGACAGGAGTTTTTACGGTTGGTTCGCCCATTTCTTTGGGGCGATCGTAATGGAACAACCTCAGCTTATCTTCGGCATACACTTCTGTTTTTGGTGTTGCTGCAATATCTGTGTCTTCAATATTTTTAAGTGTATCAAAGCTTTTAAACATTTTCTGATTCACTTCATGAATCTCGTTAAGCATTTTTTCCATGGTAGTTTTATTTTTTTGCCACTAAGGCCCGAAGGCACTAAGTTTCACAAATTATTTTTTTGGTGTTTGTTTTCTTGATTCACCTTTTTATTTTCTGTCACTTAGGTCAGAAAACACTAAGAAACACAAAGTTTATGTATTATTTTTATATTTCTTAGTGAAACTTCCTGTCTTTGTGCCTTTGTGGCTAAACAAAAAAGGCCGCCCTAAAAGCAGCCTTTCTTATTATGTATTAAATATTACTTCTTTTTTGCTTTTGCTGCTTTTGCATCATCTTCAAAAACAAGTTCAGTTGCACCTTGAACCGCAATACGTGTTTCAAGTGTTTTTACTTGCTTTTTTAAATCGTGAATGGTTTTGTATAGCTCATCCACTTCGGTACGGAAAACAACAGGATACACATTAAATACATTTTCGAATTGTTTTTCGAAATGCTTTTTAACATCCATAGATATGTTTAACAACTCACCTTTAAGTTTAGAGAAATCTTCTGAAGCAAATAGCTCAGTCAATAACCCTTCGTTAGTTTTTACCCACTCGTTATAAAACTCATTGAAACCTTCTTTTTGTGCAGTCTCCGGAGTAAATTTTTCGAATGACTTTTTAGCAGAGCTCTCAACCGATTTTTGCGTAGTAGCATACAAATGATATTGCATTTGAGCCTGTTTAACAGAAAACTCAGCAATTTTATCTAACAAAGCGATATTTTCTTCGATAGCAACTTTCTCTTTACCTGCACCTGCTAATTTTAAAACGGGCTCAAATGTTTTAGAGAAAATGTTATTAGCGTTTTTATAAAGCTCAGATAGTTTACCAAAATCGCCTGATACTAATTGAGGGAATTCTTTAGAGATATTCTCAAATGCAGATGTATATTCTTTGCTAAGATTGTTGTTTTTAGAAAAGAACTCATGAATATTTTTTACCGAAGCATCAAATACTTCTTTCATGTTTACATTGCTAAACTGGTTGTTAAACAACTGCTCTGTAATTTGCTTGTAAGCCTCAGGCTGGTAGAATTTTTTTAATGTTTCTGCATTAAAATTTCCACCTTTAAAAGCTTCAAAAGCAGGCTGCCAAAACTGTTGTAATTTTAAATACACCTGACTTCCTTCAAAAAAGTTTTTGAAAGTATCCTGGTTAATTCCCTTTGGCATACTTTTAGAAAAAGTATCGTAAGTAGAATTTAAAGTGTTCATCCAGTTGTTATAGATGCTTGTCCATGCCTGGTTAGAAGTACCAAAGTTTGCAGCATAATCAGCAGGGTTTTTACCGAAGCTTGAAAAGCTGTTTTGTAGACTTTGATTAAAATCTGTCATTTTTTTAACCTGCTCCATTTGCTGGGTATACCAGTTTTTGAAAAAATCTTCAGGTTTGTTTGCTCCTGCCTGCTTAGTAAAATTAGCCTGCACTCCGCTTAAAAAGCTCATTTGCTTATCAAGCCACTCTTTGTAGATAGATTGCCCTTCGGTAGAAATACTTCCGCTGGCAAAAGCAGTTTGGAATTTTTTGGTAGAATCGACCCAGCTATTGATAGTCTCGGTTTGAGTGTCAATAAGGTTGTCGATGATTGGGTTGTTCGTCTTCATTTTTTTGTGTTTTGTCGTTATTTTTAAATATTCTGCAAAGAACGTACTTTTTTCCTATACAAGTCAAGTTTATTTTGAGAAATGTTGATATTTTTTGGTCGAATTGCGGTTAAGATAGATAATTTTCCCATAGGGACCACTATGTGGCAGGTTTTGGGTAGGTTTTTGGGGGGGTTCCGGCTCTAATAAAATCAGAATAATTAAAGAAATCTGGGTTCGCCGTCGGGCTTTTTGCTCCTAGTCCTCGCCGTAATGAAGTTTTTTTAAAAAAACAATAATTCGGGACGGCTGTGGGCTATCCGCTTCAATCCCTAACCCAAATGAATCTTTGCGAACTTTGCTTCTTTTTTCCGCGTTCTTTGCGGTTAAGGCTGTTCCGCGTTAGGCCTGCCCGACTGAAGAGATATTTGTTTTTTTTGTTTTCAGCCATTCAGGCGAGGATACTAAGTGCCCCTGCTCTTTTGCCTACAAAATATAAATAGGAAACGAAAACACAACGCAAAAAGCGGAGCGTAGCGCCACACAGTGGTCCCTTCGGGAAACCCCTTAGGAGCCCGACCCCGCGCGGGATTATAGATTGCCAAGAAGTGGTCCCTTCGGGAAAAGAAAATTACTCATGCGGAGAAACACCACGTTTCGACTGGCTCAACGTCCGCGTTTAGGCAAACTCAGTGCGCCCTAACATTTCTTAAAGACAAAAAAGGGTAAAACCCAAATTTTTGTACATTCGCAAGCCAGTTAGTCAGTTGTAGAATTATTAAGTTATAGATTTTTTGAATTAAGCTACAATCAATAACTCAACCATTCTTCAACTCAACAAATGATAAAATCTATAACTCGATAACTCAAAAACTCTACAAATGTCAGAAGGAAGGCAGATAATTTTCAGTATGGTGAATGTGAGTAAAATCCACCCACCGCAAAAACAGGTTTTAAAAGATATTTACCTCTCGTTTTATTACGGAGCAAAAATAGGTGTGCTGGGTTTAAATGGCTCAGGTAAATCTTCGCTCTTGCGTTTAATTGCAGGAGTTGACAAAGATTATATTGGAGAAATTGCTTTCTCGCCGGGTTATTCTATTGGCATGCTAGAGCAAGAGCCGGTTCTTGACGATAACAAAACTTGTATTGAAGTGGTACGTGAAGGAGTAAAAAAATTCACTGATATTTTAGAAGAATACGAAGCTGTAAATAATAAGTTTGCCGAAGAAATGACGCCCGAGGAAATGGATAAACTCATTAACCGTCAGGCGCAACTGCAAGATGAAATTGACAGAAACGATTTATGGAATTTAGATAATCGCTTAGAACAGGCAATGGATGCTTTACGTTGTCCGGAAAGTAATACATCGGTAAAAGTTTTATCGGGTGGAGAACGTCGTCGTGTTGCATTATGCCGCTTATTATTACAAGAGCCAGATATTTTATTATTAGATGAGCCTACCAACCACTTGGATGCAGAGAGCGTTGATTGGTTAGAACAACATTTACAACAATACAAAGGAACTATCATTGCAGTTACTCACGACAGATATTTCTTAGACAATGTTGCCGGATGGATTTTAGAACTTGACCGCGGAGAAGGTATTCCGTGGAAAGGAAATTACTCATCGTGGCTTGAACAAAAAGGCAATCGCTTAAAGCAAGAAGAAAAAACGGAAAGCAAACGCCAAAAAAGTTTAGCGCGAGAATTAGATTGGGTGCGACAAGGAGTTAAAGGCCGAGGCGTAAAACAAAAAGCGCGTTTAGCCAATTACGAAAAAATGTTAGGCGAAGATGTAAAAGAGAAAGAAGATAATCTTGAAATTTATATTCCTAACGGTCCGCGTTTAGGAAACGAAGTAATAGAAGCCATTGATATTTCTAAAGGTTTTGGTGATAGATTATTATACGAACATCTTTCATTTAAATTACCTCCTGCTGGAATTGTAGGAATTATTGGTCCGAACGGTGTTGGTAAAACAACTTTGTTCCGCATGATAATGGGACAAGAGAAACCAAACAGCGGAGATTTTAAAGTGGGACCAACTGTAAAAATTGCCTATGTAGACCAGGCGCACACATCAATTGATGCCAGCAAAACAGTTTACGATGTAATTAGCGGAGGTTTAGATAATATTATTTTGGGCGGAAGACCAATGAACTCGCGCGCATATATTTCGCGTTTTAATTTTAGTGGATCCGATCAGGGAAAAAAATGTTCTGTGCTATCGGGTGGAGAAAGAAATAGATTGCACTTAGCTCTTGCATTAAAAGAAGAAGGAAACGTTTTATTGTTAGACGAGCCTACCAACGATTTGGATGTAAACACACTTCGTGCTTTAGAAGAAGGGTTAAATAACTTTGCCGGTTGCGCAGTAATAATTAGTCACGACCGTTGGTTTTTAGACCGCGTTTGTACACACATACTTGCTTTTGAAGGGAACTCAGAAGCATATTGGTATGAAGGCAGTTACAGTGAGTATGAAGAGAATAAGAAAAAACGTTTAGGTAATGTTGAACCTAAACGTGTTCGTTATAAGAAACTTACAGTTTAATTAAACTATTGGGCACGCTATTTGTCTATATAGTAGGAATACAATTATTATGAAAAACAAAACAACATTATTATCTCTATTTCTTTTACTTTCTGCTATTGTTTTTGGGCAAGTTGGACAAATTCCGGTTGAGCAAGACCCAAAAGCAAAAGGTATTTTAGATGAATTAAGTAAAACTACTAAAGCTTATAAAACCATTAGTGCAGAGTACGAAATGGTAATTATAAATAAAGATAAAAAGCAAGTTGATAAGCAGACAGGAAAAATTGCTGTTAAAGGAAACAAATTTAAATTGGAAATTCCGGGTAACACAATCGTGTGCGACGGCAAAACTGTTTGGACACATAATAAAGATGCTCAGGAAGTAACGATTAAAACTTTTGAGCCAAACAGCGAAGATGGTTTAGACCCGACAAAAATTTTTACTATTTACGAAACCGGATTTAAATACAAATTTGATAAAGAAGAAAAAATAAATAATGTTACCTATAACGTCATCAGTTTGTTTCCTACTATCAAGCCGGAGAAAAAGAAATTTCATGTAATGAAATTGTATATTGAAAAAACAAAAAAACAGGTTCGTGAAATTAAAATGATAATGAAAGACCAGGGCACGCAAACTTATACTATAAAAAGCATGAAGCCAAACGTTGAACTTACTGATGCTTCTTTTGTATTTGACACCAAAGGATTTAAACCCGACCAGATTGTAGATGAAAGGGATAGTAAATAATTCTTAATTACCCACTTCCTAAAACCAATTTTCCCTTAAATAGGGTGGTACGGTCCTTATTAAAAATAGAATAATAATAAATTCCAGTCGAAAAATCACTGTTATAAAGAGTTATTTCGCCAACTTCAATTTCATTTAAGGAATAAATACTTCTGCCCGAATTATCAAAAATTGCTAAAGACAAAGTCCCTAAATTATCATTATTAAATTCTAGGCTAATCTTATCCCCCGATGGGTTTCTTTTAACAATAAGTTTACCCGGTTCAATATATTTAATAAAAAGTACGCGTACATCTGAAAAGATACCCAAACCCAATTGCAATTTGTAATAATTTTGAGAATTAATATTTGGATGCAAGTCAATAAAGGAATAAGAAACGGCAGTATTTGCGCTTCCGCAAACTCCAAGTATTTCGCCAACCTTATTGTAATTAAGCGAATCGCCCGACCGTAAAATATCTATTCCATTACAAGTTGCGCCGCTATCAACAACCCAATACAATCGCGCTGTTTTTCCATCTTGCAAAAGAATAAAATCAGAAACGCTAACCTGTTGCGGAAAACAGGTAACAACGTTTACAATTAAACTAAATAGAATATAGTACTTCCTTAAATTCATATTTGTTTAACAAAGATAGCCCAAAAACATCATTTTATTTAATACTTGTATAGCTCAATTACTATATTTGTAAAAACGCAGCCTTGAAAAAACTCGGACTCATAGGTTATCCTCTATCCCACTCCTTCTCGAAAAAATATTTTGAGGAAAAATTTCAGAAATTAAATCTTACTGATTGCAGGTATGATGTTTTCCCAATAGAAAATATTAGTCAATTTCATGACTTATTAAAAAAAGAAAAAGATTTAGTAGGCTTAAGCGTAACTATTCCGCATAAAGAAACTGTAATTCCTTTTTTAGATGGATTGGATTCAACAGCAAAGGAAATTGGCGCGGTGAATTGTATAAAAATTACCAATGGAAAATTAAAGGGTTATAATACCGATGCTTTTGGATTTAAACAAAGTCTGCGACCGTTTTTAGATTCAAACCATACCAAAGCATTAATTTTTGGAACAGGTGGTGCTTCAAAAGCTGTTGCTTACGTTTTAAGAAGCTTAGGAATAAATTTTTGGTTTGTAAGCCGGAATAAAAATAATGCAGGAAATACAATTACATACGATGAACTAACTGAAGAAATAATAAATTCTTGCAAATTATTAATTAATTGTACTCCTGTAGGTATGTCTCCTAACAACGATAAATTTTTGGCACTTCCCTACTCTGCCATAACACCTCAGCATTTGGCTTACGATTTAATTTATAATCCGGCAGAAACTTTATTTCTTAAAAAAGCAAAAGAGCAAGGCGCGCTTGTAAGTAACGGTTACAATATGTTATGCTTTCAGGCAGATGAGGCCTGGAGAATTTGGAATGAATAAACTTCAGCATCCGCTAATACAATAGAACGCTGATAACGCAGATTTATATGATGAACGCAGAAAATTTTTTAAAATGCGTGAATTCAATTTCACAAATAAAATAATAAAATCATTTTTTATCAGCCAAATCAGCGTCATCAGCGTTCCATTTTCGGATGCCGGATGACTGGTACTATCCTTCCTCTTTCTTAAAAATCTGAACACCGCAGCAAGAGCAATACGGTAAATGCGCAAAGTTTTTATTTCCGCAAGCAGCGCATTTTTTAAATAATTCTAATCCACAATACCTGCAAAAATCGGTTACCATTTTGTAAACGTCTCCATCCATGCTTCTAACGCTTGGCGCATCCCATTTTTTAATAATGAAATCTTTTCCGCATGACGGACAAACGTGATTTGTTAAAGATTTCTCTGCAGTTTCTGTCATTACTTTTTTTGCGCGCTCTGTTGTTGAAACTTTTAATTCTGATTGTTTTTGCTCCATGTATTTACGAATGCGATTAATGGCGTAATAGCCAATGAGAATGCACAAGACAATTCCTACTCCGTAACGTATGTAACCTCCGTAACTTGGTAAATACGGGACTAATCCAAAAAAGAAAGCCCAAACCGAAAACAAACTGAAACCAAAAAATAAGGGCCAGTATTTGTGTTTGCGGAGTTTAATAAAAAAGAAAATTCCGAGCCCGAGAATTGGAAGTACAAAAATCAATCGAATTAAAAATACTTTCATTTCGTAGCTACGCATTTCAACTTCATAGGCTTCGGCGGCTTTCATGTTTTCATTGGTGATTTGTGTGCTTATTTTTTCGTTCTGCACATACACCGCCTGTATCTGATCGTCATAAACAGCTTGTTCTTTTCGCCAGTCTTGTTCTACTTTAAAGTACTCGTCCAATTTTTTTGCACGGTCAAGTACTTCTTTATCATTATCAGGCGAGCCAACCGTTTTACGCGCTTCCAGCCAATTGTCGTACGATTGCTTTTCGTTCTGGTAATTTTGTTGTGCAATATCCAGTGTTTTTGTAATGGTACTTTTCTTGGTTTCTATTTCCTGAACCTTTGCGGTATTTATTTCTATCTCTTTCTGCAATTTAGTAAGTGCCATTTTATCCTGATACGTTTCAATGTTGGGAGAAGTAGCCCACATATCAATATCATCTAAAATATTAAACGATAAAAGAATTAGAAATGCGCACAATAAAGTGGAAATGGTGTAATAAATAATCTTTGAGGTGCGCTCAAGTTTTTTCTGGTTTAATTCCATAGTTGTAATTCTAAATAAAAGTAATACTATTTTAGACCCCTCCACCCTTCGGGCACCTCCCCTTGAAAAAAGGGGAGGAAATTTATACTAAAGAAAATGGTTTTACTTATCCGTCCAGCCTTTTTTAAGCTCGCTCTCAAGGGTTTCAATAAGTAATTCCTTGTTTTTTACATCATTTGAAAGCTTAAGAAGGTCATCACGTAATTTGTCGATTTCCGATTTGTATTTTATCTCCTGATGGCTCCAGATATTTACATCGTAGTACCTTTCTTTTTCTTCCAGATAAGCGGCCATTTGAGCCGGGTCGCGGAAAAAGCTATATAATGGAATACGTAGTTCTTTTGAAATAAGTTCAAGGGTACGGACTTCTAAGGTCTTTGTTTCAAGGGCATGATCTAATAGTTCCTCAGTAAGATTTAAATGCTCCGCCAAATCCTTATAGGAATATTTCTGCCTATCGAGCAACTCGATTATTTTACCCTTAAGATTCACCCATATTTCTTTACGTAAAGATAGCATATTCCTGTTAAAATTAAAAATCGCAATTAATGGGGCTTAATCCTTTAATTCTGACTTAAATGTTTTTAAATACTCTTCGTACTTGGCCTTATTATAGGCTCCCGAACCAAGGAACTTCATAATAGGTTCAAATTCTTTAGGTGCATGGTACCCTTTGATTACATCTATACGTTGAATTTTATTGTTTAAGAATATGATTGAAGGATATGAAAGTTTTCCGTCTAAAATGGAGTTTGCGAACTGATGTGGTGAACGAGGTGTTCCCTTTGGCGCAGGATTTATATACACTACTTTTTGCTTTTTTGTACCGACTTTCAAAAATTTTCCTTGTTTATCCCTAATTGTATCAGGAGTGTTGATAGAAAATTTAACCGTATCGAAAGACTCCGCATCAAATTTTACAGCGTAATAATTTTTGTTAATGTATTTTGCAATTTGTGGATTTTCGAAAGTATTTTTAGTCATCATTTTGCAAGGACCGCACCAACTTGTATAAACATCAATAATGATATGTCTTGGTTTTTTCTGAGCCAACTCAACAGCCTTCTCAAAACTCACCCAATGAATTGCTTCCTTAGTTTGTACACGCTTCTCGACTGCGCTCGAAGTGACATAATCCAAATTGTAAATATTGGTAAAAGAAAAAAGCAGTGCCGTAAGTAACGACACTGCAGTTATTTCTTTTATATTCTTACTTTTTCTCATTCCAAATCCCTTTCAGGAGTTTAGAGCGGTTTATTTGCTTTCTGTTTCAGCTTCAGGTTTTGGCAATAATACCTTGCGCGACAATTTAAATTTGCCGGTTTTAGGGTCGTTACCAATGTATTTAACCTTAATCATATCGCCTTCTTTCAATACACCTTCTAAAGAATCAAGTCTGCGCCACTCTACTTCAGAGATGTGCAATAAACCATCCTTACCCGGCAAAAACTCAACAAAAGCACCATACGGCATAACCGTTTTCACTTTTGCATCATACACTTCTCCTACTTCAGGAACAGCAACTATCCCTTTTACACGAGTAAGAGCGGCTTGAGCAGCTGCATCATCGTCCCCAAAAATTTCAACTAAACCTTTACCGTTAATTTCGGTAATTGTAATTGTTGTATTTGTAGTTTTTTGAATTTCCTGAATTACTTTACCTCCGGGGCCGATTACCGCTCCAATGAAATCTTGAGGAATCTCAATTTGTAATAAACGAGGTGCGTGTGCTTTGTAATCTGCATTAGGCGCAGAAAGCGTTTTGCTTATTTCGTTTAAGATATGTAAACGACCTGCTTTTGCCTGGTTCATTGCCTCTTCCATTACTGAATAAGGTAACCCATTCACTTTTAAATCCATTTGTACTGCAGTAATACCATCTTTAGTACCACACACTTTAAAATCCATATCACCTAAATGATCTTCATCACCCAAGATGTCTGAAAGAATTGCGTAGTTACCTTTATCGTCCGTGATAAGTCCCATTGCAATACCTGTAACCGGCTTTTTAATTTGTACACCGGCATCCATTAGCGCAAGCGTACCTGCACAAACTGTTGCCATTGATGATGAACCGTTGCTTTCTAAAATATCAGATACAATACGTATGGTATAAGGGCAACTGTCAGGCAACACTTTTTTAAGTGCGCGCAATGCCAAATTACCGTGACCAACTTCGCGACGAGATGTACCTCTGTTTGGCTTTACTTCGCCTGTTGAAAAACCCGGGAAGTTATAGTGTAACAAAAATTTATTTTCACCTTCAATGAAAGCTCCGTCAATTTTCTGTTGGTCTAGTTTAGTACCCAGAGTAACCGTAGTTAACGATTGAGTTTCTCCGCGTGTAAATACGGCCGAACCATGAGCAGACGGTAAATAATTTACTTCGCTCCAGATTGGACGAATATCAGTTGTTTTACGGCCGTCTAAACGAATTTTCTCGTCTAAAGCAACACGACGAACAGCATTGTATTCAACTTCGTGGTAATATTTATTTATAAGACCTTCTCTTTCTTTTAATTCTTCTTCGGTAAACGATTTTTTGTATTCATCTAAAATTGCTTTGAAAGAAACTTTGCGTTCGTTTTTATTTGCGTTTCCTGATTTTGCAATATCATACACCTTTTGGTAAGTAGCAACGCTAACTTTTTCTTTTAAATCCAAATCGTTTATCTCGTGGCAATATTCGCGTTTTGCTTTTACGCCTGCTTTTATAGCGAATTCTTTAATTGCAGTGATATGAACTTTTATTGCTTCGTGTCCAAATTTAATTGCTTCTAACATTTCTGTTTCGCTAATTTCACTCATCTCACCTTCAACCATTAAAATATCAGTTGCAGATGCTGCAATAATCATATCAAGAGTTGATTTTGAAAGGTCTTCCAGGTTCGGATTGATTACTAATTTTCCGTCGATTTTACCAACGCGTACTTCAGAGATTGGTCCGTTAAACGGAATATCTGAAACAGCTACTGCTGCAGAAGCGGCAAGACCAACTAATGCATCGGGACAAGTTTTTTTATCGGAAGAAATTAATTGTATCATTAATTGTATTTCGGCATGATAATCATCGGGAAATAGCGGGCGCATTGCGCGGTCAACTATACGGCTTATCAATACTTCGTAATCTGAAAGTTTTGCTTCTCTTCTAAAAAAACTACCCGGTATACGACCTGCTGCCGAATATTTTTCCTGGTAGTCAACAGTAAGTGGTAAAAAATCTATACCTGCCTTTGGTTCTTTTGATGATACTACTGTTGCAAGCAACATGGTATCTCCTACTTTTAATACTACAGAGCCGTCTGCCTGTTTTGCTAATTTTCCTGTTTCCAGTGTTGCGGTGCGTCCATCTCCTAATTGAAATGAATGTGTTGTTCCTAATTGTGACATATTTGTTTTTTGTTTTGTGCTCCGGCCTTTCCGGTGCGGTTTATATTGATTGGTTTTTTTTCTTTATAGAACGCTGATGACGCTGATTTTTATGATTACTATGATTTTTATTTCTGTTTCAATCTGTGTAATCTGTGGCTTTAAAACACAAAAGGCATTCGAGTCTCCCGAATGCCTTTGTAGTTTTTATTTCTCCGCCATTATTTACGGATATCAAGCGTTTTGATTAACGCTCTGTATTTTTCCAATTCAGTACGTTTTAAATAGTCAAGTAAGGCACGACGCTTACCTACTAAGTTTAAAAGAGAACGTTGCGTTCCAAAATCTTTTTTATGTGTAGCCAAGTGGTCGCTTAAATGCCCTATACGTTGTGTAAACAATGCAATTTGCGATTCAGATGCACCGGTGTTTTTTTCAGTACCACCATGCGTTTTAAATATACTTTTCTTTGCTTCTGCTGTTAATATCATTTTCATTAATTTTTAAGGACTGCAAATATAGGGATTTATTTGGGAAAGCCAAGTTTTTAGGTAAAGTTTCAAAAGCGGGGATTCGATTCAATTACTTGTTTTTCAGGCAGTTAAAATTGATATTTATTTCACAACCATCCTTGCCAAAGCTTCTACCCAATTATCATTGGCGTTTAAACTTTTTACCAAGTCAACTTTTTCTCCGCCATAGGATTGAAAGACCTCATTGTATTCAGTTCCTATTTCGTAAATAGTTTCCAAACAATCTGCCACAAAAGCAGGGGAAAATACAAGCAATTTTTTATCGCCCATTTTTGCGCGCTGTTTTATAACTTGATCGGTATAAGGTTTTATCCACTCACTCCTACCCAAACGACTTTGAAAACAAATGGTATATTTTTCCTTCGGTAAATTTAATTTTTGTGCAATAAGTTGCGTTGTTCTATAACAATTTGCGCGATAACAATATCGATTTTTATCTGTTGCCACTTCGCAACATTTATCCATGAAGCATGAATTATCTCCATAATGCGCCGATGCTTTTTTAATTTGTCGCTCAGGTAAACCGTGATAGCTAAACAAAATATGATTATATTCATTAAGATTATATTTCTTCCCTTCCTCAGCGTAGCAATTTATTACATCTTCGTTATCGAAAAAGTTACTGCTAAAGTGCATTTCCGGAATTACTTCCCAATTTTTAATTTCATCAAACACTTTTTCTAAAGTAGAGCCGGTGCTGGAAGAAGCGTATTGCGGGTACATAGGTATAACCACAATTTTTGACGGTTTTTGTTTGCGAATATTTTCTAAAGCCGATTTTATTGACGGACTTTGATACCGCATAGCAAATTCTACAAAATAATCGTTGCCCAGTTTAGTCTGCAGTTTGCTTTTTAATTCTACACCATGATAAAGTAAGGGTGAGCCTTTGTCGCTCCAGATATGTTTATAAAGTTTAGCCGATTTTGAAGAGCGAAACGGGACGATAATAAAATTAACTAAAAAAAATCTTCCTATTGCTGAAATATCAATAACGCGCCTATCGTTTAGAAACTCACTTAAATATTTACGTACAGCAGGTGTTGAAGGATTATCGGGAGTGCCAAGGTTTATTAGAAGTACTGCGGTTTTCATGCTGAATTCCAAATTTTAATACCCAAAGTTTTTAAGTCGTTTCTCATTAGCTCTCCAATCTTTATCAACTTTAACAAAAGTTTCTAAATGTATTTGTTTACCGAAAAATGTTTCACAGTCTTTGCGTGCTTCAATACCTACTTTTTTAAGTGATGCGCCTTGGTGGCCAATTAAAATTCCTTTTTGCGACTCACGTTCAACATAAATTACTGCTTCTATGCGAATAATTTTTTTATCCTCTTTAAAAGATTCAATCACAACCTCACAGCTGTATGGAATTTCCTTCTTATAATTCAACAGAATTTTTTCTCGGATGATTTCAGAGACAAAAAACTTTTCGGGTTTATCGGTAATTTCATCTTTACCAAAAAATGCTTCATGCTCGGGTAATAAATCGATAATGCGTTGCATTAACAAACCCAAATTAGTTTTTTGCAGAGCAGAAATCGGTAATATTTCGGCATTTGGTAAACGTTTATTCCATTCTTCAATCTTAGCTAAGGTCTTTTCGTGATCTACAGCATCAATTTTATTTACCAATACTAAAACGGGTTGTGTTACTTTGCTTAGTCGGTCAATATAAGATTGTTCTAACTGAACATCTTCGTACACATCTGTAATAAGTAAAAAAACATCAGCATCCTCCATAGCATCTCCAACAAAGCGCATCATTTTTTCGTGGAGTTTGTAATGAGGCTTTAAAATTCCGGGTGTATCTGAAAAAATTATTTGATGATTGGGCTCATTTACAATACCCATTATCCGATGTCGGGTTGTTTGGGCTTTTGAGGTAATTACAGATAGCCTCTCGCCAACCAAAGCATTCATTAATGTTGATTTGCCAACGTTAGGACAACCAATTATGTTTACGAAACCAGCTTTGTGCATGTTGTTCATTAAATGAAAAAAGCCCCTCAATAAGGGGCCCTTTTTAGTAGCGGGAGAAGGATTCGAACCTCCGACCTTTGGGTTATGAGCCCAACGAGCTACCCCTGCTCTATCCCGCAATATATAATTTGTGTAAAAGAACTTTCATTAAAAGCGGTGCAAATATATACATTTGTACATCATTTAGAAAATAATTTTCAACATGATGAAAATTAAACGTTTTTCAATCAAATTTCTGTTGTTATGTACCTTGGTTATAGGTAAAATGGCAATTGCACAGAATACCGATTCCACGCAGTTTAAAAAAGTATATAGCTTATTGAATGATGCACTTAAAGAACCATTAAAAGTTTACCGACTTAATTTAAGTAATTTACCCATTGATAGTTTTCCTATTCCATTGGCAAAATTTAAAAATCTACAACACTTATATCTTAATTATGACCATTTGGAGTTTATACCCCGTGAGATAGCAGATTTAGAAAATTTACGCGTATTACAATTAAACGGAGATAATTTTAAAACCTTACCTATTGAATTTTCTAATCTTAAAAATTTAGAGGAAGTTTCGTTGAACGTAAATACAAAAATGGATTTAAGCCAAAGTGTAAAAGTGTTAAGCACATTACCTAAACTTCATATTTTGCATCTGGAAAATGATGACCTAGTTGTTCTTCCATCCAACTTTAGTACACTTACACATTTAGAAATATTATATCTCAATAATAATAAGCTTAAAGAAGTACCATTACAAATTAAAGAAATGAAAAGTTTAAAATATTTAGACATGCAACATAATAACGTTCCTACCATAAAAATGAACGACTATCATACCTTTGGTGTTAAAATTAAGTTTTAGTTTAGTTTTAATTAGAAGATGAAAGCTGCAAGCTTACAGGAAATAAAAAAAGAATTACAAGCACTGCCACCAGATGATTTATTGGAATTATGCCTGGCGCTTGCTAAATACAAAAAAGACAACAAAGAGTATTTAGGCTACTTATTATTTGAAGCTCATAACAAAACAAATCTTATTAATGATGTAAAAACTTTAATTGATGAGCAAATAACTGCATTACAAACCCAGCCTAATTTGTATTATGTAAAAAAAGGTTTACGAAAACTTTTACGCTTAGTAAACAAATACTGTAAATACGTAAACGACAAAACTTTGACGGTTGACTTGTACATTTATTTTTGCAGCAAATTAAAAAATTCGGGAATTCCCTATCATAAAAGTAAATTGATTGTAAACATGTATGAACTTCAATTGAAAAAAATTAATACGCTCATTGCTTCTTTTCATGAAGATTTGCAACAAGATTATTTAAACGATCTTGAAAATATAAAATGAATGGCCCCGAGGCAGAGCCTCGAAGTATCCTAAAAAAAGTCGCCATAGATTCACAGATTGTTGTATGTGCTAATTGTTATAAAAAATAATCTGCGAATCTGTGGCAAAAAAACTATAACGGGAACCCCGAGGCAGAGCCTCAAGGATTTTCTTAGATTAAAAGCTGCATCAATTAGCATAGAAATACTCACTCATCAATTGTCCAGTTAAATTCATTTTGTAGTAATGGTAGCTTAGTTAAGTCTGCTTTTTTAAAGCGGACATTTATAGAATCATTTTTAAGCTTACCATTTAAAACAAATGTGCTATCGTTTAGCAAAGCATATTTAAGTGTCGATCTTGATTCATCATTTGTGTTTTCAATAATTAGTTGATGATTTAACGTATCATATTCCAGTTTATAATCTTGCATTTCATCATTCATACTTTGTGTAATTAAATAGCCTCTTCTGTGTATGAACATTCTTTTCCACCTAACGGCATCGTTGAGTAATGGAGCAAGTGAATCATTATTTTTTACAAACAGCTCTACTTGATAAGCGCCATGAAACATTGGTCGTTTAGCCTTGTCATCGTTAAAGTTAGTTGATGCAAAGTACATACCTAATGCATCTGACACAATTAAACAGATGACCAAAGTTTTGCTAACACGATATACCATCTTCGTTTTGTTTGAAAGATAATCGGGCTTCCACAATTTATTTGGAGATACTCTATTCAAAATGAAAAACGAAAATAATCTTTTTACATCAGGCGCAACGATGATGATGCCAAGTAGTAACAGGAAACAAGAATAAAGTTTGACCGATATATCAAAACAAAAATTAACTATCACCACATTAACTAAAATTCCTATTGCAAGCAAGGAACCCAATAACCGGGTTCTTTTAAAAAGCAATAAAGACGCAGCGGTAATTTCTATAAGCCCAATAAATAGAACAAATGGTCGCGACGAGCCCATGGTACTCCAATAAAGAAGGTCGCGCGGTGTATTTCCCAGTGTAGTAAATAAGGTATTGGGTTCGGGTAAATAAAACTGCCATTTAAAAATTTTACTAAAACCATAGGTGAATAACTGCATGGCCAAATAATAGCTTACAATTACTATGAACCAGTAAAAAAGTCTGATATAATTTTCTTGTTTTCTATCTAACAAAGTCCAGATTAAACAAACAAGGCCCGAAATAAACACGAAAAGAAAAACATGAATGTACATTCCGGTTGAATCAGAAATTAATTCACTCGTATAGGTATGATCAATTTTAAGAACAGAACCGCCAAACCATTTTACAAGTATTTCAAAAAGCGGACTAGTGTATTTACCAATATCAGGAATGAAATTATGCGGAAAAGAAAAGGAGTTAATGAAAATTAAAATGTACACAAAAACGAATCTGAAAATAATTTTTTTGAATACCGACCAATTTTTAAATTCTGAATCTTGCTGCATGCAACAATAAATGTATCAATAATTTTGAAATGTCATCTAAAAATATGACTGTGGCATAGTTGTTGTGATTGTTTATGAAAAGAAACCATGAAAAATTTACTGGCACTTGTTGCCTTCGGGGCACTGTTTAGCTCCACAGCTTTTTCGCAGACTAAAAAAATAGCGCATCGCAGTCACAGCGGTAAAAATTCAACTTTTAATATAAAAGAAGAAGGTAATTTTGGACTTCCGTCTAATTACAAAACCGGCAAAGATTCGGGCGCAAAAAAAACAACGCCAGACACCGCTGTAAAACCTACCTATAATAAAAAGCCGGTAGGGTCAAACGGCTCTTCAAAATCTAAAAAGACTTCGCCTCCGGATAAGAAAGAAAAATAAATTTTAAACTTCCATTTCAAACAAACTAAGGAGAGTGCCCCGCCAGTAATGTTCAGGAAGGCTGTTTTTTTAGACTAAATAAAAGATAGTTTTTCTAATTGAATAAAAACACCCTCCTTCATTTCATTGGAATCCCTTGTATAAATAATAAAACCACGTAGCTTTTGCAATTCTTATTTTTCGGAAGCCGGGTGATTTTTGTAAAAAATAATTCTATACATTTACATAGCATTATCTAATACTTTAAAACAAAATAAATTTTAAAGCCTATGTCCACATTTAAAATACTAAGCACTGATAAGGGCGGACTACGATGTGTAGTGCCCCTAACCATCCTCAAAAAAGTAGAAGAACTAACGGGAAAACCCATCTGGCAAAGTTTTGATTTAATTGCAGGTACCTCTACAAGCGGACTCATTGCAGGCGCACTTACCGTACCCGCCACAGCCGATATTAAACAAGCCAAATATTCATTGGATGAAATATTAAATGTGTATTTGCAAAAGGGGCAAATTATTTTCCCGCCGCGTAAAACAATATTGGGAGAGTGGCTGGAAGCAGTAGATGATACACTACACCCAAAGTTTAAAGCAGATGGTATTGCGAAAGTCTTTACTGAAGTGTGCGGCAACTCCCGATTAAACGACAGCCTTACAAACATTATGATTTGTACTTACGATTTAACAAATAATCTACCCCTCTTTTTTAAAACACGATCATCTCGTAAAAACCTTGAACAAAATATTTTGTTGTACGATGCCGCACGCGCTACTTCTGCCGGGCCAACTTATTTACCCGCTTACGAGTTAACTTACCCTAACGCTAACGAAAACCCAAAGCGACTTTGCATAGATGGGGGCGTGTTTGTAAACAACCCTTCTTTAGCGGCTCTCTCTGAGTTCTCAAAAAACCACTTCGAATACGTTTTTGGAAAAGAAAAGGAAGATATTGATTACAATGATGTTTTTGTGTTGAGTATTGGAACGGGCACCTTTGCCGGGCAAATTACAGCAGAGCAAGCAAAAAATAAGGGAGAAATATTTTGGGCAACGCGTATTAGCGATGTTATGATGCGTGGTGTAAACCGAACCACCGATTACGAAATGAACGAGATGATGGTCCCCGATAATTATCTGCGCCTAACTATTAATATACAAGATGAGGCATTTGCAGAAATGAGTCGCGCCGATAAAGCTGCAGCAGATTACTTAATTAACGAAACAAAAAAACAAGTACTAAGTGATAACCGAAAAATGCAAGACTTAAAAAACCTTTTGCAAAAGGCAGGAGTTTTAGGTGGAAATAATGCTTAAAAGAAAACAAATATAGTTATACTTAATTACGAATATTTAAAACCAGACATAGCCAGCCAAAATGAAAATATTTTGCTTCCTTTTTTACTTTCTACTTTTCCATCTCGGCTTTTCACAAAGTATTATTAACGGTGCTATAAAAGATAATAGCACTCAACAAGCCATACCCTTTGCTTCTGTTGGTATAGTTGGAACACCACAAGGTACTTTGAGTGATGAAAACGGTAATTTTAAATTATTGCTTACAAATTTAAAAGATACAGATACGCTTAAGATTTCATCAATAGGTTATAGCCACTTAGTTGTTACCGGGAATGATATAAAAAAGAACACCGACAAAATATTTTATCTTAAATCTATAGCATACGAATTAAAAGAAGTAAAAGTAAAACCAAAAAAACCAGGGTTTAATTTATTGGGCACAAGTAATTACAGTAAAAATGTATGCACCGCATTTGCCGGCGAAAATAATAACTGGCTGGGAGACCAAGCCGCCATACAAGCTAATAACAAAGAAGGTGTAGAAGTGTACATAGAAAGTTTTAATTTTTATATCATAAAAAACGAGTATCCAGACTCTCTTCAGTTTAGAATTATGCTGTATGAAATAAATGCAAAAGGTTTTCCCAGAGAAACTTTTTTAAAGAAACCGATCATTTTTAAAACAAATGTAAAACAGGGTGAAGTGCAGGTAGATTTAACACCCTATATAATAAGTACCACGGGAGATTTTTTTATTAGTCTGGAATGCCTTGAGGAAAAAATGGACTCGCATAAATTTTGCTTTGCGGGTTCTATAAAAGTACCTTCATTTGTAAAAACCTCTCCCTTTGCCAAATGGATACGCGTTAAAGGCGGTGGCGGCGACTTTAACGTAAAAGTGACTTACGTTAAATGATGTATGAATAAAAATTCGTGCGCCCTCGTCCTCGTTTGTAACGAGGACGGGCGAGTAATGCGTTTTAAACGCAAGTATTCCAGCACAAGCTTTTAATTGTATATTTGGTTTTGTTTTAAACCTTTAGTCTATGGCAGTAAGCATGTTCGATAAAATTATTGCGAAATTACCCAACCCTAAAAGTACATAGGCCGAAATAGTAGACTTTTATAAAATATTTTGGGAAAACGGGGTTGCGCTTAACGGAGAAGACTATCAGCAGGTGGTTGGTAAATTAAAAAAAATATCTAAAAAATCAGCTCTGTCAAATTGCTTATTTATTCTTACGGAAGGGTTTTCTTATATTTTCTTTCCAAACTATGGAAACTCTTATGAAAAACTAACAGAGGCTATAGCAGCCTTTCAACAAATAAACGATAAACAAGGTGAAGGAGCTGCCCAATCTTTAATAGCTATTTATTTTAAAAATATAGGTCAGTTAGAAAAAGCACAGCGGTACACTCAAAATGCCATACAAAATATCCAGGAAGATAAAACGTATATTTATTTTCTTGGCATAAGCTATTACCAGGCCGGAGAAGTACACCACTTATTAAAGGATTATAATGGACAAAGTTATTGGCTATCATTTAATGTTTCTTCT
>CAZZEI010000018.1:0-28634 GCA_964653165.1 uncultured Flavobacteriaceae bacterium | reverse complement strand
CTTTATTCATGCGGATTTCAAAGAACTTTTACTAATTTTGATGCAACGCTAGTGTATTTACTTCTCTTTGAAAAAAGAGAAACCGGAAACATCAGCATCAAAAATTTTTATGTAAGAAGAATTCTACGAATATGGCCGCTTTATTACATAACAGTAATTTTAGCATTTTTTATTCTACCCTATTTTATAAGCATTAAAGGTTTTGAATTGCCATTATACAATAATTCTTATTTTGCAAAACTTGGGCTATTTTCATTTTTAATGGCAAACGTATCTTACAGTTTGTTTCATTTAGTTCCATTTGCTTCCCAGCTATGGTCGGTCGGAGTAGAAGAGCAATTCTATCTTTTTTGGCCTTATCTCAATAAAAAGGCCGGGAAAAATATTTTCACAATTCTTGTGTATATCGTTTTACTCATTGTCTCTATGAAATATATTTTTAATTGGGCTCATATAAGCTACCCTGAAAATAATAAACTTTATTTGTTGGCTCATTTTTTTGAACACTTCAGGATACAATGCATGGCAATTGGAGGAATGGGTGCCTATTTATTAATCCATCAGAAAAAAGACATTCTTGATTTTTTCTATAAAAAAGATTTTCAAATAATAATTCTTTTATTAACCCTTATCGGCATTGGCACTTCCTTTAGTTTTGGTATACTAAATGACGAAGTATTGAGCGCATTATTCATGCTCATAATTCTCAACGCAGCTTCAAACGTCAAGAACATATTTCGCTTAGAAAACAAATTATTTCTTTTTTTAGGAAAAATTTCTTATGGGCTCTATATTTACCAAATTCTTGCCATCAAAATTAGTTTAATTATTGTACTAAAATTTATTGGGCTCGAGGATGCATTAAAGGCAAACATAATTTACTACACGCTAAGCATTTTACTTACAACCTTGATGGCTTCCATTTCCTTTTTCTTTATAGAAGCTAAGTTTCTTCGATTTAAAGATAAATTTTCAACCGTTTTAAGCAATCGATAGTCATGCGTATTGGCGTTATTCAATCAAATTATATTCCTTGGCGAGGATATTTTGACTTTATAAATAGTGTTGACACATTTGTTATTTATGATGATGTTCAATATTCAAAAGGAACTTATAGAAATCGTAACCAGCTAAAATTTGAATCCGGCTTAAAATGGATAACTGTTCCTGTGAAATTTCATTTGGGAGATTTAATCAATACGGTTACTATTACGCAGGGCAATTGGAGGGAATTGCACAAACAACAATTAACTTCTTCTTTAGGCAAAACACCTTTTTTCGCAGACGCATTAACTTTATGGGAAGAAGCTGTGAGTGGAAATGTTCACTTATTGACAGATTTAAACGAAAAATTAATCAGGGCAATATGCAATTACCTTGAAATTAAAACCAACATAATACGATCTGAACCCTTTGAGTTAAATGGATCAAAAACAGAAAGGTTAATGGATCTTTTCTCTAAAGTAAATGCCACTTCCTATTTATCAGGTCAGGCAGCTGATGATTATCTTGATTATGATTTATTTAAAAAAAACAACATCTCACTTTCATATAAAAGCTACAATTATACACCCTATCAACAACAAGGCGGTGAATTTTCAGGAAATGTTTCAATTCTCGATTTAATTGCAAATACCGGAAAAGAAGCTATTAAATACATTGCAAGTTCAAATCCTGATAAAAAATTTATTTAAAGATATACATTGAAACAAATTTCAAATACAAGTCAAAAAAAACTGAAAATTCCGAATCAATTCTTTTTAAAAACAATTCCCCGATTGCCACACTTTACTTTTAATAATGCTATTTAACTCGATAGAATTTTTCTTCTTTTTTATTATTGTAACAACAATGCATTTTGTTCTTCCCTTCAAATTTCGTTGGGCTCTGTTACTTTTAGCCAGTTGCTATTTTTATATGGCATTCATTCCGATTTATATTCTCATTCTATTTCTCACTATTATTATTGACTATATTGCCGGTATTTATATTGAAAAAGAGCGAAACAAAGGGCCTAAAAACAAAAGTAAAACTTTTTTAATCGCCAGTTTGATTGGCAATATTGGAGTATTAGCAGTTTTTAAGTATTACAATTTTTTTATCGAAAATGTAAATTGGATTAGCAAGCACTTACATCACGAAAACCTTATCCCGCACCTTGATATTATTCTACCCATTGGTCTCTCCTTCCACACTTTTCAGGCAATGAGCTACACTATAGAAGTATATAGAGGCAATCAAAAAGCAGAAAGAAATTTTGGGATTTATTCGCTTTATGTTATGTTCTACCATCAATTAGTAGCTGGGCCAATTGAGCGACCCCAAAACATATTACATCAATTTTATGAGAAACATTACTTCAATTATGAAAATGTAACGTCGGGACTGAGACTGATGGCCTGGGGTCTATTCAAAAAAGTAGTAATAGCAGATAGATTAGCCCTTATAACCGATCCCATCTTTAATGAGCCACATTCTTATAATGGAATTTCACTCATAGTTGCTTCTTTGTTTTTTTCCTTTCAAATTTTTTGTGATTTTTCCGGCTATTCTGATATAGCACTTGGCTCAGCCCGCGTAATGGGTTTCAAGCTTATGACAAATTTTAATCGCCCTTATCATTCTTCTTCTATTTCAGAATTCTGGAAACGTTGGCATATATCTCTATCCTCTTGGTTTAAAGATTATCTCTATATTTCACTAGGTGGAAATAGAGTAAGTATTCCCAGGTGGTATTTTAATCTATTATTTGTTTTTATCATTAGCGGCTTTTGGCACGGAGCAAACTGGACCTTTATAGCTTGGGGAGCTTTACACGGCTGTTATCTTGTAATTACATTGCTTACACAAAATTTCAGAAATCGTTTTGTTGGTTTAGTCGGACTCAAAAGATTTCCAAAACTGCATTTACTTCTTCAAATAGCTGTTACATTTACTTTAACAACAATAGCATGGGTTTTTTTTCGTGCCAATACTATAAGCGACGCAATATATATTATAACCCATTATACAAAAGAGTTTTATTTTGACATCTACAAACTATACAAAAACCATTCACTTAATTTAAACATTTATGTTCCTAACAAAGAAATATGGCTAGGTATTGGGTTTATTTTATTAATGGAAACCGTTCATTTTATTCAAACAAAAATCAGCATAAACTCTTGGATAAAAAAACAACCACGCTTACTACGTTGGTCTATTTATTACGGAGTAATTGCAACCATTTGGATTTTTGGAGTATTTGAAAATCGACAGTTCATTTATTTTCAGTTTTAATGCAAAGGCAGCCTGGTGATATAAAAAAATTCTTAAAGATTCTTCTACTTTTTAGTCTCCCGTTTTGGGCTATCTTATTTCTTTACGTTAAACAAGACCCCTTTTGCGTTCTTAAAAAATATTCAAATTATTACTCATCAGGCTACGACTTCATTACACTAAATAAAGACTATGTATCAACCGAGGTATTTAAAAATAATTATCCAGAAGCTCAATTCAACTCCTTTATTTTAGGAAGTTCAAGAAGTATGTTTTACGAAACAAACTGCTGGAATCATCATATAGAAAAAGACGCTTCCATTTTACATTTCGATGCTTCAGGTGAGTCTCTTTATGGCATTTATAATAAGTTAAAATTTCTCAGCGATAAAGGAGTGAAAATAAAAAACGCGCTTTTGATTTTTGATACTGAATTGCTTGCGAAAACAGAAAATTCTGAAGGATACCTTTTTATTAAACATCCTGATATCTCACATGGCAGCGCCTTTAAATTTCAATCTGAATTTCTTAAAACTTTTTTAACATGGAATTTTCTTTCTGCATATTTAGATTTTAGTTTTACAAAAAATTACAAGCCCTACATGAAAAATGTACTTAAAATTAAACGGGAAATCGAGTACAACCCTACTTCCAATGAGTTTCACTTCAAAGAAATTGAAAATTGGATAAAACATGATTCCCTAGATTATTACAATTATATGAAAAGTGCTTTTTACAAACGAGAAAATAAAGAAATAACAGATAACCCGGTATTAACTACAGATTTACATCGAAACATGTTACAAGAGGTAAAAAAAATGTTAGATAAAAACAATACAAATTATAAAATTATTATCAGTCCCCTTTATAATCAAAAAAAAATAAACATCGCAGATCTTAGTTTAATCCAAAAGATATTTGAACCAAGATCAGTATATAATTTTTGGGGAAAAAATTATCTAACAGAATCTAAGGGCAATTACTACGAAAACTCGCACTACAGACCAAGGATAGCGAAACTTATACTTGACAGTATTTACAAAAATTAAATTGGCTAAAAAACTAAAAATAGGTTTTTGGGGTAATGCGAATAATGACCCATTCATGTTGGCAAGGACCTTAGAAAAAAGAGATTATGAAGTGGTTTTCATTATTGATGATGATGAACAACGTTTAAACAGACATGGATATAGGTACCACGATATAAATGCTCCCTATATAACTAGTAATAGTGCTGCTAAACAAATAATTTAAATTGAATATTCAGGGAAAACATTTCAGAACCATTTGGCTTTCGGAAGAAAACAATGAAGTAGTTTGTATTATCGACCAACGATTTTTACCCCATAAATTCGTACTAGAAAAACTGCATTCAGTACACGAAACCGAACACGCCATAAAAGATATGCATGTGCGTGGAGCCGGTTTAATTGGAGCCACAGCAGGATATGGAATGTATTTAGCTGCACTTGAAGCACGAAAAAAGAAATCGCCCGAAGATCACATAAAAGAATCTGCGAAATTTCTAATTGCATCAAGGCCAACTGCCGTTAATTTAGAATGGGCGGTTAACAGGCAATTAGAAGCAATAAGAAAAGGTAAGAACCTAGATGAAAAAGTGCAAATTGCAAAAGAAACAGCCATTTTAATTGCAAATGAAGACGCAGAATATTGCTATACTATAGGACTTCACGGAGTAAATATAATTGAGCAATTAAGTAAAAATAAAAATGGAAGCGTCGTAAATATTTTAACCCATTGTAATGCCGGTTGGTTAGCTTTTGTGGACTTTGGGTCAGCAACAGCGCCGATATACGAAGCACATAAACGTGGAATTAAAATACATGTGTGGGTTGATGAAACCAGGCCAAGAAATCAGGGAGCAAGTTTAACAGCATGGGAACTAATTAATCAAGGTGTGCCACATACAATTATTGCAGACAATACCGGAGGGCATTTAATGCAACATGGCTTGGTAGATATGGTAATTACAGGGGCAGACAGAGTTACTAAACGAGGGGACGTTGCAAATAAAATTGGGACCTATCTTAAAGCACTGTCAGCAAAAGATAACAAAATACCCTTTTACGTTGCACTTCCTTCTTCAACTTTTGACTGGAAAATTACAGATGGTTTAAAGGAAATTACCATAGAGGAAAGAAACTCAGATGAGGTTAAATACATTTATGGCCTGTGTGAGGGAATGATCAAGAAAAGTTTAATTACACCCCTCGAAAGCCCTGCGGCAAATTACGGGTTCGACATAACTTCCCATCAATTAATAACAGGATTAATTACTGAACGAGGAATTTGCGAAGCAACTGAAAATTCTATTTTCACAATGTACCCTGATAAAAAACCATTTTGACGGAAATTGGCATAAAATTTCGTTGTGATTGGGTTCGTAGCGAACCATTAGATGAGAACTTAATAATAGAGCTCGACGAATGGCGTAATAGAATATATGATCTAAAATTAATCGGTGAAGATTTGAGTGGAATCGGTTACGGAAACATAAGTAAGCGCTTTTCAGGTAAGGAATTTATTATAAGCGGAGCAACAACTGGCAAACTGAGAAGATTAACTCAAGCTCATTATACTAAAGTAGTTGATTTTAGCATCAGTTCGAACTCTTTAAAAACTGTTGGTCCAATAATTGCTTCTTCAGAGTCACTTACACATGCAATAATTTACACCTTAGATAAACGAATAAATGCTGTGATTCACGTTCATCACGCTGCACTTTGGAAAAAACACTTACACAAACTTCCAACAACAGATGTGAAGGTAGAATACGGAACACCCGACATGGCAAAAGAAATAATCAGGCTCTATAATGAAACAGATCTTGCCCGCCAAAAAGTTTTGTCAATGGCAGGACATCAGAATGGGCTTATTTCCTTTGGCACTAATTTAAAAGAAGCCGCAGAAGTATTGATAAACTTACTAAATCAAATTAATGATTAAGATCGGGATAATCGGTGGCTCAGGTCTAAACGACCCTAATATTTTAAAGGAGCCTAAAGAAATTCTGGTGAAGACTCCTTACGGCGATCCTACTTCACCTTTAACTTGTGGAAAAATTAACAATCGTGATGTAGTTATTATTGCGAGACACGGAAAGAATCATCAGTTCAGCCCAAGTCAGGTAAACTACAGAGCAAATTTATTTGCGTTGAGAGAACAAGAAGTTAGTCATATTATAGCAACCACTGCCTGCGGAAGTTTGAAGAAAGAAATCGGCAGAGGGCACTTTATTATTCTTGATCAATTTATCGACTTTACTAGAATAAGAGAGAATTCTTACCACAGAGATTTTAGTAATGGTGCAGTACATACGCCAATGGCAGATCCATTTAATAATCATTTAAGACAGGTTCTTTACGGCGCAGCAAAGGACTTAGGTTATGCCGTTCATGAAAAAGGAACAGTTGTAACTATAGAAGGCCCGAGGTTTTCTACAAGAGCAGAATCTAAAATGTTTATTAATTGGGGAGCAGATGTTATAAATATGTCTGTTGCAACTGAAGCTATTCTAGCAAACGAATTAAAAATGCCATATGGGGTAATTGGAATGAGCACAGATTACGATTGTTGGAAAGAAGATGAAGAACCTGTTTCATGGGAGGAGATACTTAAAACATTTAACAAGAATGTAGAATCTGTTAAAAACATATTGGTCAAAGCAATTTCCGAGGTCGGCATTGATCAAATAAAACAATATAAGCTATAGCAAAATTTATACTCAATAGTTTTACAAAAATTGCTTGGATAAAAAACTAAAAATAGGTTTTTGGGGTAATGCTAATAATTACCCGTTCATGCTGGCAAGAACCTTACAAAAAAGAGGTCATGAAGTGGTTTTTATTATTGATGATGAACAACGCTTAAACAGACCTGAAAACAGGTACCATGATATAAACACTCCTTATCCCAATTGGATAAAAGATTTTAGTCCATTTCCATTATGGTTAGTTGGCAATTTACTAGATGGAGAAAAAAAAAGCAATGTCATTAAATTACTCAACACTTGCGATTTCATCATTTTAAACGGGTACGCCATAAGATTTTCAAACGAAATTAATGCGCCACACATTACAGCGCTTACCGGATCAGATTTAAAACCTTTAGCTGATTTCAAACACGCTGACGATTTAATGAGAATTTCAGTGGATTTAATGTATAAAGAAAATATCCTGATCAAAAAATCTAAGCAAACAACCTTGTTTGAAAATAAAATAATTTTTTCTTTAACTGAAAAATTGTTGTCACTTTTTAATTACAGCACTTATACGAACAAAGAATATTTCAAACCAAAAGCAGCGTTTCATAATTTGATTTTCTTAGCCAGTTACAAGAATTGGCTTAAAAAAGAAATAAAAAGACAAAGAAACTCAATAAAAAATGCCTTTACACATCTTTTTTTTATTGAAGGTATTGTTCCGGAAGGTGATAAATTACTAGCGGAAATAGGTGCAAATAAAAAAAAATTATTATCCAATTTAATGATAGATGTAGATTCTATTGAATATTTTCCGGTACCAAATAATCAAATTATTAGAATTTTCAATCTTGCAAGATTTAATTGGAAAAAAGAATCTAATCAACCTAAAGACTTTTTACCCTCTATGGACTATAAGGGGAATGACATTATGATTAAAGGATTAGCTGCTTTTTGCAAAAAATTTCCAACACAAAATTTAAATATTAGACTTGTTAAAAAAGGTAAGGATGTAGAAAAAACCATTGAATTATGTAAGGAATTGGGCATTTCAAATTATGTTACATGGTTAGATGAGTTAAGCCAAAAAGAAGTTTTAGAAGAATACAAACAAGCCGACATTGTTTTCGACCAACTAGACAAAAGCCTTGTTGCAATGGGAGGTTTTGAAGTAATGGCCCTGGGAAGGCCTCTGATTGCAAATGCAAGACCTGAAATATTTGACAAATTCTTAGGGGAAAAAACCGTCATTTGCCAAGCGGAAACGCCGGAAGAAGTCTGTTCTTGGCTGGAAAAATTAGTGTTTGATAAAAATTTAAGGCAAGAAATTGGAAAAAAGTCCAGGCAATTCGTCGAAAAACATTTCTCAACTGAAACAATGGCAAATAGAGTACTTGAAGCTTTTAATAAAACCGGGCACAACAAATGAATATTGCAATAGTTTCTTCTGAATTCATTTCTGAATCAAATTTTGATGGTGGCTTAGCTAATTATACTTACCGATTAGCAAAATCTCTTTTACAATTTGGTCACAGACCTATTGTATTCGTAACATCACAAACAACCGAAAAAATAATTTTTGACGGAATTGAGGTTTATAGGGTTAACCCAGAAAATTGGGACGAATGGCTTTATTCAAACAAATTTCTCTGCAAGCCTTACACTATTTTAAAACGTTTATTTTATAAGCGCACAAACTGGTGGCCAAAATACGAAGCGCGTATTGGGCTTATACAACAAAGCAAAGAACTTAATAAATGGGTCAATAAAATCAATTCAGAAATAGAATTTGACATTATTCATTATTCTGCTTTAGGGGGTCTTGGTTTATACAGGCTAAAAAATATTCCAAGTATCAGCCGTTTATCAGGTTCTAATGCGCTAGCTCATAAATTTGGCGGTTATGGCGAAAAATTAAGTGCAATACGGATTCAGGAAAAGATAGAAAATAAAGCGCTACAATTAATGGATGATAATTTTGGTCCCAGCAAAATTCTATCCGGAACTATAGCTAAACAAATAAACAGAGAAATTAAAATAATTGAAACGCTGTATATCAATGATGTTAATAAAGAGGACATTTCCCTCTTTGAAGAGAAATTAAAGGGTAAAAAATATATTCTGTTTTTCGGAACTATTGGTTTAATAAAAGGCGTCGGAACAATTGCCCAGATAATTCATGCTTTTTTAGAAAAACACAGAGATTATTATTTCGTACTGGTAGGTAAAGTATTACACAGCGAGGTAGAAGGCGTTAACATGCTCGATTTCGTTTTAAATAAAGCTGGTAATCATAAAGACAGAATAATACATTTTGGAAAGACTCCACATTCACAACTCTATCCTATCATTAAAAATGCAGAATTTACTGTTTTACCCTCTCGAATAGATAATTTTCCAAATACCTGCATTGAAGCAATGGTTCAGGGGAAAATTGTTATCGGTACACTGGGAAATGGATTTGAGCAACTGATCGAAGATAAAAAAAGTGGGTACCTTATTCCAATTGATGAGCCTGCCAGACTTTTACAAGCTATGGAGGAAATCATGAATTTAAGTTCGGAAGAAAAAAAAGAAATAGAATCTAATGCCAAGACAAGAATAGATAAATTATCTCCTGATAAAATTGTTCCTCAACTTTTAGCATTTTATCAGTCAGCCATTCAGAAATTTAAAAGTCAAAATAAATAAGTTCAATTTAAAACATAAATCTATACACTAAATAAAAAACAAATGGAAACAGAAAAAATCACCTTCTCATTCGGGAAAAACTGGCAAAATCTTTTAAAAGTTATCGACGAAGATTCTTTCAAACGCTCTATTAAAGATCTGGAAAGATGGTTTTCGGGAAGAGTTGAATTAAAAGGAAAAGACATAATTGATATTGGAAGCGGCTCAGGAATACATTCCTACATGTTGCATACGATGGAACCCAATAAATTATTTTCATTTGATTACGACCCTAATAGTGTTGCCGCAACAAAATCGATGTGGGAGAAATCCGGTGCACCCAAAAACTGGACAGTACAACATGGAAGTGTATTAGATAAAAAGTACATGTCAGGTTTGGGCATGTATGACCTTGTCTACTCATGGGGTGTACTACATCATACCGGCAGTATGTGGGAAGCAATTAAAAATGCATCGGATCTTGTTAAGCCCGGCGGATATTTTTTAATTTCCATTTACCAGGGAGTTGATACCTATGCTTATGACCTTGCCTTAAAGAAAAAATATAACGGTTCAAGTACCTTAGGAAAAAAATACTTAGAATGGTCGGTATACATTTGGCCAATGATGAAACAACGTTTAAAAGAGAAAAAAAATCCATTTAAATGGAATGAAAAACGAATGCGAGGGATGGATGTGTATCATGATATCGTAGATTGGTTAGGCGGCTTACCTTATGAGGTTGCCTCCGATAAACAAATGATAGATTTCTTTACTCCATTAGGTTTTGAGATGCTTGAAAAAGACATGAGTGAAGCTTGTGGAACGTATCTTTTCAAGAAAAAGATTTAATTCCTCTTCCTCATTTGTAATTTAATTACGTTAATAGTAATCTTCGCTTCTATAATAGATTTTTATGTGTGGCATAGCCGGTATATTCAGAACTAATAATTCAGTAGAAGAAACTGAAATAATGGAGATGGCACTCTCTATAAAACATCGTGGTCCAGATGGCTACGGCATTAAGTTATTTGACAAGGGAGCTATCGGCCACAGACGTTTATCAATTATCGATTTAGAAACCGGAAAGCAGCCCATGTGCAATGAAGATGAAAGCATTTGGATAACTTTTAACGGAGAGATCTACAACTACCTGGAACTATATAATCAACTAAAAAGCGCGGGGCACCAATTCAAAACAAAATCTGATACAGAAGTCATTATACACGGCTATGAAGAATGGGGTTATGATATTGTAAAAAAACTAAGAGGAATGTTCTCTTTTGCATTAGTTGATACAAAAAAAGAAAAAATATTTTGCGCCCGGGATAATTTTGGAATCAAGCCATTTTACTATTTAAAAACAGATACCTGCTTTGCATTTGGCTCTGAGTTGCAAGAATTTCATCAGGTAAAAGAATTTAATGCCGAACTTGATTTAAAAGCAATTGACGAATACTTGTGGTTGCAATATATCACTGCTCCAAAAACTGTGTTTAAAAATGTTTTCAAATTAAAACCGGCTCATTATTTAGTTTATCATTTTAATGGCAAAATAGAAGAACCGGTAGAATATTGGGATGTTAGTTTTGAAAAAAAGAAAATTAAAACTGAAAAGGAATGGCTACATGAACTCGATGCAGTTCTGAAAAAATCGGTAGAAGCTCACTTAGTATCTGATGTTCCTTTTGGAGCGTTCTTGTCAGGCGGCATAGATTCTACTTTAGTAGTATCTTATATGTCGAAAACATTAAAACAGCCCGTAAAAACGTTTAGCATTGGATTTGAAGAGCAAGAGTATAACGAATTGGAATATTCTAACCTCGCTGCGAAAAAATACAACACAGAACATCATGTTGAAATTGTAAAACCGGATGCACTTGATATACTTCCAAAATTAGTAAGACACTATGGCGAACCTTATGGTGACAGCTCTGCAATCCCTACTTATTATGTATGCGAGCTGGCACGTAAACACGTTACAATGGTACTTAGCGGTGATGGCGGCGACGAAGCTTTTGCAGGATACGGCTCTCATTCGGCTTGGATGCAATATGACCCTATCAATTATCGAGCAGGATGGAAAAGAAAATACTATAACCAATTACATAAAATTTTCCCATCCAATTTTCCGGAAAGAGCTGATTTAAAAAGATGGTTCCAGCATATACAGTATTTACCAACAGAAAGTCGCTCAGAATTATGGAAAAACGATTACAGAGAGGAGAACCTGAACAAAGAGGTACAAATATTCAATCAACTGATGGCACGGGCAGAGAAATACAGCATGGCCAATAAAGTTCAGTACCTGGATATGAAAACGTATATGAATTACGATATTCTTACCAAGGTAGACGTTGCCAGCATGATTCATAGCCTTGAGGTAAGAACTCCGCTAATTGATAAAGAAGTTTGGGAATTTGCTGCAAGCATTCCGGAAGAGTTTAACATAAACAATAAAAATTCCGAAAAAAAATGGCAGGGAAAATTATTACTTAAAAAAATACTTTCCCGCGATTTTGACGATAATTTTATTCATAGAAAAAAAATGGGCTTCGGTGTTCCATTAAGTAAATGGTTTGCGGGTAAAGGTGAGTTACGCGTGATACTCGAAGACTACCTACTTTCATCCAATTCAAATATTCTTCACTACTTTAAAAAAGAAAAAATAGAAAAATTGCTTGAAGAAAATCAAACCGGCCCTCTATGGCTCCTGCTGTTTTTAGAAGAATGGCTTAGAAATTTTAAATCTTTAAAAACAAAAAACAAATGACATCATTGAAATTACACCCTAAAGATCTTTCTACCTACAATTTTCTGATAACAGGCGGCGCGGGTTTTATAGGCTCTAACCTAACCGAATACCTGATTAAAAACGGAGCAAAACACGTAAGGGTATTAGATGACCTTTCTACCGGCTATTACGAAAATATTAAGGAATTTGAAAATTCAACTAATTTTGAATTTCAAAAAGGTGATATACGAAATTATACCGACTGTGAAACAGCCTGCAAAGGAATGGATATTGTTTTGCACCAAGCTGCTTTAGGATCGGTACCACGCAGCATGAACGACCCAATTACCACTAACGCAGTTAATGTTGACGGGTTTGTAAATATGCTGCAAGCAGCAAAAGAAAATAATATAAAACGTTTTGTTTACGCCTCCTCATCATCTGTGTATGGAGATGATATCAATATGCCAAAAGTGGAAGACAAAACAGGTAATCTTTTATCCCCTTACGCTGTTACTAAATACGCCAACGAATTATATGCGAAAGTGTTTAGTAAAGTATATGGCATAAAAACAATCGGCATGCGTTACTTTAATGTATTTGGTCCAAAACAAAACATACAAGGTCCGTATGCAGCTGTTATTCCCATTTTTATTACCAAACTTTTAAATAACGAATCGCCGGGAATTCATGGTGACGGGAACAACACCCGCGACTTTACTTTTATCGCCAATGTTATAAAAGCAAATCTTTGTGCAGCCTTTGCGGAAAATATTAAAGAAGATGCAGTTATAATGAATGTTGCCTACGGAGGAACAACTTCGGTAAACGATTTATTCAACGAAATTGCAACTATTCTGCAAAAGGATATCAAAGCAATTCACTTACCGGAAAGAAAAGGCGATATCAAAGACAGTTTTGCAAATATTACCCGCGCTAAAGAGCTGATTGGCTATTCATCGGTTATAGATATAAAAGAAGGGCTTAAAATAACAGTTGATTGGTACCAAAAGCAGTTACAAAAATAAAATGTCCGATTATAAAGGGAAAAAGATTCTGTTTATCATTCCTTCTTACGAAATAGGCGGCGCAGAAAGACAAGTATGTAATCTGGCAATATATTATTCTGAAAGAGGCGCTAATGTTTCCGTTTTAACTGTTGATGGCAAAAAGAACGGTCCTTTATATTCACAATTGCAACAAAAAGGAATAAATTGTTATTCCGTTCAAATTGATATTTATTTCTTTGACAAATTTAAAAACTACTTACCTACTCCATCAAATCTAAGATTTCTAAAAAAAATGTTTGCTCAGGTTAAAGAAATTAAAAAAATATTTAAATCGCTTTCTCCACAGATTATTTTCCCGTTTTGCTATACACCCAACGTGATTGCAAATAATTTTTACGATGCTAAAAATTCCTTTTGTATCTGGAACCAACGGGATTTGGGAATACCACCGTTTAATTACAGCTCCTATGAAAAAAGAGCTTTGAAAAAAACGAAAAAAATAATTGCAAACTCAGGGGCCGGGGCAAAATATGTTTCAGAAATAACAAAATTACCAATAGAAAACATACGAGTAATTACAAACGCAGTTGTATTAGAAACAGCTAAAACTACGAGAGAAGAATTTAGAAAAAAGATTGGCGTTAAGGAAGAAACCGTTTTAATTACCATGCTTGCCAATTTTTCAGGAAACAAAGATCAGGAAACCGTAGTAAGAGCAATGAAACTTATTGCAAACAAAAATTGCAAACTATTGCTGGCAGGGCGCTTTGATGGTTCGGAAAAGAATATTTTAAATCTCGTTACAGAACTTGATTTATCGGGCAAAGTCAGTATCATGCCTTTTTTAGAAGACATAAGCGGAGTTTATTTAGCATCGGATATAGCTGTTCACAGCTCATTAAGCGAGGGGCTTCCCAATAGCTTACTTGAAGCAATGATATATAGCTTACCTGTTGTTGCATCAGATATAATTACTCACAGTAAAGTTTTGCAAAACGACAAAAACCTTTTGTTCGCTCCCAAAAATTCAGCAGAACTCGCTGAAAAACTAGCTAAACTAATCGACAACAAAGAACTACGCTTAAAATATGGAACTACTTTTAAAAAAATAATTGAAAAAGATTACACCGTAGAAAAAGTTGCTGAACAATACATGCAGCTGATTACAACATCCTGATGCCGGAAATAAATATTTTTACATATTCATTCCCCTATGGTAGCAGCGAGCAATTTCTATACGAGGAATTATTGATTCTTTCCAAACAATACAGTAAAATAAATTTGTTTCCATCACTTTTTAAAGACAAAACTATTTCCGTTAATTTACCAGAAAACATTATCATTTACCATTTCGATAACGCACCTTTATTAGGCAACAAGGATATTGGTATATTGGCAAAAGCATTTTTTTCAGAATTAAAACACGGGAAATACTTCAGCAACTATCTTTCAAAATTTCGCTATTACACAGCTCATTTATCAAACGCAACCGGTCAGGCAGAAAATTTACTCACCTTTTTTAAAAAATCAGAAATCAATCTCAATTCTGTTTTTTACACCTATTGGTTTGATGACTGGACTTACAAACTAGCTATCTTAAAAGAAAAAAAACAAATAAAACACCTCGTTACAAGAGCTCACGGAGGAGATGTTTACGAATATCAACACGCAGAAAAAGATTTCTTCTTTCCATTCAGAAATTTTCAGATTAAACAATTAGATAAAATATTTCCGATTTCTCAAGACGGGTTGAATCATTTAAAAAAAATGTATCCCTCCTCTTCGCCTAAATTAAATCTTAGCAGGCTTGGCACAAGAGATAATAGTCTAAATCCTTATAAAAATGCTGCCGAAGAATTTGTGATTGTAAGCTGTTCAACTTTTTTTCAGTATAAAAACGTTGGTTTTATTCCCAACATTCTATCACTGCTTAAATTTCCCGTTAAATGGATTCACATAGGCAATGATGGTCCGCAGAAAGAAGAAATACACAATTCAGTAAAAATTTTACCTTCTCATATTAAAGTAGAATTTAAAGGGCATCTAACGCAAACAGAAGTATTTGACTTTTACAGAAACAACAGCATCGATTTATTTATAAACGTTAGTAAAAGCGAAGGGCTTCCCGTTTCATTAATGGAAGCCATTAGTTTTGGTATTCCGATAATGGCACCAAATGTTGGCGGAATAAAAGAAATTACCGTTGAAAAAACAGGTATTTTGTTTGATTCAACTACAATTCCCGAAAAACTTGCAGAGCATATTGTTTCTGTAAAAAACGGAAAAACAGTATTCAACAGAAGCGAAATACGTAAATTCTGGGAAGAAAATTTTAATGCAGAAAAAAATTACACTTCTTTCTCTAAAGAATTAAACCTCATTGCCAACTAAGTATGTGCGGAATAGCAGGAATATTTGAGAAAGAAAAAAGAATTGAGTTAGAACAACTCAAAAAAATGACTGATTCTATTGCACATCGCGGACCTGACGGAGAAGGACATTGGACTAATGCAAATAAAAACACAGGATTTGGTCACCGAAGGCTTTCCATTATAGACCTTAGTGATGACGCGAAACAACCAATGCACTTTGGTGACGGACGATTTACATTAACTTTTAACGGGGAAATTTATAACTATCTTGAACTGAAAGAGCAACTTCTTAAAAAAGGGGTAAAATTTCAGTCCAACTCAGATACAGAAGTATTATTAGCGCTTTATGCCGAACAGGGCACAGATTGCTTAAAAGAACTGGATGGCATGTTTGCTTTTGCTCTTTGGGACGAAAAAGAAAAAACACTTTTTTGTGCGCGTGACCGATTTGGCGAAAAACCATTTTACTTTTACCACGAAAACGGTAAAAAATTTCTATTCGCTTCAGAAATGAAAGGGCTCTTTGCTTGTGGCATAAAAAAAGAAGTAAATCAAAGAATGGTATTTAATTTCTTTAATAATGTTTCTTCCCTTAGCAATCCTTCCAATCCTGCTGAAACTTTTTTTAACGGAATTCAAAAATTAGAACCGGCTCATTATCTGCTAATCAACCAAAATCTTTCAGTTACTAAAAAAAGATATTGGGATATTGACATTAAATCAGAGGCAAAACCAATTTCTGAAGTCGATGCAGTTCAAAAATTTCAAGAGTTGCTGTTAAACTCTGTAAAAGTAAGATTACGCGCTGATGTACCCGTTGGCTCAAGTCTTTCGGGGGGCTTAGACAGCTCTACTATTGTTTGTCTCATCGATCAATTAAATGCCGATAATAAAATTACGCAAAAAACTTTCTCTGCCCGATTTAAAGATTTTGATAAAGATGAAGGGAAGTTTATTGAAATGGTAACGACAAAGACAAAAGCAGAATCATTTTTTACCTGGCCCGATGAAAATACTTTTATTGCCGATTTTGATACGATATTTTTCCATCAGGAAGAACCATTCGGTAGTTCAAGCATTTTTGCTCAATGGAGGGTAATGCAATTGGCAAAAGAAAATAATGTTACTGTGTTGCTCGACGGACAAGGAGCAGATGAAATACTTGCAGGCTATCCCTATTACTGCAAAACCTATTTAAACGATTTATATAAAAAAAATTCCATTCTTTATCCGCAGGAATTAAGCGCTTACCGCACTATTCATAATCCCGATTTTGTCGGGTATTCAGGTTCCACGGAAAAAGTCTTCCCATCGGCAGGTGCGCAACTTACAAAAAGCATAAAAAATAAAATCAGTCCGTTGTATAGAATGCTATCGCCACCCAAAAAAGAATTTACCGCTAAACAATTTCTTCATCCAGAATATTTTTCTCAATTTTCCCCCAAAGATGAATACGATTATCGCTTTGCCGGAAATCTTACAGAACAACTTTATTCAAGTACATGTCAACATGGACTTGAAGATTTACTTCGATTTGCAGACCGCAACTCAATGGCATTTTCAAGAGAGATTCGTTTACCCTTTCTAAATCATAAATTAGTTGAATTTGCATTTAGCTTGCCGGCAAGTTTCAAAATAAATTCAGGCTGGACAAAATATCTCTTACGCAAATCGTTCGAGCATGTATTACCAAAAGAAATTGCCTGGAGAAAAGATAAAATAGGATATGCTTCGCCACAAAATAAATGGATGAAACATCCAAAAATTGCAGATTGGATAGAAACCGCCAAACAAAATTTAGAGTCAAAAAAAATAATTGCCTGCAAAAGAGATAAAACAAAAGATAATAACTGGATGCTTTTAATTGCGAATAAAATAATTCAGTAAAAAGACTTTACAATGACCTTTGCTATTTTAATTGAAGATTACAATTTATTTTATACAAATACTTTTTCGGGGTCTGAAGTATTATCAACACAAAATTATTCAGAAAGACTTAATTTACTGCTTCAAAAAAAATATTATCAGGCTGATAGTCTTGCACTAGCCCTAGAAAAACTAGGTAACAAAACAGAAATTATCATTCCTGATTGTAATCCTTTGCAAAAGCAATGGGCTAATGAAAATAACAAAGTACTTTATGCAAAATGGAATTTACAAGCACCCATACGCAGTTATCGCACAAGGGTATTGAAAGAAAATAACACATTTGACAGTATACGACAAGAAATTCTAAAAGAACAACTAAAACAATTAAAGCCCGATGTGGTATTTGTTTATTCTGGGATATGGATTGAAAAATTGCTACTTAAAAATTTAAAAAAACAAAGTGTTAAATTAGTTTTACAGTGGTCGTGCACTATTGAAGGTCGCTGGAATAATCTTGCCTTTAATGAATTTGATTTGATTACAACTTCCTCACAAAATATTTTACAACACTTTCAATCAAAAAAAATACCGGCTCTATTAATACAACAGGCCTTTGATGAGCAAATACTTGAAAAAATTAAAACATCAAACAAAACTAAAAAAAATGCGGTTTTCATTGGTAGTTTTTCTTCTCTTCATCATCAAAACAGAATTGAACTCCTTGATTATTTATCTCAAAAATCAGAAATAGATATATTTTGCCCGGATTTACCCAATGAGGAGTCCTTTAAAAATATAGCCAGTAAAAGAAAAGGCAGCGTAGACGGAATTGAAATGTTTGATACCTACACCCAATACAATATAGCTATACATTTTCCGGGGAATGAATTTATGAATGATGCCGGTGCTAAGCGTCTGTTTGAAGTTACAGGTATTGGTGTTCTCCTGTTATGTGCGCACCAAAACAACCTGAGTACTTATTTTAAACCCGGAGAAGAAATTGTAACATTTATAAGCAAAGAAGATTGTTTGGAGAAAATAAACTATTACATAGCCAATCCGGAAATAAGAAAAAAAATAGCGCTTGCCGGTCAAAAAAGAACTTTAAAAGATCATAGTTTCTCCAACAGAGCCAAACAACTTTGTCAGTATTTAGATACGGATTTTGAAATTAATTCAAGTAATGCCAACATATAATTTTTACTCTATAAAATGATTGTCGTACGATTCACTGGAGGCTTAGGAAATCAAATGTTTCAGTATGCACTGGGTCTTCATCTGTCTATAAAAAATAAAACCGATTTAAAAATTGATACTACTCTGCTGCTCGATAGAAGTGAGCCACACGAAATTGTTACACATCGCAATTTAGCTATTGACATTTTAAATGTAAAATTGAATATAGCATCGCAAAAAGACATTTGGCATTTCAACGGGAAATCACATAAAAATATTTTTTGCAAAATAGCAAATAAAATAAGCTGGCAGTTCCGAAAAAATAATCTTATCATTGAAAAAGAAAGAAATTTTCAACCTTCCATTCTTGCCTTATCCGACAATAAATGTTTAGTGGGCGCATGGCAAAGTGAAAAATATTTTAAGTCGATTGAACAGGAAATCAGAAAACAATATACTTTTAAAGAAACATTGACCGGCATTGCCGGAGAACTTGCAAACCAAATACAAGCAAAAAATTCGATTGCTATTCAGGTAAGACGGGGTGATTATGTTACGAGCCCGGTTTACAGTAAAACGCTGGGCGCAATGCCTGTTGATTATTTTAAAAAAGGTTTTGAATTATTGCAATCAAAAACAAATATTAATCATATTTATTTTTTTTCTGATGATATCAATTGGTGCAAAGAAAATTTAAAACTGCCTATTACAAGTACATACGTAGAAGCAGAATTTCCGGGCTTAAAATTTGGAACTTATCTGCATTTAATGAGTTTATGCAATCATTTTATTATTCCTAATTCATCCTTTGGTTGGTGGGGCGCATGGTTAGGAAAAAAAGAAGAGAAAATAGTAATTGCACCGGGTCAATGGTATAAAGATTCTTCTCTTAAATCGGAAGACATTGTACCGGAAAGCTGGATAAAATTAAACATGTGAAAAAACTGTTAAGTAAGATAGCATACAAAACGGGGGCTGTAAATTTTAAATTCTACCAATGGTTTAAAAGAATTGGCGACAACTTAAATTCTGAAGAGAAAACGCTTACGCAAAAGAACAAAGAAATATGGTATGGTTTAAATGGAGACAATACGCTTCGTGTTGAATATGATTTAAATGAAAAATCAGTTGTGTTTGATGTTGGAGGGTATGAGGGCAACTGGGCAGCAGAGATAGCGGCTCGCTATAATTCAACAATTTTTGTCTTTGAGCCTGTAAGTGTTTATTATAAAAAGCTAAATGCACGCTTTTCGAAAAATAATAAAGTTAAAATATTACCCTACGGATTAGCGGGAGAAAACAAACAACTAACTTTTTCTATTCTCGATCAAAGCTCTTCTGCGTTTAAAGAAAAAGAAAAATATGACACACGCGATGAAGGAAAAGAAACCGTAGACCTAAAAAAATTTACCGAAGTGTGTACAGAATTAAATATTACAAAGATTGATTTATTTAAAACAAATATTGAAGGCGGTGAGTACGAACTGTTAGAACATATTATTAGTTCAGACTGGGTTTCTAAAATTACGAATCTACAAATACAATTTCATGATTTTGTAGAAAATGCTGATGAGCGAATGAAAAATATAAAATCAGAATTGCAAAAAACTCATACACTAACATATGAATACCTTTACGTTTGGGAAAACTGGAAATTAAAGTAATGCGGAAAATTCTATTTTATACAGATGCTTTCGGAGCGCCCACTACAACATTTATACAAAATGATATAATGGGTCTATCCAAAAATCATGAGATTAAATACCTATGCACGTCTATATACAAAGAAACAAGATTTAAATTCGATAATATAGAAGTTGTTCCCTATACAGTAAACCCTTTAAGAAAAAAAATCAGGTGGATACTGGAAGAAAAAGGTCTTAATTTAGAGTTTTACAACAGATTATTTTCTAAAAATATAAATAAAGCAATTATACAATTTAAGCCTGATATAATTCAATGCCAGTTTGGCTATGAAGCGCTTCGTCTATTACTCAATTTATCAGGGCAAAATAAAAAAATACCGGTCGTAATTAATTTTCTTGGTTATGATGCCTCTTTTCACTTGCAAAGACCATCTTATGTCAGAAAATTAAAATTGATTGCCAAAAGAAATAATATTTATGCAACTTGCAATACCACATTTTTAAGAAATAATTTAGAAGCAAAAGGGATAAATTTTCCAATTAATAAAATAGTTTACACAGGTATTCGGCAAGATTTCTTTAAAAGAGATTATTCCAAAATAAAATCGGAAGATACCTATATATTTCTTCAAATTGCCGTACAATGTTTACAAAAAGGACAAGAGATAACCATTAAAGCTTTCGCTCAATTTTTACGTTTAGTTTCAAATCCGGAAAAGTACTTTTTATATATAGCGGGTGTTGATTTAAATAACTACACGCTATATCTGCAAAACTTAACTAACGAATTAGGAATTTCGGAAAAAGTAAAATTTTTTGGTTGGATTACTCCGGACCAAGCGAAAGAATTAATGCAGGAAGTAAATTGTTTTGTTCATCACAGTAGAACAATAGCCGGTAAAACAGAAGGTATTCCCACTGCAATTACAGAAGCTATGTCAATGGAATTGCCTGTATTATCTACATACCACGCCGGAATTCCCGAACTTGTTGAAGACGGTGTTAACGGTTATTTAGTTCAGGAAAATGATATAGAAACATACGCCCAAAAAATGAAAGAAATTTCATCTTGGAAATTAAAACCGGAAAACAGAGAGAAAGTAATACATCGTTTTAGCCTTGAAAATCGAACTAAAATATTTGAAGAATATTACGAACAAATTCTTAATTCAAAATTAATACCCTATATAAACAAATGATTGTAGGAAATGGACTAATTGCTAAAACACTGTCCGAAATAAATCACGAAAAATGTTTAATTTTCGCATCAGGCGTTTCTAATTCTAAGGAGGAGGAAAAATCTGTCTTTAACCGTGAAACAGAATTGCTGCTTGCTCAGAAAAAATCACAACTACTTATCTATTTCAGTACCTGTAGTATTACTGACTCTTCGATTGCAAAAACCGGTTACATAAAACACAAAATACATCTTGAAAATCTGATAAAAAAAGAATTCCCACACTATCTTATCTTACGTTTGCCAACACTGGTTGGCAAGACTACTAATCCGCATACATTTTTTAATTATATGAAAAGCAAAATAATTAATAATGAAGAAGTAATTGTTTATAAAAATGCATGGAGGTATTTGTTAGATGCGGATGATTTAAAGGTCATAATTCCAATTCTTACCCGGTTTACTGAATTAAAAAACACAACGATTAATACCGCTTATAACAATGCTATGACTGTTGAGAGTATAGTTTTGCAGATGGATAAAATTTTAAATAAAACAAGCAACATAAAATTGTTTAATAAAGGAAGCCATTTCCTCATTGAGAACAATAAATTTATTACCTTTTTACAAAGTAATAAAATTACTTTATTTTCAGAAAAATACAACGAAAATGTTATTAAAAAATATCTTATTAATTGATGTTCGAAGTAAGAAAAATATTTTAATTTAACCTGCTAAAGATAACTAACCCAAAATATTATTAAAATGAGTATAAAGAGATCACTGTTCAACTTTTGCACCAATAATATATTTATAAATAATCTGCTTATTTGGTTTAAGCTTGACACAAAAGTTGCTCCCCTTCATCATCTTTATAGGAATTATAAAGTTGATCATACAAAAACCCTGCAAGAAATAGCGGGTTTTTCGTTGAGACCGGAAATAGATGAATACCTGAGTAAATCGCATGCATATTTAAAAAAAACGGTAACCGAATTTTTGCCAACAGGGGGGAATGTTCTTGAAATTGGTTGTGGCCCCGGATTATATTTAAAAGATTTTGATACAAACAAATTCAAGTTATTTGCCATTGATATAACTGATGACATGATTACGTTGGCAAAAAAAGAAAACCCGTCATGCACATTTTTTAAAGGGAATTTTCTTGACATATCAATTGATGAAAAATTTGATATTATTTACACAATAGGTGTTTTTATGTGTTTTCCAAGAACACAAATAAAGTCAGTTTTTAAAAAATTACATTCGCATTTAAAGCCTGGGGGAATTATTTATATTAATTATCCACATGCTATCTGTCGCGCTGACTTGTATTATCCCGACCTTGCGTATATACAGTACAGTCCGCCCCTTGTAGAAAAATTAGCGGCTGACTATTTTACAGTCCTAAGCCATCAACATGCTTTCGACGAAAGAAAAGTAGGTGTTTATGATACAACACCCTATAAAAGTGAAAACCCCATAAGAAAAAAAACCTATAAGAACTCTTACTTGTTAATAGCACAAAAAAAATAATGTTTGTGGGTCGTTTTTTGAAAAAAAAAATTCAGCATTCAATTCCTATAAAAAAATAAAAAGTGAAGTTAATTGAACACGATTTATTTTTTAAAAACCTTCCCGTCGGAAAGGAACAATTTCCCTATTTCTATACCGAAGAATACCAACATATTTTACAGAAAACAGAGAATAAAAAAAGCATTATTATACATGATACTACCGGTACTAACATAGCATGTAGGGTTTGGAAAAATAAATTTTTAGTTAATTTACAACCCATGTATCCCCCACTCAGTTTAACCGGGCAACGCCTTGATATTACAGAAGAAAGTAAATTCCTGAATAAGTTTGTTTCCTTTGCAAAAAAAATGAAAATAGCACGGATTACTCAACCCGATAATTTTGCGCTTTTTCAGTGTGTTCCCAAAAATTCTGTAAACACCCCTTTTGGTTCTTATACAATGAATCTTGAAAATTTTACCGAGGAAGCATTGTTTGCCAAATTACATAGTAAGCACCGCAATGTGATAAGGAACGCAGAAAAACATGGAGTTGTTTTAAAATACGGGATAGAAGTAATAGATGATTTCTATTTATTATATCAGCAAACAATGGAAAGGTCAGCTATGTATTGCAACGATATCTCCTATTTTAAGGAGTTTTTTAATTTCCTGCCCCAAAATACTCTTTGCGGAGTATGCTATTATAATAATATACCGCAAGGTGGCTTATTTATTCCTTTTTCAAATTTTGGATCGTTTTATTTATACGGAGCTTCAGCCGAAAGTAAAGGAATAAACGGAAGCATAAATTATCTTCATTGGAATACGATTAAACTTTTAAAAGAGAAAGGAGTTAAGCGTTACGATTTTGCAGGTGCTCGCTTAAGTGATATTTCAGGAACCAAATTAGAGGGAATACAACAATTTAAAGAACGTTTTGGATCAGCACTTGAAAACGGATTTTTATGGAAAAAAGATTTAAATAAATTTAATTGTCTTGTATTTGATTTGCTTATGTATTTAAAACATAAATTAAACGACCTAACGCCATCAAAAGATATTATTGATCAAGAACTATTAAAAGATCAGTCGATACGTGAAAAATCAACCAATTATTCCATTCAAAACCGCTTTAAAAACCAACTCCGTTCGAAACAGCAAAAATTAAAAAAAGGTATACGACGTTATAAAAAAAAAATAGATAAAAATCAGCTTGCAAAAAATATAGCAATCTCAGGAATCCAAAAAGGAGATACCATAATAGTTCATTCCTCTTTAAGTAAGATTGGCAACGTAAAAGATGGCAGCAAAACCATTATACGTGTTTTACTTGAACAAATAGGGCCAGAAGGAAATCTTGCGTTTCCTGCATATACATATATTAATTCAATGTTAAATACATCAAAAGAAACTGATTATATATTTATTCCTTCAAGTACTCCCTCTGTAGTAGGCATTATTTCGGAAGAATTCAGAAAATTGCCACTGGTAAAAAGAAGCATTCACCCAACACACTCTGTTTGTGTATTAGGACCAAATGCAGAGGAAATAACAGAAGGGCATTTTAAAGCAGGTACAAATTTCGGACCCAACACACCTTTTCATAAATTACGCAGTTTAAAAGGAAAAATAGTAGGATTAGGTATTACTATTGGGCCAGTAACTATTTATCATAGTGTTGAAGATTTTTATCCGGAATTATTCAGGGGTGTATACCTGCCTAAACCGACACTGATTAAGGTAAAAATAAATGAAAAAACTATTGAAAAAAAAATTTTTATTCATAACCCTTCCTTCCACATTAACCGAATTGATAAAAACAAAAATATTGAAGTATGGATGCATAATCATTTTAAAGAAAAAGGTATACTTCATGAAAGTAGCTTTGGTGAAAGTATTATTTGGTGGATGGATATACAAGAACTTTTTGATGAATTATTAGAATTACAAAAAAAAGGAATTTCAATATATAAAGTACCTGAAAATTGAAACCTGAAAGAAAGATAGTATTTACTTTTGACTACGAGCCCTATTTAGGGCTGCAATCAGGCTCTGCAACAAAATGCATTCTTGAACCAACAGAAGCTCTGCGTGTACTCTTAAATAAACACAAGGCAAAAGGCATTTTTTTTGTTGATGTACTTTACATTCAAAATTTAAAAAAACAAAAAGAACATGCCGGTGATTACACCCGGATAGTACAACAATTAACCGATTTAAACGACGAAGGTCATTATATATTTCCGCACATTCATCCACACTGGCTGGATGCAATTTATCTGGAAAATAAAAAAGAATTTTCTTTGCCCGATCTGACACATTATTCTTTGGCTAACCTCAAAACCGCACAGATACAAAACTTGTTTACAGAAGCTATACGATTTTTAAAAGAAATAGGAATTACACATGAAAAATGGGGTTATAGAGCCGGAGGTTGGTGCATACAACCCTTCAGTTTATTTAAAGACATATTTATCAAAGAAAACATTACTTATGAATTTAGTGTTTTGCCTGGTTACAAAAATACTAACTCCAATCAGGCATTTGATTTTTCGAGAATAAAGGAATGTAATCCTTACTTTTTTTCAGAATTAATAGAAAAACCAGAAGATAAAGGTCCGTTTGTAGAGTTCCCAATTTCCACTATTCAATTTAATTCATTAATACGATTCAGAGACAGATTGGTAAGGAAATATTTATGGAAAACAAACGACAGAGGTTGGGGAGACGGAATAAGTGCGCAGACAGCACTCTTAAAATCAAATTCAGCCGGTTTTGAAATGGTCTCTATTGAATTATTAACACTTGCTAAATTAAGCACTTATAAAAAGTATCTTAAAAACTCAGAATACATGCATTGGATTTCACATCCCAAAATGTTTACGAAACACGGATTAAAAACTTTTGATTCGTTTCTTAATTTTGCAACAAACAATTTTAACCCGATATTTGATTTTATTGAAATGATACCTAAACCAAAAATTAACTAAAAAACGATGTCGTACATAAAAAATAAGAAAATTTTAGTTTTAGCGCCGCATACGGATGATGGTGAATTTGGTTGTGGAGGTACAATGGCAAGACTCCTTGAAGACAATGAAGTTTATTGCGCTGCGTTCTCTGCATGCGAGCAATCTGTTTTAAAGGAATTTCCACGGGATATTTTAATTACTGAAGTAAAAGCAGCCTCAGAAAAATTAGGGATAAAACCGGCTAATCTCATTTTATTTAATTATGAGGTACGTACATTCAATTTCCGCAGACAGGAAATACTCGATGATTTGATTAAACTTCGAACAAAAATAAAACCGGACGTCATTTTTATGCCATCGGCCAATGATATACATCAAGACCATTACACAATATCTCAGGAAGGGCTTCGTGCGTTTAAATTTTCAACTATATTTTGTTACGAAATGCCATGGAACAATTTAACATTTAACACCTCCAGCTTTTTTGTCTTGGAAGAAAAACACGTAGCAAAAAAAATTGAAGCTTTAAAAGAATACAAATCTCAAGCGCATCGCAGCTATGCAAACTCCGAATTTGTGCGCTCTTTGGCACGCGTGCGCGGTGAGCAGGTAAATTCTAAATACGCCGAGTGTTTTGATATAATCAGATGGATACTGTAAACTTAAAAATTATGATTACAATAAAACAAATTACAAATAAATTTAAAGGAATAGAATACATTGGAAATAAAACTATTTCTATAACAGAAGTAATTCAACTCGACACTTCTAACAAAAGAAAAGATGTTCTTTTTTGGTGCAGCGATAAAAATATCGAGAAACTTAATTCGTGCAACTCAGGCATCATTATTTGTTCTGACAAGATTAAAGCCCTCGGGGTAAAAAAAACATGCAATTATATCATAACCAAAAACCCCAGAAAATTATTCAGCTCAGTAATAAAAGAGTTCTTTGTTAAAAAGCCCGAAAAAAACCATATCTCTTCAAAGGCAAGTATTCATAAATCAGTTAAAATCGGAAAAAATGTTTCTATTGGTGATTTTACAGTAATTGAAGGTGGTTGTGTTATTGGAAACAATTGTCATATTGGCTATAACAACGTGCTGCATAAAAAAACCCAAATAGGTAATGATGTAAAGATTGGTTCAAATAATACCATTGGAGGCATTGGTTTTGGTTACGAAAAAAATGAGATCGGAGATTATGAAGTTCTTCCGCATATTGGAAATGTTGTAATAGGTAATAAAGTAGAAATTGGTAACAATACCTGTATTGATCGCGCAGTTTTGGGTTCGACAATAATAAAGCAGAATGTAAAAATTGATAACCTGGTTCATGTGGCACACGGAGTTGTTATTGGAGAAAACTCACTGATAATTGCCAATTCTATGTTAGGGGGAAGTTCTGTTATTGGGAAAAATGTTTGGATATCACCTTCTGCTTCTATCATTAACAAAGGAGAAGTGGCTGATAATTCATTGGTAGGAATGGGTGCAGTTGTAGTAAAGCCCGTTAAATCAAAAACTATTGTGGTAGGTAATCCTGCCAAATTCTTAAAAGATCTTTAAAATGTTTCTCTAAACTTTATGTTCAAAAATTTTTTAGTTGTTGTAGGTACACGACCTAATTTTATTAAAGTTACTCGCTTTAAGAAAATTGCAGCTTCCTATCCCAATATAAATTTAAAAATTGTGCATACCGGTCAGCATTTTGATAATAATATGGCTGACGTATTCTTTGAACAATTTAACCTTACTCCGGATTTCTTTCTGAATATTTCTCAAGGATCTGCTAATTCACAGATAGCAGAAATTATGCTTAAGATGGAAGAACTTATCCTTACAAAATTTAAGCCCGACATTATTCTTGTTGTTGGAGACGTAAACTCAACCCTTGCAGCGGCCATTACAGCAGATAAACTAAATATACCCTTAGCGCATATAGAAAGCGGGCTGCGAAGCCATGACAAAAGTATGCCGGAAGAGTTTAACCGTATAGTAACCGACCAATTAGCCGATTATTTATTTATCACAGAACCATCCGGAAATAAAAATTTATTGAAAGAACATATTTCTTCGGATAAAATTCATTTTGTAGGAAATACAATGATTGACACTTTGGTAGAATTTAATTCTCAGATAGAAAAATCCGACATACTTGAAAAGTTAAAAGTTACTGAAAAACAATTTGTATTAACTACTATTCATCGTCCGGCGACGGTTGACAGTGAAGATGGATTAAAAAAACTAATTCATCTAATTGAAATTATTACTAAAAAACACAAAGCGGTCTTCCCTATTCATCCAAGAACTGTAAATAATTTAAAATCATTTGGATTATACGATGACTTAGTGAAAAACAAAAATTTAACCATTACAGAACCTCTTGATTACTTTGCTTTTCAAAAACTCATAAAATATTGTAAATTTATTATAACTGACAGTGGTGGTATACAGGAAGAATCTACTTTTTTGCAAGTGCCCTGTTTAACGCTTCGTCCAAATACAGA
>CAZZEI010000017.1:0-29309 GCA_964653165.1 uncultured Flavobacteriaceae bacterium | reverse complement strand
TCAGCAGAATCTGCCCAGCCATAACCTTTGGCCCACTCTATCTTTCCATTATTAATTACAGCAACACTCAGGCCTTTAATTTTATAAAAAGCCATTCTTTCTTTAAGGCTTGCGTCTTTTTCTCCTTCAACTTCATAGCGACCCAGCATTAAAGTACTCTCTACATTTTTTATTCGCTCCCCAACTTCCGAAGAATATTTCTCCTGCGCTTGTAGCGTAGGTAAAAGCAAAAGAAAGGCGAGAATATTTATTAAAATTATTTTCATGAATGAATAAAATTAAAAAAGCCATTCGCCGCGGCGAATGGCTTTTTTAATATTTGCTTTTATTAAGCGACAACTTTCGCTCCCAGTTTCTTTTTAAGGTTTAAATCAATAGCACTTAAAAAGTCTTCAGTATTTAAATAGTGCTCGCCCAAAGTTACTTTATTACCGTGCACGCAAACCGCTAAGTCTTTTGTCATTTTTCCGCTTTCAACAGTTTCAACACAAACTTGCTCTAAAGCGTGACAAAAATTAATTAATTCTTGGTTACCATCTAACTTTCCGCGAAACTCTAAACCGCGAGTCCATGCAAAAATAGATGCAATCGGGTTTGTAGAAGTTGGTTTACCTGCTTGATAATCGCGGTAGTGACGTGTTACTGTACCGTGTGCAGCTTCTGCTTCCATAGTTTTTCCATCCGGAGTAACAAGAACAGAAGTCATTAATCCCAATGAACCGAAACCCTGTGCAACAGTATCAGATTGTACATCGCCGTCATAATTTTTACAAGCCCATACAAAATTACCATGCCATTTTAATGCAGAAGCAACCATATCATCAATTAGACGGTGCTCATACACAATTCCTGCTGCTGCAAATTTTGCTTTGAATTCTGTTTGATAAATATCTTCGAAAATATCTTTAAAGCGACCATCGTATTTTTTAAGAATGGTATTTTTTGTAGAAAGATATAGTGGCCATTTTTTTGCTAACGCTGTATTGAAACAAGAATGAGCGAAACCTTTTATTGATTCATCTGTATTGTACATTGCCATTGCAACACCATCACCTTTAAAATTATAAACTTCATGAGAAGTCGCCGCAGAGCCATCTTCCGGAGTATAAGTAATAGTTAATTTACCTTTTCCTTTAGTAACAAAATCAGTTGCGCGGTACTGGTCTCCAAAAGCGTGACGACCAACCATAATTGGCGCTGTCCAGTTTGGAACTAAACGCGGAACATTTTTACAAACGATTGGCTCACGAAAAACAGTACCATCTAAAATATTACGGATGGTTCCGTTTGGTGATTTCCACATTTGTTTTAGTTTGAATTCTTTTACGCGTTCCTCATCGGGAGTGATGGTAGCGCATTTAATGCCCACATTATATTTTTTAATTGCTTCTGCGCAATCTATAGTTACCTGGTCGTTGGTAGCATCACGGTGCTCAATACCTAAATCGTAATATTTAATATCGAGTTCTAAATACGGGAGTATTAATTTATCTTTTATAAATTTCCAGATGATGCGGGTCATTTCATCGCCATCCAATTCTACTATAGGGTTTGCTACTTTAATTTTGCTCATTTTCGTTGATTTTTAAGAAGCGACAAAGATAAAAAATTTCATGAAAAAAAGCAGCCATTTTGCCAGAGATTACACTGATTCCGCAGATTATTTTGTTGGAATTAGTGAAAATCTGTAAAATCTGTGGCTTTTATTAACTTTACCAAAATTTTAGAATGACTATACATAAAGAAGGTTACCCTACCATTGGCTTAGCGCTTGTTTTCTCAGCTATTCTTATTGGCATTGCCTGGTATTTTTTTCCTCAGTCTGATGTGGCCAAATGCACAGCTTATACTTTTAGTTTATTTGTACTTGTAATTGTATTACAGTTTTTTCGTAACCCAAGCCGTAACTGGACCAAAAACGAAAACGCGCTAATTTGTCCGGCCGACGGCAAAGTGGTGGTTATAGAAGAGACTTTAGAGACAGAATATTTTAAAGACAAACGCATACAGGTTTCTATATTTATGTCACCTATAAACGTGCATATTAACCGTTACCCGCTAAGCGGGATTGTAAAATATGCACAATATCATGCAGGGAAATATTTAGTGGCATGGCACCCCAAATCTTCTACCGAAAATGAACGAACTACAGTTGTAGTTGAGCACAAAAACGGAAAACAAATTTTATTCCGACAAATTGCCGGGGCTTTAGCGCGCCGTATTGTTATGTACAGTAAAGAAGGTGATATTGCCGAGCAAACCGGACAATTTGGTTTTATAAAATTCGGCTCTCGAGTTGATATTTTTTTACCGCTTGGTACAAAGATTAACGTGAAGCTTGAGGAAGCCGTTAAGGGTGGGATTACGCAGCTCGCTGAAGTATAATCTTCCATCCGACGAAAACATCCCCCGCCTCTGCTCCTTCGGAGTAGGCGCCCCCTTCAAAGGGGGAAATTAATACAGCGCAACACGAAATTTTGAGAATGTTCTAATTTAGAATAATGTTGTATTAAAAGCTTCTCCTCTTTAAGGTAGAGATTGTCGCCCGTGGGCGACAAAGGGGTTTTCACTTGCAGAAAAGAAATTATTTTCATACCTTTACCTCACAAATCATTAACAAATGACCTTTAAGCAAGTCTATACCATAATAAACAACCAAATTTTGGTTACGCTTCCTTCTACTTTTAAGGGTAAGAAGCAAGTGACTATAGTTGTTGATGATGAGATAGATTCAAAATCAAAAAAACTTGAATTACTTAAACAGGCAGTATCGGATCCTCTTTTTCTTGCCGACGTAAAGGAAATTCATAGTGATTTTGACGCTGCAGACAACCAAAATTTATGAGTGTTAAAAAGTGGGAGGTTTACTTCGCCAACCTCGATCCGGTAATTGGTTCAGAACAAGGAAAATCAAGACCTGTTCTTGTTGTAAGTGAAGACGAAATAAATTCCTTGCTTAATATTGTGAATGTTTTACCTATTACTTCCCGCAAGCCCGGCAGGCAAATTTATCCAAACGAAACATTAATTCAGGCAAACAATTTTGGACTGGAAAAAGAATCAATTATTCTTTGTCACCAAATTAGGACGTTAGACAAACTAAGGCTTTCTAAATTGCAAGGACAAATTACCGATGCTGAAAAACAAAACGAAATTATAGAAGCACTTTGTTTTCAATTGGGTATTTATAAAAAATAAGTCAAGTTCAGCATGACGGGCATTTGGGGTTAGTGTTGCACAATCACCTTCTTAGAATAACTTCTCTCCCCATCCGTAATTTTCAAAAAATAAATCCCATTTGGTAAGGCAGAAACATCAATTTCAAAATCAGGTTTTTTTATTTCTTCTGCAATTAATTCTTCTCCCATAATATTTACAATTTTAATACTCCCTTCTCGCACTCCATTCCAAGATTCTAATTGAATATTTAAAGTTTTGTTTGTGGGGTTGGGGAAAACGCTAATTGTAAAACCATTTCCCTTTGTCGCTTTTATTCCTGCCAAATTATTGCAGGGTGCATTAAATACCATTGAATCTACTCCTGGGCAATGTTCAAAGGGATGACAATAATATTCATCAAACCCACCATACTCAAAAATTCCATTTAGGTGCCCCAATCCTTCAATAAAAAAATATCCTTTACGCCACAAATTCAAATAAGTTCCTCCCATTGAATCTGTATAAAACACTTTGAATTTCTGGTTTCTTACAGTAACGGAATCAATTTTTACCACAGTTAAAAGAAGTGGGGTGCAACCCGCTCCTGTCGCTTGATAATAATACAAACCACCCTTAATAGTATCACCAACATTTAAGTTGTAATCCATTAATAGAGAATCATTATTCCAGGAAGGAAGCAATAAATAATTTCTTTTTAATATACTATCCTGCCTAAAAAGCCCATAGAAATAATATAATGTTGGATATGGAGGATTTGATGGTTGACCTCCTAATATGGCTGGAACCGTAACCGAACCTTGAAATATTCGTTTATAAGTTATTCCTTGGTAAATTGAATCTCCACATAATTTATAATGATTAAATGAATACCAAGTTGGTGGCGGACTTGAATTCCATCCACAAGAAATAATTTCCCAATCTACATTATCAAGATTAAATGGTTTTATTACACTTTGAGAAAAAGTGTTGAAACTAAAACTTAGTATAGTTGTTAGTACAAGTAAAAATTTCTTCATTAAAGATAAGCTTTCAAAAGTTTACTCCTACTCGTGTGCTTCAATCTCCTTACAGCTTTTTCTTTTATCTGTCGCACACGCTCACGAGTAAGTTCAAAGCGCTCTCCTATTTCTTCTAAAGTTAATGAGGCTTGTCCGTTAAGACCAAAATACAAACGTATTACATCTGCCTCGCGTATAGTAAGTGTATTTAATGAGCGCTCAATTTCTTTACGGAGCGATTCAAATATTAATTCTTTATCCGGACTGATAGAATCTTTTTCCTCCATCACATCGTACATACTTCCGCCCTCGTCGTTAATGCTTAATGGTGCATCCATGGAAACATGCCTGCCGCTGTTTTTCATGGTTTCAGAAACATCTTCGGGTAAAATATCCATAACACTTGCAACTTCATCTTCGGTAGGCAAACGCTCAAGCTGCTGTTCGAGTTTCGATAAAGTTTTATTTATTTTATTTATTGCTCCAATTTTATTTAAAGGTAAACGCACAATACGCGCCTGCTCTGCCAATGCTTGTAAAATACTCTGGCGTATCCACCACACGGCATACGATATAAATTTAAAGCCACGTGTTTCATCAAAACGCTGTGCGGCTTTTATCAATCCTAAATTTCCTTCGTTAATTAAATCGGGTAAGCTTAAACCCTGATTTTGGTATTGTTTAGACACCGATACTACAAAACGTAAATTAGCTTTCACCAATCGTTCAAGAGCGCTCTCGTCGCCTTGTTTAATTTTACGTGCAAGCTCTACTTCTTCTTCGGCGGTAATTAAATCAACACGTCCAATTTCTTGAAGGTACTTGTCAAGCGAGGCTGTCTCGCGGTTTGTTACCTGTTTGGTAATCTTTAATTGTCTCATAGGCAGGTTCTCTTTGAGGGTTAACTAATTATCATACGCACAGGGCTTTAAAAAGTTACAATAAATATACTCATTTTTATACATAAGATACTGTGAGTTTAAAAGTTTTGAATAAACCTTCAAGGTTTCCCGAACCTGGAAGGTTTAGCTTGGGGCGTTCCCCCGCATTGGCATTGACCTGCTAAAGTAAAATTCTGCGCGGGGTCGGGCTGCTGTGGGGTTCGCTTCGCTCCGCTTTTGCAGGATAATTAGTCTCCGAATTTGTGATCATGATGGCAAAGAGCCAAGCCCACAGCATCCCTAACGCAAATACAACTACTATCTCAAACTCCTCAGTCCCAAAGGGACAACCTCCTGTATTCACTTCACGCAACACTAAAAAAACTCTTTACTAACTCTGCGCTGTATTTCTCTGCGCCCTCTGCGTTTTCTGTATTAGAAAATGCCAAATGATTAGTATTTTTGCCCCCCATGCAAAAAGTAATTATAGGAACAAGAGGCAGCGATTTGGCACTGTGGCAAGCAAACTACACCAAAGAGTTGTTAGAAAAACAAGATTGCGAGGTTGAAATAAAGATTATTTCAACTGAAGGAGACCGTACTCAAGAATGGAACACGGCATTTGACAAAATTGAAGGAAAAGGATTTTTTACCAAAGAAATTGAAGATGCTCTCCTTAAAAAAGAAATAGATTTAGCCGTACACTCGCATAAAGATTTACCTACGCTTAGTCCGGAAGGATTAATAATTGCAGGCGTTTCTAATCGTGAAGACCCAAGCGAGCTTTTACTTATAAGAAAAGAAGCGGTTGACGAAAAACAAAAATTTTCCTTAAAACAAAAAGCAATTGTAGGTACTTCGTCTTCTCGTCGCAAAGCGCAATTACTTGCTTTTCGAGAAGATATTGAGTTAAAAGAATTACGTGGTAATGTGCCAACACGAATAAAAAAATTAGTTGACGGAGAGTATGATGCTATCATGCTTGCAGCCGCCGGAGTTGAGCGCTTGCAACTTGATTTAAGCGAATTACATGTTGAAAAATTAAGTCCAAAAGAGTTTGTTTCTGCCCCTGCCCAAGGAGTTTTAGCCTGGCAAATAAGGGAAGATGACGGGAAGATGGAAAGAGTTATTGAAAAAATTAATAACGAGGAAGTACAAACCCTTATAAATGTAGAACGCCGTATTTTAAATTTATTTGAAGGCGGTTGTCACATGCCTTTAGGCGCCTATTGCGAGTTTGATACCGATAAAAACGACAGACCGGTTTTTAAAGTTTGGGTAAGCAAAGCTGCAACCTGGGATGCGCAACCCATACAACTATATTTTGAAACCGGTCACGTTTACGATTTGCCTGAACGTGTTTTAGAAAGAGTAAACTCTATCGTTCCGCAAAAAATATTTGTCAGCAAAGATTGTAAAGAGAAAGATTATTTGCCCCGCGCTTTAAAACGTTTGGGTTTTGATGTGCATGCACAAAGTTTAATTGAATTTAAGCAAATTAAAATGTACGTAATGCCTCACAGCGAATGGATTTTCTTCAGCAGTAAGCGTGCGGTAAAATTTTTCTTTCAACAGGAACCAAAGATTGGAAAAGTAAAATTTGGTTGTATTAGCAAAGAGACTGCAATGGAGTTGAGACAATTTGGACATAGAGCGGATTTCATTGGTCAGAATCCCGATACAAAATTTGTCGGCAAACAATTTGGTGCTATTGCGGGTAACAGCAGAGTGCTTTTTCCTATTGCTAAAGAGAGCATGCAGAGTATACAATACCAGCTTAACAAAAGAGATAACGCAATAAATATTGTTGTTTACGAAACAATAACGCATCCCATAATTATTGATGCGGCAACAAATATTTATGTGTTTACTTCTCCAAGTAATGTAGATGCGTTCTTTTCAAAAAATAAATGGCAGGAACATTATAAAGCCATTGCCATGGGCGAAGCCACCGAGGCAGCCTTATTTAGAAAACGCGTAAGGAAATGTGTTAAGCCTATTTCTTTTGATGATTTGGGTTTGTTGCAGGCTATACTTTCTATTAGTTAGGCTTCAGTTATTTTTGCCACAGATTTCGCAGATTTTCACAAATTATTTTTATTTTAAAAAAGAAGATTTTGTATCTTCGTATTAACCGAAATATATCGATATAATAAAAACAGTATTATGAATTATAAAGGATTTACAGGAAGCATAAATTTTTCCAAGCCGGATAATGTGTTTTATGGAAAAGTAGAAAACATAGGTATTTTAGTCTCTTTTGAAGGAAAAAATTTAAAAGATTTATACAATAAATTTAAGTTATCAATAGATGATTATTTGAGTTCCACTAATTAATAATCTCAATCATGAATAAAAAAATAATTTACACAATCCTACCAATTCTTGCGGTAACGATTTTACTTTTTGTAAACTCGATAAGAATTATTGAAACTCAGAAGAAAATAATTTCTACCAAAGATGCCCCTCAGCCTATTGGTCCGTATAGTCAGGGAGTTTTGGCGGGCAACACTTTATATTGTGCCGGACAGGTTGGAATAAGTCCGCTCAGCGGAAAATTAGATACTACAGGTATTGCCGGAGAGACAGAACAGATATTAAAAAACTTAAAGGCTGTTATTGTTGCGGGCGGAATGGAGTTTTCTGATGTTGTAAAAACTACTATCTATTTAAAAAACGTGAAAGATTTTGCCAAAGTAAACGAGATTTATGGAAAGTATTTTACCACTGCCCCACCCGCTCGTGAAACAGTTGGTATTGCCGATTTACCGAAGGGCGCGAATATTGAAATTTCTATGATTGCAGTCAAATAGAACTTCGTCATCCTGAACTTGTTTCAGCATCTCAAACGCAGATCCTGAAACAAGTTCAGGATGACAGAAATCATGACTTAACAATGACAAAACGTCCTTATTAATTCTTAATTTTACTTCCGATAGCTATCGGAACTTAATCTTTAAAACATGCTTAGTCACAGACCCCGCAGAAACCGTAAATCACAAGTCGTTCGAGACCTTGTTCAGGAGAACACATTATCTGTAAACGATTTTATTTTTCCGCTTTTTTTAATTGATGGGAAAAATAAAAAGACAGAAGTAAAATCTATGCCGGGCATTTTTCGTTTCAGCGAAGATTTACTTTTAAAAGAAATTGAAACCTGCATGAAGTTGGGATTAAAAACTTTTGCATTATTCCCAAACATAGAAGAAAAATTAAAAGATAAAACCGCAAGCGAAAGTTGGAATAAAAAAGGATTGTACTTGCGTTCTATAAAAGAAATTAAAAAGAAATTTCCGGAAGCAACACTAATGACTGATGTTGCCATGGATCCATACAGTAGCGATGGTCACGACGGAATAGTAAAAAATGGAGAAATTTTAAACGACGAAACTTTAGGAATTTTAGCACGCATGAGCGTAGCACAGGCAGAAGCCGGAGCAGATATTGTTGGTCCGAGCGATATGATGGATGGTCGTATTGGTTTTATACGCGAAGCCTTGGATGATGCAGGATTTGAAAATGTTTCCATCATGGCGTATACTGCCAAATATGCAAGTGCGTTTTATGGTCCGTTTAGAGACGCATTGGACAGCGCTCCAAAATTCGGTGATAAAAAAACATATCAGATGAACCCCGCTAACAGCAAAGAAGCTTTGTTAGAAGCGGAATTGGATTTTTCGGAAGGTGCGGATTTTTTGATGGTGAAGCCGGCACTTGCTTATTTAGATGTAATTAAATTACTGAACGATAATTTTACTTTACCGATTGCTGCTTACAATGTAAGCGGAGAATACGCTATGGTAAAAGCAGCAGCACAAAAAGGTTGGATTGACGGAGATAAAACCCGCGATGAAATTTTATTGAGCATTAAGCGCGCAGGAGCAAAAATAATACTGAGCTATTTTGCTAAAGAATGGGTTTTATCTACTAGAAAACAGTACTAATCGATTTTTTATCCCCTTTTATTTAATTTTTATTTCTTTTAGTTTTTTAATTAAATTTGTGGGTCGGCGGATTCAATCTGCCATTAAGTAAACAATTTTAACAAAATTAATAAATAAAAAAAAACTACTATTTTCTGCCTTAGTCTTTATTGGTCTATGCGGCTCTGTAAAATCACAATCTTTAAATTTTGACGGGACCGATGACTACGTAGCTACTTCTGTAGCGGTATCGCTTTCAATGACAAGCTCAGCTACAACCGAAGGGTGGTTTAAAACTGTATCAACCCTTCAAATGGAAATTATACGCATTTACGGAGCAGGTGATGTTGGAATGGAAGCAGGATTAATCGGCGGAAAATTTTATTTTAGTGCCTTTCAGGGAACATGGATAGGATATACATGGAATACCGGGCCGGTTTTAAACGATGGGGCATGGCATCATTTCGCTGTTGTTTCTTCTGGTAATGATTTAGATGCTTATGTTGAAGGTGTTTTTGTAACTACTGTGAATGGATCCGGCCCTTTAAATACGGGCGTCACTTCGCTTTTTTTAGGGTTACATCCTTCTGCAGGATTATATTTTGATGGTTCTTTAGATGAAGTAAGGGTCTGGAATACGGCAAGAACACAGAATCAAATTCAAGACAATATGAATTGTTCTCTTTCAGGTGTTATAGCAGGCTTAGTTGCCAATCACAATTTTAACCAAGGCATACCCGGCGGAAATAATACCTTTATTACAACATTGAATGATATTTCAGGGAATGGCAATAACGGTACGCTTACTAATTTTGCGCTTACAGGAGCTACATCAAACTGGGTTACAGATGCAAATCTAGTTCCTCCTGTTGCAGCTGTTTCTATTACCTCAAGTACAACAACTGCTTGTTCCGGAACCAACATAACTTTTACTGCAAGCCCAAATAATGGTGGAACAAGTCCTGGTTATCAATGGCTATTAAATGGCGGTAATGTTGGATCAAACAGTAATATCTATTCTAATAGCGGTTTATTAAGTTCAGATGTTATTTCTTGTTTGTTAACCCCAAGCATCCCTTGTGCTGCTACACCTACGAGTAATACTATAAGTGTTACTATGATTACAACGCCAACTGTAAATGTTACAGGAAACATGAATATTTGTTCAGGTGCCAGTACAACTTTAACTGCAAGCGGAGCCATAAATTACACATGGAATCCGGGTGGTACAACTGGTAACACAATTTCAGGCGCTCCGCCTTCTACGTTTACCTTTTCAGTAATAGGAGCTGATGCTTCGGGAAGTTGTACCACTACAGCTACCGGAACTATAAACGTATCACCTAATCCAACAGTAAATATTAGTGGAACAACTTTAATTTGCGAGGGTTCTAGTACAATTCTTACGGCTAGCGGAGCAGATACGTTTACATGGACAAGCGGACCAAGCACAGCTTCAAACACCGTTTCTCCAACTTCAAATACAACCTACACAGTTACAGGTACTACAACTGCAACAGGTTGTACTAACACAAGCACACAACTTGTAACCGTTAATGCTTTACCGGTAATTTTAGCTCAGTCAGGAAATGTTACGGCATGTGGAGATGTAGGCGCATCTTTTACAGTTAATAGCCCAGGTAATAATACATATGAATGGTATTACATAAATACTGTTTCACCATTTGATGGCGATACCATTGATGGTTCTTACGCAGAAATAAATTTTACAACCGACAGCATGACTATTATGCAATTATTAACCGGAGGTTATAATGACTATGCAGTTTATTGCGTTATTACAAATTCTAATAATTGCAGCATTACTAGTGCATCCGACACCATAAAGGCGTATATTATTCCTACACTTACAGTTACGGCCACCGCAACTTTAGTGTGCGCAGGTTCTAATGTTACATTAACAGCAAGCGGAGCGAATACTTATACCTGGACAAGCGGACCCACTACTGCATCAAACACTGTTTCACCTACTTCAAATACAACTTACACTGTTACCGGAACCAATACAACAACAGGTTGTTCAAATACCGCTACACAATTAGTAAATGTTCTTGCAACTAGCGCTTCATCGCAAACAGTTACTTTATGTCCCGGACAAAATATAACAGTTGGCGCAAACACTTATACAGCAACAAATATTTATGTTGATGTGTTAGTTGCTGCAAATGGTTGTGATAGTACAGTTACAACCGATTTAACGGTTAATGCAGCCGTTGATGTGAGCACTTCTTCAACGGGAGCAACCATTACGGCTAACGCAGGTTCTGCCGTTTACCAATGGATAGATTGTAATAACGGAAACGCAATTATACCAAGCGAAACAAACCAAAGTTATACCGCAGGTACAAGTGGTGACTATGCAGTAATTGTTACCGTTGGAAGTTGTTCTGATACATCTTCTTGTGTAAATATTAATTTAACAGGGTTAAACGGAAATAATTTTGATGCAAGCACAATTAGTGTATTCCCTAATCCGGGTACTGGCTTCTTCACTATCCAAACATCCGGCAATACGCTTTCATCTTATGTTGTAATGGATATAAAAGGCAGTATTGTTTTAAAAGGCAATTTAACTTCCACCAAAACAGTTATCAATTTATTGGATATGGAAAATGGTATGTACATTTTAAAGATTGACAATAAATTTATTAAACTGATGAAACAAGAGTAAAAATAAATTTTTTTATTTTTATCCGGAAGCCGTTCATTTAGCACGGCTTCTACTTTTTGTACCCATTTAGCCTAATTATTCAACATTTTTTTAATCACCTTATTTTCGTATCTTTGAGCCTTAGTATGGCGGCAGCGAAAGTTTTACTAAGCGAACAAAATTTCGAAATAACCCTTACCCGCCTTTCCCATCAACTTATTGAAATTCACAACAACTTCGAGAACACTGTTATTATTGGCCTTCAGCCACGTGGTGTATTTTTATCTAAACGTTTACATGCTCAATTAACCAAGCTTACGCGCAACAAAAACATAGAACATGGAGAGCTTGACATCACCTTTTACCGTGATGATTTTCGACAAAAAGAACTTATTCCAAGTAAAACCGAAATCCCTTTTATTATTGAAGATAAAAACGTGGTTCTGGTGGATGATGTACTATTTACCGGTCGCACCATTCGTGCAGGATTAGATGCCTTACTGGCATTTGGCAGACCAAAAAAGGTTGAACTCCTTGTGTTGATTGACAGGCGCTTTAGCAGACATGTACCCATACAACCAAACTATGTAGGAAAAACAATAGACTCTATAGCATCGCAGCAAGTAAAAGTAGATTGGAAAGAATTAGACGGACATGATAAAGTAACCATCTTAAACCCTAAAGAATAAAATGAGTCACCTGAGCGTAAATCATTTATTGGGAATAAAAAACATCAGCAAAACCGATATTGAACTTATTTTACACACCAGCAAAAATTTTAAAGAAGTCATAAATCGTTCCATCAAAAAAGTACCTTCTCTTCGCGACATAACTATTGCCAATCTCTTCTTCGAAAATTCTACGCGCACACGCGTTTCTTTTGAACTTGCACAAAAAAGATTAAGTGCCGATGTGGTAAATTTTTCTGCTTCTTCTTCCTCTGTGAAAAAAGGAGAAACTTTAGTTGATACAGTAAACAACATTCTAGCCATGAAGGTTGACATGGTTGTGATGCGCCACCCAAACCCGGGCGCTTGTGTATTCTTAAGCAAAAAAATAAAAAACTGTAAAATAATTAATGCCGGCGACGGCGCACACGAACATCCTACACAAGCTTTACTTGATGCGTTCTCAATACAAGAAAAATTAGGCTCACTAAAAGGAAAAAAGATTGTTATAGTTGGCGACATACTGCATTCACGCGTTGCACTCTCAAATATATTTTGTCTGCAAAAAATGGGCGCTCAGGTAAAAGTTTGTGGGCCGGCAACACTCATACCGCGCTACATAACTTCGCTGGGAGTAGAAGTTGAACCCGATTTAAGAAAAGCTTTAGAGTGGGCCGATGTTGCAAATATGCTACGCATACAACTAGAGCGCCAAGACATAAAATTTTTTCCGAGCCTTCGTGAATACAGCATGCTTTACGGTTTGAATCAGGAAATAATGAACGGGCTCAAGAAAGAAGTTCTTATCATGCATCCCGGTCCGATAAACCGCGGAGTAGAAATTACCAGCGAGGTAGCCGACGGAAACAGCTCAATCATACTTGAGCAGGTGGAAAACGGTGTTGCCGTACGAATGGCTGTTATGTTTTTACTGGCAGGGAAACATAGTTAAGTTCGCTTTTTAATTTTTTTTGGATTCCGTACAGCTTCAGCACTTTTTTTCAATTGCCGCTTTTTCTTCGTCGTTTAAATTTACGTCAACAATTTTTTTTCGACCATTTTTTCCAATGATAATAAGTACACTGAAACAAATTTCTTTTTGCCCATACTCACCATCTAAAGTAATCCATTTTCTTTCTTACCCTACCCTCTCCACAAAAGAGGGTTAAATGGTCTACTTTCTATTTCCATCAAAACGCCTTTACAACTTCTTCAAGAGCAATACCCCGCGAACCCTTAATAAGTATGGTTTTATTCTTTACCTGATTTGTTTTACAAAATTCAAATGCAGGGGCTGATGAAACAAAACTCCTTTCCTTTTGGAGGGAAGAAAAAATGGGACCCACTAAAATGTAATCATGAAGGCCTTTTTCCTTCAGTAGTTTTATAATGGCATTGTGTTCTGCTGCTGATTCTTCTCCTAACTCAAGCATATCTCCAAGCACAAGCATTTTATTTTCTGCAGACATGTTTGCAAAATTTTCTATGGCAAGCTGCATACTACTTGGGTTGGCGTTGTAATAATCTAAAATCAAAGTATTGCTTTCTGTTTTAAAAAGTTGCGAGCGGTTGTTGGTCGGCTCATAATTTTCAAGTGCATTTATTATTAACGCATCTTCTACTTTAAAAAATGTTCCAACGCATGCTGCGCACAAAGCATTGTAATAATTATAAATGCCAACCAATTTTGTTTTTATAAAAGTTGCATCTTTTAATTCTGTAGCCGTATAACGCGTTTTCCAGGCAAGCTCTACAAACAGGTTGCTCCCCAAAAATTTTCCTACCACATCATATAATTTTTTTGTGCCATAGGTATATCTGTTGTTTTCTTTTGAGAGATCAGACAAAACCTCATCATCTCCATGCAAAAAAATCGTTCCGTTTTTTGCCCTTACATATTTATATAATTCGCTCTTGCCTTTTTTAACTCCTTCTATTCCGCCAAAGCCTTCTAAGTGTGCTTTACCAATGTTTGTTATTATTCCAAAATCGGGATCCGCAATTTTGCAAAGCATATCAATTTCGCCTTGGTGGTTGGCGCCCATTTCTATAACAGCTATCTCATGCTCTTTTGTAATAGTGAGCAATGTAATTGGTACACCAATATGGTTGTTTAAATTTCCTTTTGTGTATTGTACTTTCATTTTTTTTGAAAGAACAGCATGGATCAATTCTTTGGAAGTAGTTTTACCATTACTGCCCGTAATTGCAATTACAGGAATACTCAATTGCTTGCGGTGGTAGTTTGCTAATTGCTGAAGCGTTGCAAGAACATCCTCAACTAAAATATATTTATCTCCTTTAAAATACTGTTTCTCATCAATTACAGTGTACGCACAACCTTTAGTAAGCGCATCTTCAGCAAAATTATTACCGTTAAAATTTTCTCCTTTTAAAGCAAAATAAATAGAACCTTCACTGATTTTACGAGTATCGGTCGTAATTTTTTGATTACAGCTTAAAAATATAGTATGTAAAGATTTTAAATCCATCTGAGCAATTTAAGATAGGATGAAAATAAAAAAGCCCCGGTTGCTATAACCGGGGCTTCACTTTCTTTTATCAACAATTTTATTTGCCTAAACCTGTTGGACTACCCACACGCACCATAGCACAACGGAATCCAATATTAGCGGTTGAAAGTTTTTCATCTAAAAATCTGCGTGAACCCGGGTTCATCCAATAAGCACGGTCTCTCCAGCTACCACCTTTATAAACGCGGCTCCAGTTATTTACCAAAGATGTTTTAGCGTATTCATACATCATTTTTCCGGCACGCTCACTATAAGCATCTTCACCTTCAATATAATAAATACTTGAGTTAACATCACCATCTAAATAATCACGGTAGTCAGAAGTCTTATAATTTCTGCGCTCGTCTAATTTATCTTCCGGCTTAGTAATAGTTACTTCTCTCCACATCACACGCCCGGGTATAGAAGCAATAACTTTTGTTGGTCCTGAAGTATCCGGTAATTCAGCCGTTTCTCCACTTGTACCTCTTGGAAACGGAGGGTTAACCTTTTTAATTTTATGGTCTATAGAGTCAATATAAACTGCCTCTGTGTTAGTTAGTATTGTTCCATCGGTAGTATCCTTTAATTGTGTTTTAAACACATTACCACGGAAGGGACGAAACTCATTAGCATCAACTGAAGTAAGCGGACGATAGATATCCATTACCCACTCTGATACGTTACCTGCCATGTGATATAAACCATAATCGTTAGGCCAGAAAGAATATACAGGCGCAGTAACGTCAGCATTATCGTTCAAGAAACCTGCAGTACCCATATAGTCACCTGCTCCACGTACAAAGTTGGCAAGCATCTGACCAATGTATTTTTCTTCAGGGTTACGTACACCATGACTATTCCATGAATAAACACGGCGGTCGGTAATACGCTCTCCAATAGTATTTCCTATTAAACCATAAGAGGCATATTCCCACTCAGCTTCTGTAGGCAGTCGGTAATTCGGTAAAAATATACCGTCTTCCATACGCACATCACGCTCGGGGTTTTGCTCATCAAATGATGGTAATTTTTGTTTTAACTGACCTTGCCATTTTTTAGACAAATAAGCTTCGGTACTAAAATAATCTTGATCAGAAGGATTAGGAACGTGATCTATTAAGCCTTCACGAATTAAGATAAACTCGTTAACGCGGTCGGTACGCCATGAGCAAAAGTCATTTGCCTGTAACCAGCTAACCCCTACAACAGGGTAATCGCGGTAAGCAGGGTGGCGTAAATAATACTCAACATAAGGTTCATTATAAGCCAGTTTTTCGCGCCATACTAAGGTATCGGGCAAGGCTTTATAATATACCTCAGGATAGGTTGGCCCAAAAACACGACCAGTCCAGTATAAATATTCTAAGTATGAGAAATTGGTTACTTCGGTTTCATCTAAATGGAAAGAAGAAACAGTTACTCTGCGTGGAATATTGTTCCAATCGTAGGTAACATCTGTCTCAGTACGACCAAAAGTGAAGGTACCGCCCTCAATTAATACAAGTCCGGGACCGGTTTCCTGCTCTTCGTAAGGAACCTTTTCAAAACCACCGTTTTCGGGGGTGTTATATGCCCAACCTGTTACAGAGGACCTTTCGGGACTACAAGAGGACAATAGAAGCGCGGTTGCAGAAGCAAACCCAAACGCCTTAAACATGCTTGTTTTTATCATCATATTACAAACTAAGTTTTGTCTTTAACGTAAAATGTGAGACAAAGTTACAATTATTTCCAAATTTCTTAAAAAGAAGGGCAACTTACCGTACGGAATTTTTTATGTTTCGGACGACAATTCAATAAGATTTGCATAGAAATTTCATGCGATCCTGCTGAAACGTTTGCCAGTTTTGAAACAGTTATATCATAGCTGTACCCAAATTTAAAGTTATGAACCTGATATCCAAAAAGTGCAATAACAGCATCCTGGTTACGATACCAAAGACCCGCTACAACGTTACCTTTTACGAAATACATACCTAGGTTAAGTTGCTGAAACTGACCCTGATACTGATATAATATATTTGGACTTAAATAAACCTCATCATTTTTTTGAAGAAGAATGATTGCTCCTGCATGACCTGTAAATTTCCTTGGCAGTGGGCTGTTACTACCAATAAAGCCTTCTTGTGGTTCGGTTAAGTGATGTGCTGCAAAGCCAAAAAAGTAGCGCTTGCTATATCCCAAAAGACCTGCAGAAACGTCAGCAGCCCGCTTGGTTATTACCGGATATCCATTTGGAATTTCATTTGTATTGTACACAAAACCACGACGACGGTCAATCATATCGCCAAAGGTTAGTTTAGTCCAATCGAGTGATTTTTGGTGATAAGTGCCTTGTAAACCAAATTTTAAGGCAAATTCACGGTTTACATTAAGTTGGTAAGAGTACATAAAGCTTGCATCGAGGGTATTAATAGTACCGTTACCGGCTCGGTCGCTAACCACTAAAAGACCTATTCCACCCGAAAGATTATCGAAATGCTGATCATAAGAAGCGCTGTATGTAATATACGTTTTATAGAAGCCCGGCCACTCGTTACGATAGTTAAGACAAAACCTTGGACACCGCGCTGTGCCTGCAAATGCCGGGTTTAGATAAAGAGGATTAGCATAGAATTGGGTGAACCCCGGATCTTGAGCCTTTAGATCTAAATCAACGAAAACACTTACAAAAAGAAATAAAATTATAGCAATTTTTCTTATCATATAAAGCTTATGATGTAAAGTTCAACTGACAAATTTAATATTTATTTGTTTATCAAAAAAAATATTAGGGCAATATTATAAGATTTTTTACGTTTAACAAACAAATTAGTTTCAAAAATGTGTGAAAATGCGTGAAAAAGGGTTAAAAATATTTTTGTATATGGTTTTAATGCTGTTTTTTTTTACGGGATTTTCTCAATCTCTAAAGATAAACAAAAGTGCTCTTATTGAAAATAATTCGATTAAAATAAATTGGGGTAAGCCGTTAACTGTATTTAAACAAGGTAAAAATTATCGGTTTCTTACTTTTGAAAATATAGCGTACGACGAGAAGAAAAACAATTTACCCTATTTTTTTCTAACCAGCGCTTGCAAATCGGGCGTTAAACTTACACCTATTATTGATGTTGTAGAAACAGCCGAACTAACTACGGAAGAAGAATTGTGTGTAGACAAAAATTATTTAACCGAAAATTTTGAAGTTTCAGAAACACAAACAAAAATAGCTGAGAAAACACCTTATATGTTCTCGAAATTTGTTCCGCTTCGTAACAATAAATATACGGGTAAAATAGAAAAACTGATAGCCTACCAATTAAAATGGCAGCCCACTAATGAACCCATTATAAGTAACCAAAAAAGTGCTTCGGCTGTATATGCTTCTACATCGGTGCTTGCAAGCGGTAAGTGGTGCAAAATAAGCACAGCTGTTGATGGCGTTTATAAAATAGATAAAATTTTTCTTCAAAAAATGTGCGTAGCAATGGGTATTGATGTAAATACAATCGACCCAAGAAACATTAAGATTTACGGAAATGGTGGAGAAATTTTGTCGGAAAAAAACAGTGATTTTCACTACGATGATTTAACTGAAAATGCAATTTATATAAATGGAGAAAGCGATGGAGTTTTTGATGCTGCCGATTATGTTTTATTTTTTGGTCAATCGGCACGCAAAACAAAATACAACCAGGGTAGCGCCGCGTCAATGCGTTTTTCATCTGTAAAACATTATTATTCTGATTCGGTTTTTTATTTTTTAACCGTTGATGGAGCTACCGGTAAACGGATACAACCACAAGCATCTTTGAGTCTTACCCCCAATTACACGGTTACCGCAACCGATTTTATAGCCGTGCATGAAGTTGATTTGATTAATCTTGTAAAATCAGGTCGTGAAATGTATGGAGAAAGCTTTGAGAATACAGCAAGTTATTCTTTTAGCACAAACATTCCCAATTTACAGAGTGATACAGTATGGATTAAAACTAGCTTAGCAGGCAGGCGCGTTGACGTTGGCGGGGTGCCTCCCGGTGCTTTTGATATAAATTATCCGGGTGGCTCTTATCAAATTACTTTTCCCGTTACCTGTGCAAGTTATGATTGCGATGTTGCAAAAATTAATAATGGAACAGGGGCTACAAATTTTATTTATAGCGGAGGCTCAAACTCAATTGGTATAAGCATTAATCGCACCTTCGCCGACGAATCGGGATGGTTTAATTATTATTGGTTAAATGCCCGCAGAGGTTTAGTAATGAGCGGAAACCAAACTGCTTTCATGGATTACAGAAGCATTGGGTCAGGCAACGTTTCGCAATTTAATCTTCAGACCTCCTTGCCTGCTCTTCGCATTTGGGATATTACCGACCCTTTTGATGTTAAAGAACAGGCTTCCACTTTTTCTTCTTCTATCTATTCGTTTATTTCTACTACCGATTCGCTTAAAAAATTTATTGCTTTTGACGGAGTAACTTATAAAACACCTGCTTTCTCCTGTACCGTTGAACCACAAAATCTTCACAGTTTTGGCACGCTTCAACCGGTAGATTACATCGTTGTTGCGCATCCTTGGTTTTTAAAAGAAGCGAATGACCTGGCTCAATTACATCTTGATAAAGAAGGTTACAGAGCTGCTGTTGTAACTCCCGATCAAATTTACAATGAGTTTTCATCAGGTGTGCAGGATATTACCGCCATTCGTGAATTTGTGCGTATGCTGTATAAAAGAGCAACTACCGATTTGCCAAAATATCTTTTACTTTACGGAGACGGCTCTTATTTAAATAAAATAAGAGACCTAAACTCAAACACAAATTTTATTCCCACTTTTCAAACTGTAAATTCATCCAGTTGGATATCTTCTAAATGCAGCGATGATTTTTACGGATTTTTAGATGATACCGAAGGATACATTGATCAAAACGGAAATCCAAGTTCAGCAAGCGCAATTGATATTGGAATTGGTCGTTTACCTGTTTCAAGTGTAGCCGAGGCAGATGCTGTTTTAAATAAAATAATTCAATATTACAATCGTAAAATACCTCCCTCTTCTTGTTGCGATGGCGTTACAGCAAACGCAGAAGACTGGCGAAATTGGGTTAGTCTTATTGCCGATGATGCCAACCCGGGTGGTCTTTGGGAAACTACATTCGTAACTCAATCAGAATATTTTGCCAGCCTCATAGGGCTAAACAAACGATACAACGTTGATAAAATATATTTAGATGCTTACCAGGTTTTATCGGTACCCGGCGGCAGACGCTATCCGGATGTTGTTACTGCCATAAATAATCGTGTATCTCGCGGGGCTTTAATTATAGGATTCTCCGGCCATGGCGGAGAGTTAGGGCTTACTCATGAAGAGGCCGTTACCGTAAACCAAATTCAAGGATGGAACAACATCAACAACATGCCTTTGTTTTTTACAGCCACTTGCGAGTTTAGTCGTTTTGATGATCCTTTCCGAACCTCTGCAGGAGAATACATTATGCTAAATGCCAATGGAGGCGGGATTGCTTTATTTACAACAACACGACTTGCTTTTGCAAGTGATGGTAATGCTTTGGGTTCTACATTTTATCCTGCATCAGTTAATAAATTAAGCAATGGCAAATATCCTGCACTTGGAGACATAATCAGGCAAACCAAATTTGTGCAACCCGATTATTTGCATTTTGCTTTATTGGGCGATCCGGCTGTTATGCTTTCTTATCCTAAGGAAGATATTTCTACCAATGCAATTAATATGGTTATTAAAGTTGCCGGAACCGATACAATGATTCCTTTAAATTCTGCCAAGGATACCATTTCTGCACTCGGAAAATATACACTTATAGGTTTTATTGCTGATACCAACGGAAATAAAATAACAAGCTTTAATGGCGCTATTTATCCTACCATATACGACAAACCTGTTACGCTTTCTACCTTAGATAACGGCGGTAATGGGACTTCAGCTATACTCTCATTTAAATTGCAAAAAAATGCTATTTATCGTGGCAAAGCTGCTGTAATTAATGGCGATTTTCAATTTACCTTTATTGTTCCGAAAGATATTTTTTACAATTATGGATTTGGAAAAATAAGTTATTACGCGCAGGAAAATAACGGCATTGATGATGCAGCAGGTGCCTATACACTAGTAAGAGTAGGCGGAACCAGCAGTACTCCAATTAGCGATATTCAAGGACCCGGAGTAAAATTATTTATGAATAATAATCAATTTGTTGTTGGCGGAATTACCAATGAAAACCCGTATATATATGCCGAAATAAATGACTCATCTGGAATTAACACAACGGGTAATGGTTTAGGGCACGACATAGTTGCTACGATAGATGCAAACACATCGCATGCTTTTGTTTTAAACGATTATTATCAGGCAGATGTACATCCCGATTCTATTTCTGTTAATGGTGTTTTAAAACCAAATAAGTTTTATCAAACCGGTAATGTAAAATACCAGGTAAGCAATTTGACAGAAGGAACGCATCACTTAAATGTGAAAGTTTGGGATATATTAAATAATTCAAGCACCAGCTCAACAGATTTTGTGGTTGCTAAAACAGCCGAAGTAGCATTGGCGCATGTATTAAATTACCCCAATCCTTTTTCTAATGCAACAAAGTTTTTTGTAGAACATAATCAGGCATGCGATTTTCTTACCATTGAAGTTCAAATTTTTACAATTACCGGGCGTGCTGTTAAAACACTTCTTCAAACTGTGCGCAACGAAGGTTTTAGAACAGAAGGGATTAGCTGGGATGGCCGCGATGATTTTGGCGATAAACTTGCCCGTGGAGTTTATATCTACAAGGTAAGCGTTAAGAATGATTTAGGCAGTAAAGCCGACAAAATTGAGAAACTTGTAATTTTAAATTAATTACTAAAAAAAATGCCACTGATTGCACAGATTTTTTTCGCAGATTTAAAACAAAAATAAATCTAGGTATTGAAATCTGTGAAAATTCGCGAAATCTGCGCAAAAAAGGGCACTGTGTAATCACAAATTATTTAAGTAAATTCGCAGCCCGTTTAATATGAGAAAAAAAGAAATACTTGTTTCATTTTTTAGTTTTTGTACTATAGCACAGGTATTTTCGCAAAGTGCTGTTAACTATAATAAAGGTGGCATTAACACGGTAACTACTGCAGTTCCTTTTTTACTGATTACTCCCGATGCACGAGCAGGTGCTTTAGGTGATTGCGGTGTAGCTTCTTCACCTGATGCAAACTCTATGCATTGGAACCCGGCGAAATATGTTTTTGCCGATAGAGATTTTGGTTTAGCTATGTCTTACACTCCCTGGTTAAGACAATTAGTTCCCGATATTAGTCTTTCTTATTTAGCCGGATATAAAAAAATAGGAAAGCTTGCCTGTGTGGCAGGTTCACTACGTTATTTTACGTTGGGAAGTATTCAGTTTACAGATATTAACGGAAATTCTATCGGTACATACAAGCCAAGCGAAATTGCACTCGACGCAGGTTTCAGTCAAAAGCTTGGAAAAACTTTTTCGGCTGGATTGGCTGCACGTTATATCTATTCAAACTTAACCAATAGCATTCCACTTCCCAACGGAAGTTCTACACATCCGGGTACATCTTTAGCAGTTGACGTGGCTATGTATTACCTCAACAAAAAAGTTAAACTGCAAGACAAAAAAGCAGATGTAAGCGCAGGATTAAATATTTCTAATGTAGGAGCAAAAATATCATATACAGATAATGCAACTGCACAATCAAAAGATTTTATTCCTATACAAATGCGTTTGGGCGCAGGATTAAAAATTCATTTAGATGAATATAACACAGTTGCTTTTTTAGCCGATTTTACAAAACTATTGGTACCTACTCCGCCTGTTTATGAGTTAGACAACACAGGACTAAAAATTCCGGATGGTAATGGTGGATTTGTTATTGCAGCCGGACAAGACCCATACCGTAGTGTTACTTCGGGCATAGTAGGTTCATTTAATGATGCGCCGGGCGGTGGCAAAGAAGAATTGAAAGAAATAAACAAGGCGCTGGGAATGGAATACTGGTACGATAATTTAATTGCTTTTAGAATGGGATTTTTTCATGAAGATAAAACAAAAGGAAATCGTCAGTATTTAACTTTCGGTTTAGGAGTTAAGTACAGTGTATTTGCTATTGACCTTGCTTACCTCTCACCGCTTACACAGCGTAACCCACTACAAAACACTTTACGTTTTAGTTTAAGCTTCGACTTTGCTGCTGCAAAAAAGGGTGATGCTGGTAGTGATGATAAAGCACCTAAATAAAATCAATCCTCCTCTCACGCTTTCGTTCAGAATACATTTTAAAACAGAGGTGCTGAGAAATCAACAATAGATGTTGAATATCTTTGCGAGCCGAGCAATCAGTTCATATAGCGGAGCGTATTACGATTATAATCAGGCAAAGCAATCACACCTATACAATCGAGAGTATAATGCCGATTGCTTCGCTACGCTCGCAATAACATAGCGATGATGCTTTAATACAAAACCCTATGGCGCATAGATTTTTTCACAGAGAAGGCAAAGGAATAGAAAAAAGTTTTTGTGGTTAATTTGACTAAAAAAGGTATTCTATTCACTCTCTTCATTCCACTTAAAAGATTTTACTTCTAAACCCGCTAAGCTTACAGCCCTGTTGGTTACTGTTTTTGCAAGGTCCTCAAAAGTTTTTGGAAGAGAATAAAATGAGGGTGATGCCGGACAAATAATTCCGCCCGCCAAAGTAACCATCTCCATGTTTTTTATGTGAATGAGATTTAGCGGAGTATCGCGTGTAAGTAAAATTAATTTTCTTCTTTCTTTCAACATTACATCGGCAGCACGTGTAATTAAATCGTTGCTTATTCCGGAAGCTATTCTTCCAAGCGTTCCCATACTGCACGGACAAATTATTAATGAGGAGTAAGAAGATGAACCGGATGCAAAAGGGGCATTGAAATCATTTTTTCCGAAAAAAGTGAAAGGATATTTTTTATAGTCTTCGTTGCCTAACTCAACGCGCCATACTTCTTTGGCATTATCACTCATTACAACGGCCACGTTTTTTAATTGTGATTTATGTTCCTGTAAAGTATCAAACAAAACTTTTGCGTACACCGCGCCACTTGCACCCGTAACAGCAACTGCAATATTTAAAAGTTTATTGTCCATCTGGAGGAGCAGCTTCTATTGAAGGAAGTTTATAATTAAAAGACAAAATTAAAAGATTATTGTAAAGCCCGGTATTAAATAAGCTATACGGAAACTGCCCGTGATAAATACCTGTAGAAGATGCGTAGTAATCTCTAAAAGGGACTACCGAATACTCGTATCTTAAATTTATAAATGAGTTCTCTTTTAGTTTAAAGCCAACTCCAACAAGAATACTGTAATCAAAATTTTTAAAGTTGTTTCCATTGTAATATCCATTTTGATTTGCTTCAAAGGGAGGATTTTTTATTAAGTACGCCCAAGCACCGCCGGCTTCTATTTTAAATTTTTTGAAGCTAAATCTAAGGAAAAGCGGAATCTCAACGTAGTTAAGTCTCAATAAATAAAATTCATTATTAGGATTATTTAAGGAAGCTGAATCAGTAGCATAATTTTTACGGGCTCCCTTTTGCAAAAATGTAATATCAAATTCTATTTCAACTTTTTTTGAAAGCTGACGGTTTACTCCCAATCCGGCAAAATAACCTAATTTACGATAACCGGCATACGTATCGCCGTCAACTTGCGATGCAACAATACCAACCAAAAATACAGGTCGAAATGTTTGTTTAACTTCTTGAGAAAATACGGAGAAGAAAAATAAAATTAGTGAAATGAAAAATAATTTTCTTTTCATGATAATTACCCTGTCATTATTTTTTTGGCGGAAGAAAATAATTTCAAGGCTTCTTCTACTATTGCACGCAGAGAAAGTCCTACTTCTTCGTACAATTCATTTGGCTCTCCGTGTTCAATAAATTCATCGGGAACACCTAAGCGTTTTATCTGAGCAGAATAATTATTGTCTGCCATAAATTCAATTACTGCACTTCCAAAGCCACCCTGAATACAACCATCTTCTATAGTAATTACTTTTTTGTGGGTTGAAAATATTTCGTGTAACATAGCTTCATCTAATGGCTTTACAAAACGCATATCGTAATGTGCTACACTAATTTTTTGCTCTTCAAGTTCAGCAATTGCTTTTGTTGCGCTATTTCCAATATGTCCTATTGAAAGAATAGCCAAATCTTTTCCGTCTTTTATTTTTCTTCCTTTACCGATTTCAATTTCTTCAAAAGGCGTTTTCCAGTTTACCATTACACCGTTTCCACGCGGGTAACGAATGCTGAAAGGAAAATTATTTTTTCCAAGCTGCGCAGTAAACATCATGTTCCGTAACTCCTGCTCGTTCATTGGTGCAGCTACAACCATGTTTGGTATACAACGGAAAAAAGCCAAATCAAAAGTTCCGTGATGTGTTGGTCCATCAGCTCCAACAAGTCCTCCCCTATCCAGGCAAAACACAACATGTAATTTTTGTATAGCCACATCATGTATTACCTGATCGTAGGCACGTTGCATAAAGGAAGAATAAATATTACAGAAAGGAATTAATCCCTGTGTTGCCAATCCTGCCGAAAAAGTTACCGCATGTTGTTCAGCAATACCGACATCAAATGCGCGATGCGGCATTGCCTTCATCATAATATTTAAAGAAGAACCACTTGGCATAGCAGGTGTGATACCCATTATTTTTTCATTCTGTTCAGCTAATTCAACTAATGTATGTCCGAATACATCCTGGTATTTTGGAGGCTGAGGTTCTTTGGGTGTTACTTTAATTATTTCGCCGGTATCTTTATTAAATAATCCCGGAGAGTGCCAAACGGTTTCATTTCCTTCTTCAGAAAATTTATATCCTTTTCCTTTTTTTGTAAGTACATGCAAAATTTTTGGACCGGGAATATCTTTCAAGTCTTTCATTACCTGCACAAGTCGGGTAACATCGTGCCCATCTACCGGACCAAAATACCTGAACTTAAGCGACTCAAACATATTACTTTGTTTGAGTAAAGATGTTTTCATGGCAAGCTGAACTTTAGAAACAATATCACGTGCGCTAGTACCGAATGAACTGAGTTTTCCTAATAAATTCCAGACTTCATCTTTCACATTGTTATATGTGTGCGAAGTTGTAATATCAGTAAGATAATCTTTTAGTGCACCAACATTTGGGTCGATGCTCATGCAATTATCATTGAGCACAACCAACAAATTTGTATGCAAAGAGCCTGCGTGATTTAATCCTTCAAATGCAAGTCCGGCCGTCATTGCGCCATCGCCTATAACTGCAATATGATGTTTATCTGTTTTGTTTAAATATTTTGATGCGGCAGCCATACCAAGAGCAGCAGAAATAGAAGTTGAAGAGTGACCAACACCAAAAGTATCAAACTCACTTTCGCTGCGTTTTGGGAAACCGCTTAGACCTTTATATTTACGATTGGTATCAAAATTATCTCTACGACCGGTAAGAATTTTATGTCCGTATGCCTGATGGCCTACATCCCATACAAGTTGGTCGTAAGGAGTATTAAAAACATGGTGTAAGGCAACTGTTAACTCAACTACTCCAAGCGAGGCACCGAAATGTCCTCCTTTTACCGAGACTAAATCAATGATATATTGACGTAACTCGGTACAAAGTTGCACTACTTCTTGTTCAGTAAATTTCTTTAAATCGGCAGGGCTGTTAACCTTAGCTAATAGTGGTCCGGGAATAAAGCCATCGCCTTTCAAAACTTGCATACACAAAGATACGAATTATAAGTAAACGCAGACTTTGAGGATTTCTTGTTCTTAACAGAAATCTTAACAATTTTTGGGTATACGGCAAAAGTTAACCGCAAAGCCCCCAAAGAAATATGCGCAAAGTTCGCTAAGAAAATATGTAATAAGGTTTGTCGAGTATTCTACTCCTTCACAATCCGTCTAACAAATTTACCTGATGCGTTGCTTACTTCAAGTAAATAAACTCCGCTTGCAAGTTTGCTTATATCAAGTTGAGTGCCGGTGCTATTTAAAACCTCATTTATCATTATCTGCTCGCCAATCAAAGAATAAATTTTTACGCTTGCAAAAGAAGACTTTTCACTCCACTCTACATTCAAAAAGCTGCTTGCCGGATTTGGGTAAACAGCTATTTGTTTACCCACCGATGCAACTTGGTTTATTCCCATAGTTAGATTTGCATTTCCAACAAACATTCCATTCGCAAAAGAACTTACCCACACTTCTGTGTTTTTATATGGATTATAAAACACTCGTACAGAATGCCTGAAAGGATAAGATGATACTTGAGAAAATGTTGGCGTAACGCTGCTTGCATTGCTGCAATACCAAAGTCCGTCAGTTTCTGTTGTAAAATATAATTCGTTTGCGTTGCTTGGATTTATTGTTGCAGAATTTATTCTGTAAGAATTAGAAATCTGCGTCCAGCTTACACCTTTGTTTGTTGTTTTGTATAAACCTCCGGTTCCAGCGGGCACATTTGCCCATCCGCTAAAAACTGCAGCGTACCAAGTACTTTGTGTTGCATCATTAGGATCAACTACTACATCTTTTGTCCACCAATGCATATTGGCATCGCTGCGGTCGTACCAAGTAGTTGTATTTACATCGTAATAATAAACTCCGGAGCTGTCGGTAAAATTACTTCCCGATGTTGGTTTGCGGGCACTGAAACTTGCAACTAAATCACCATTATTTAAAACAGTAACATTAAATGCATGACCATTACTCCGTGGTGGTTTCGCTAATTTTGTCCAGGTAGAACCTGCGCCCGCACTTAAATTATTAGTTACCCAAATTCCTCCTGTGTTTGTGCTTCCGTGAGCAACACTTGCATACATACGGTTGGCATTTGAAGGATCTAAAGCAACCCACATAACAATCTTTCCGAAATTATGTAGCACAGAAAATGAAACACCATTATTGACAGAAAAATAAACATTTCCTGTTCCCGGATTAATCTGCGTGTCGTAAATGCGTGTACTTTGATACATGTCGTGCACTGTAGCAGTAGCAGCATAAAGATTTCCTGTATTATTATCTTTCACCATTCTGTAAACACTGTTTTGTGCAGTAAGGTTCGGAATAAAATTCCAGCTCTTGCCGCTATCCTGACTCATCACACCACTTATATCAGAGAAAGGCGCATACATTTCTGTTGCACTTGTCCACATCACCTGCCAATTAGTAGTATTTTCTAATCCTACTCCGTTATAATATTTAGAAGCAGGTGTATTAGAGCCGGCAGGATTTTGATCAGCCACATCTACATATTGCTGATGCCAGTTAGCGCCTGCATCTGTTGTTGCATGAGCAAAACCAAAATCAGAAATCATGGTAATTTTTGAACTGTTCGGACAAACCGAAAAACCAAAGGGCGCTTCTGCCCATCCCCAATTATGCGGACCACCTTGTCCGCAAGAACCGGTTATAATATTTTGGTTACTGCTTGTATTGAAAACATGAGCCCAATTGGTAGAGAAAGTAGCTTTCATTACAGTTGGTGCTCCTGCGCTTCCGCTTCCGGAAAGGTACATTGTGTCAATATCATTTTCTGCCATACCGCAGATCATAGGAAAATCATTGGTAACATTTAATCCACCATTCTTAGCCACCCAGGTTGTATTAGCATTATCCATAGTATAGGCAGCTTTAGCAATTCCATAATCGAAGCCTGCTTGTAAACCTGCGTAAACATCAGCGGCATCGGCAGTAAGTGCCAGAAAACGAACTGTACTTCCTTCGTGAGCTCCTGCAAAAGAAAGAATCACTTCATTACCACCAAAGCCGGTTGTGCTCATTGTATTAAAATTAGAACCGCTATTCGTAGAATAAATTATACCGTCGTTAGTGCCAATGTAAATATTGTTTCCGTCAAAGTAAACACCGGCAATATGATTGCCCGCGCCGCCATTAACAGCTGTATGAATTTGTGTAAATGAACTTCCACTATTGTTAGAAAAATAAATGGTTCCGTAATCGGCCAGTACAATTCGGTTTGAATTAGTATAATCTACATGCATCTTCTCAGGATATCCGGGAAAACCTCCAAAAGGATCGCCGCTTAAAACAGTCCAGGTAATTCCACCATCAGTAGATTTCATTGGGCGCGTATAATCGTTACCATTCTGGCTAGTGTAATCAACTGAATATAGAAGCCCAGGTGTACTTGTAAAATTTACTTTGCTGTCATGGCTGCCTTGCAGTTGCAAGAAGTTTACTTCGCTCCATGTTTGTCCGCCGTTAGTTGTATGAAACAATTCGTTCATATCGCAAGCCACAAACATTTCGTTGTGGTTAGCAGGGTTTATGGATGGAGAGAAAAGTGCTCCGCCTACGCCTATACCTCGACTTTGCCATGATGTGGGTGCTTGTGCTTGGAGATAGAAGCAAGAGCCGAGAAGCAAGAAAGTAAAGT
>CAZZEI010000016.1:0-29543 GCA_964653165.1 uncultured Flavobacteriaceae bacterium | reverse complement strand
AGACATCAGCCAAGTGGTTTGGTGGTGGCCAGTACCAAACGACATTTGGGCTCAATCAGAATATCCATTAGGGGAGGGACAGTTGATTCGTGAAAAGAAGCACGAATACGACAAAAAGCTTCTACAACTACTGGATTAAAATTTTTCTCCCAGTTTTTGTTCCAATTTTCTTTTTTTATCTCTTCTGATGAGTATGAAAAAGAAAGTTGAGAAAATTGGCTTTTTAAATTTTCTATAATCTCATCCTTAAAATTAATTTTTTTTATGTATGCCTCAAAACCGCTTTCATTAAAAACAAAGCTTTCAAAGTTTTCTTCTGATAAAGCAACGGATAAAATTTCACTTCCTGGCTCAGGAGGATTTACAATAAATTTATAACACAAATACGGCACGTTAAAAAGACTTTGTTATTGCTACAAATTCTGCTGCTTTTAAAGAGGCGCCCCCAACCAGCCCACCATCAACATCGGAGCATGAAAACAAGTGTTTTGCATTTTCGGCATTACAGCTGCCGCCATATAAAATGGGGATTTCGACGGCAACATCTTGTCCGAATTTTTCAGCAACCGCCAGACGAATAAACGAATGCATTTCTTGTGCTTGTTCTGGTGAAGCGGTTTCTCCTGTGCCAATTGCCCAGATTGGCTCGTACGCAAGAACGGTTTTTTTAATTTGAGTTTCTGATAAATGAAAAACAACCTCTTCAATCTGCTTTTTTACAGCGTGAAAATAATTGTTGCTTTTCCTTTCGTTCAGCCTTTCGCCAACACAGTAAATAGGGGTTAGGTTGTTTTTTAAAGCCACATCAATTTTTTGCCTTAGCACTTCGTGTGATTCGTTGAAATATATTCTTCGCTCAGAATGACCAACAATAATGTATTTTGCCCCCACCGATGCAATGGCTGCCGCTCCAACTTCGCCTGTATATGCGCCACTTTCTAAGTGATGACAATTTTGTGCCCCAATAAAAAAACTGCTTTTATCTTTTAATAAGGAAGCGGTGTTTTGAATAAAAACAAACGGAGGAAATAAAATTTTTATAACCCCGTCATTATCGGCACAACCGGAAACAATGGCCCCGGTTAGCGCTTCGGCCTCCCGTAAAGTCATATTCATTTTCCAGTTTCCGGCAACTATTTTTTTACGGGACATACAGTTTCAAAAATAGGAAATTTTTACGAAAAAACACGCTGCTATTTTTTGCTTTCCTCGTCCGCCATGTATTTGGCATCGATGTAAATCATCGAATCTAAGGGTAAATCACGCGCCGCTGCTTTTTTTCTAATTAATTTAAGCCAATCTTTGTTATTTAAAATTTCCTTCTTAAAGTAGTTTATTCTGTCGGCAAAAGTGGTACAAAACATTACATTGACCTGTTCAGCAAAATGGAAAAAAAAATCCTCGTAGTTGGCTTCGCTCGATTCAATTATAATTACATCACGCCCCAATAAATTTTTTCTTAAATTTAGTTGTGCGACAGGGATTTTTTGTGCTTTATCATCAATAAACTCGTCTTTAAAATAATACCAGAAAACATCTTGTTTAAATAATTTTTTTGGAACGCCGGCCCATATAGGATTTAACCAATAGCTATCTCCAACAATCAATACGTCTGGTTTGTTTTTTTTTGAGACACCGTCGGCATATTTCGGGTAAGGCATTGGTTCATGCGATAAAGTGCTAAATAAATTAAGAATTTCCCCTAAATCATAATCGGGAAAAACAAGTTCGTTTTTTAAAACCACATTGCTATAATCGAACGCTATCTCACTATGTCGCCTGTTTTCAATGAATTTAATAATTGTATCAACGGCAACCGCTACACCATAATACGACCAGTGCGCTCCCTGCTTTGGGAACAAAGGATATTTTGTTTTGCTTTTTAGACTAAGAAAATAAGCATTAAGATCTATAAAATTAATTTGCTGTTTTTTAAACTCATATGAATATTGAGAATAACAGGTGCTGTCTTTTTTTCTTGCTATATATTTTTCAGGTAAAAATTCTGAACAATAAGTTGCCTTGCCCGGAGCAAAAAGCACCAGCAAATCAATATTGTGATTCTTCAACGAATCTTGTACCTTTTTTAAAAGCGCAACATTGTTATTAATTATTGCCCGTCCGGGATACGTTTCTCCTGTATAATTAGCAAGGGTTGTTGGGGCAAATAAATAACCTTCTTTCCCGATTATTACATCAGATGGATTGAGCTTAAATAAATGGTAATTAATTTCGTTGTGGACTTTTATAATGAACGGCCTGTAATCGAAATTATGATCGATAAACAGGTTAAACGAATCCTGATAACCGGCAGAAAAATAATTGACCAACGAAAATTTAGGCTTGTTATATTGAGCCTCTGGCGAAAGAGTAAGGGGCTGAAAAACATTGAATTTTGGTTGGAACACGGGAATAAGTAGCGCACAAACAACAAACACAAACAATATTTTATAAACCGACAATTTCATTAAAATCTAAAATATATAAACGGATTAAACGAAGACGTTGAAATGCTCCCAATCGAAAAATAAAAAAGAAACAAACAAGTTAAACTAAACACAATTGTTTGCCAGGGGTTCATTTTTATTTCGCTCGAATAAAAGAATTGTTGAATTTTTTCTCCGAATTTGGAGACCGTGAAAAATGAAAACAAAAACGCAAGGGCTAAACAAAAATAATAGTGTGACTCAAAAAAGAAATGTGTATTAAAATCAAAAGCAAATAGATTTTTTATAAATGATAAAGCGGCGGGGATGTTTTCTGCCCTGAAAAACACCCAGCCTATTAAGACCACAAAGAACGCATAAACAATAGACCCAATTTTTCCAATTTGTTTAAGCCACCGAAGTAAAAAAACTTTTTCTAAAATCAAAAACAGTCCGTGGTACGCGCCCCAAAAAATAAAAGTCCAGGAGGCTCCGTGCCAAAATCCGGAAGCAATAAAGACTAAACATAAATTAAAATATACACGGTATTTGCTGTTTGTTTTGTTTCCGCCAAGCGGGATATATAAATAATTTTTCATCCAGCTCCCAAGCGTCATGTGCCAACGACGCCAAAATTCCGTTACACTTTGTGATGTATAGGGATTATTAAAGTTTTCAGGAAATTTAAATCCTATAATTTGACCGAGACCAATTGCCATATCTGAATACCCCGAAAAATCGAAATATATTTGAAAGGCATATGAAATAATTCCAATCCAAGCCTGAGAAGACGAAAGCGAATCAGTGGGCGAAGAAAAAATTGCGTCGGCGGTAATTGCCATAGTATTTGCTATTAATACTTTCTTTGAAAGGCCAAGACAAAACCTAAAAAAGCCACTTAACTTATATTCAGCTGAATTAAATTTAGAACGATCGGAGAATTGATCGGCAATTTCGTGGTAGCGCACAATTGGACCCGCAATAAGTTTTGGAAACAATAAAATGTAAAGCTGGTAATCCCAAAATTTTGTAAGTGGCTTGTGGATTTTTCTATATACATCAATCACATAAGTTATTGACTCAAACGTGAAAAAGGAAATGCCAATGGGTAAAACAATTTTTGTCCACTCTATTTTTCCTCCACCAAATACGGATAATAAATGATTTATGTTTTCTACAAAAAAACCGCAGTACTTAAAATAAACAAGCAACCCTAAATTAAGAATAAGCGAAGCGACCAGCAATAATTTTCTTTTTGACGCTTTCTGCGACTGGTACATAAACTGTACTAAATAAAAGTCTAGAAAAGTTGTACACAAAACAACAAAAATAAATTTTGGGGCGCCCCAGCTGTAAAAAAGCACACTGGAAAGAAGAATAAAAATGTTTTTGAATTGCCGGGGCACGAGATGATATAAAAGCAGAAAAAGAGGAAGAAATAAGGTGAGAAATAATATGCTGCTAAATACCATATTTACGTTGTGGCAAAGTAAATAAATGTTTAACTGTTTTCAGGAAGAAAATTATTTAACCCGAATACGGGGGTCAAGAAGTCCGTAAATAATATCAACAAAAATATTTATGACAACAAAAAAAGTAGCAAAAACCAGCGTTGCGCCCATTACAACAGGTAAATCATTTTTAGTTAATGCTTCAAAAACTTCGTAACCAATTCCTTTCCAACTAAAGATAATTTCAACAAAAACTGCTCCCGCCATTAAACCCGCAAACCAACCTGAAACAGCAGTAACAACAGGATTAAGTGCATTTTTAAGCGCGTGTTTAATAATTACTTTATAAAAGGTTAGTCCTTTGGCGCGCGCCGTTCGTATGTAGTCTTGCGACAAAACGTCCAGCAAAGAACTTCTTGTTAGTTGTACAATAATAGCCAAAGGGCGCATGCCGAGCGTAACGGTAGGCAGAATCAGGTTTTTTAAATCCAGTTTTTCTCCTTCCCATACATCAATGCTGTATAGGCTACCAACGGGTGAGAGTCCCGTTATATCATCTAAAACATATCCAAATAGCCAGGCAATAATTACGCCGAAGAAAAACGAGGGGGCCGACATTCCAAGGGCAGAAAGTACCAGGGCCAATCTATCAAAAAATGTATCCTTTTTTATGGCCGCAATTATCCCAAGAAAAACACCTAAGATTGTTGCAACAACAATTGAACTTACCGCAAGCACAGTAGTTTCGGGAAGCGTTTCTAAAATTATTTCTGAAACTTTTCGTTTAGAAATATACGATCGCCTGAAGTATGGAGCCTTCATTACCATACAAGTATTTTCTCCAAAATTAAGAAGGTGTGTATACGAATATTTTTCTTTGTCGAGATAAAACGCACTGTGTTTGTCCTCTGAATTATGAAAAGAAACAAAAGATAAATCGTTTAGGTACATGAAATACTGCGTTACAATTGGCTTATCCCTACCTAAATCACGATTAATTGCCTCTACAGCTTCTTTATTAGCCCGCTGCCCAAGTAGTACGGTTGCGGGATCTCCGGGGAGTACGTTAAATAAAAAGAAGATAGAGGTAATAACGCCAAGCATCACCAAAAACCCGTACGCTATTTTTTTGAAAATAAATTTTACCACAATAAAAAAGAGAGGTTTAAATTACTTAAAAATTTTAAGTGGCAAATATTTATTAGCCATTTAGCGCTTTTTGCACCTCGAGGTAATTTTTTTGACAGATAAAAGGGCATAATTGGCAGAGGAATGAGATTTTTATTCGTTATAACTTCCGGCTATAATTTCGGTTGTGGTTCGTTGTTTTTTGTCAAGCACATCAAAAAGTTTCCAAGTTTGATAAGCTGTTTTATCCATTCGGTTACTTAAAACGATTATCGTGGTTTTATCTGCCTTCCGATAATGAAAAGCAGTTCTAAATCCGTGCCACCATCCGTTATGGAACACAATAGTGTCGCCCATATTGGGGTTTATTCGAAAACCATATCCATAAAACTGACCATATTTAGTATAAACTCTTGGTTTTGTCGCCTGATTTACGGAGGAAATAATTTGTCCTGAAAACAAGGCCTGAGAAAAAAGAAGCATATCATTAGTTGTTGAGTAAATTCCTTTGTCCCCAAAAACACCATCAAAAAGGTCGGTTCCAACTTGTCGTTTACGGTAATCAAAAGCAAAAGTTTGATTTTTTAATGTATCAAGCGGATGAAAAAAAGAAGTGTTTTTCATGCCGCTTTTATCAAAAATTTCATGTTTTACAAAATTTCGAAATTGCTGCCCCGAAAGTTGTTCTACTAACAATGCGAGTAAAACATAATTCGTGTTACTATACATAAAACGTCGTCCCGGTTTAAAATAGGGTAGGGGCTTATGTGTTTGCATAAGTTCTAAAACGCGTTGATTTGTAAATGGAATGGAGTCGTTTTTTCCGTATTGATAATAGAAGTATAAATAATTAGGCAGTCCGCTTTTGTGCGTAAGTAAATGCTCAACGGTTGTTCCCGAATAGGGAAAATCAGGGAAATAATTTTGTATCGGGTCTTTTAACGAAAGTTTATTTTGCTCAACTAATTTTAAAACAGCAATAGCTGTAAACATTTTACTTATTGAGGCTAACTGAAAAACGGATTCGTTACACAGATTTTTCTTGGTACGGATGTTTTCTATTCCAAACGATTTTTGATACAATAAGGTGTCGTGATAAGAAATAGCAACAGATCCATTAAAATATCCAAGCTGGCTTTGGCGGCTAAAAATTGAATCGAGAATCCTCGCTTTTTCCATCAATTCTGTCCGAAAAGTAGGCGCGGAGACCACTTTTTTTGGAGCAATAAACAGCGGGGTTGATGAATTCATTCCCTTTCCCTCATCTGTACAAGAGAAAAAACTAAATAAAAACACCCCAAGGGATATAAATAAAACTGTCCGCATATCTTAATCAGCGCACAATATAAAGGAATTTTACAGAGATTTGTCAGGTCATTCGTCGAATTATTAAAAGCCAAGTATGGATAAAACCCTTCCCGACATTAATACAGAGCAACGTGTTGAGTTTTTAGTAAAAACATTTTACTCAAGGGTGCTAGAAGATGAGTTGCTAGCTCCGCATTTTGTGGCCATAGACTTTGCCCACCATTTTCCGCGTATGATAGCCTTCTGGAATTTTATTTTATTGGACAAACCGGGATATACCGGCAATGTTTTTGATAAACACGCACAATTAAAAATTAACGAAATACATTTTGATAGGTGGCTTTTGCACTTTACACAAACCATAAATGATTTTTTTGAAGGCGAAAAAGCGGAGCTGGCCAAGCAACGCGCCGAAGTTTTAAAGATTACTTTTTTAAGCAAAATGAATCAATTTCATAACAAGAGTTAAAACCGGGGAAATAAGCTAATTATTAGTACCTTCGCTCACCCAAAAAGTGAAAAGCGTAAAAGATCAAATAGACCTACAAAAATTACCAAAACACGTTGCTGTTATAATGGACGGCAATGGGCGCTGGGCCAAAACAAAAGGAGCATCACGTATTTTCGGACACCAAAACGGAGTTAAATCTGTTAAAGATACCGTAGAAGCAGCGGCTGAGCTGGGCGTTGAGTATCTCACCGTATATGCTTTTAGTACCGAAAATTGGAAACGACCTGCCGACGAAGTGCAAGCGTTAATGGAATTGTTAATTAAAACAATTTACGACGAAACCCCCACACTAAACAAGAACAATATTCGTTTATTGGCAATTGGAGATATAAAAAGCTTGCCCGCAAAATGCCAGCAACAACTTAAGGATGCTATGAACGAAACTGCAAAAAACACACGGCTCAATTTGGTTTTGGCGCTGAGCTACTCGTCTAAATGGGAAATTTTAAACGCAGTAAAACAAATTGCAGAGGAAGTAAAACAAGGAAGAATTTCCTCCGAAAAAATTAATGAGCAGGTTTTCGAATCACATCTTTCTACAGCGGGAATGCCGCACCCTGAATTAATGATACGAACAAGCGGAGAGCATCGCATCAGTAATTTTTTATTGTGGCAATTGTCATATGCAGAGTTTTATTTTACAGATGTTTTGTGGCCAGATTTCAGAAGAGAAGATTTTTATAAAGCAATAATAAGTTACCAGCAACGCGAACGCCGCTTTGGCAAAACCGGAGAACAAATCAAACATACAGCATAAACAACTTGAAGAAAATCCTATCAATACTTATTTTGTTTTTTCTTTTTGTAGGAGCAACCGCACAAACAGAGCCTATTGTTATAGGGCAGGATGATAAAATAGACTACGACAACCCTAAAGAATATACAATTGCCAAAACAACCATAGAAGGAGTTACAACACTTGATCAGCGCGTTCTGTTATTAGTATCAGGATTAATAGAGGGCGTTAAATTAAAAGTGCCGGGAGAAAAATTTTCCGACGCAATTAAAGCATTGTGGAAGCAAGGATTTTTTGACGACATACAAATTAATGTAGATAAAATTGTTGGAGATGCAATCTATCTCAGAATTATTTTAGCTGAAAAAGCGAGAATGGGAGGACTTGGTTTTCGTGGAGACACAAAGAAAAAGGAAGCTGAAGATTTTAAAAACAAACTACGCCTTGCCGCAGGAAGAATTTTAACTGACCAGCTATTAGCCAGCGTAAATAACACGGTAAAAGATTTTTACGTGAATGACGGATATACTAAAGTTAACGTCACTGTAAAAACCGAGCCTTCAAAAAAAATGAAAAACAGGGTTGACCTTCTTGTGTATGTTGACAAAGGAAAAAAAGTACGCATACAAAAAGTAGAGATAATTGGGAACCTGGTTGTAACAGATGGGAAACTTCGGCGAAACATGAAAGAGTCAAAATCTTTTGCCTGGTATCTTTTTAGGAGCGGAAAATATTTGGAAGAAAATCTGGATAAAGATAAGCCGCGGCTTCTCGATAAATATTTAACCCTTGGGTACCGCGATGCCCGTATTATAAAAGACACAACCTATTACGTAAAACATAATCGTGTAAAAATTGATATTACCATTGATGAAGGAAGAAAATATTATTTCCGCAACATTACCTGGATGGGAAATGCAAAATACCGCAGCGGACAACTGGATACAATTTTGGGAATAAAAAAAGGAGACGTTTTTAATCAGACAACGCTCGATCAAAAAATAAATATGAACCCGAGTGGGTATGATATAAGCTCTCTTTATATGGATGACGGATATTTATTTTTTCAGATAAGCCCGGCAGAAGTAAATGTTGAAAACGATTCAATAGATTTAGAAATCAGGATGTATGAAGGCAAGCAGGCAATTATAAATCGTGTTACAGTTACGGGGAATACAAAAACAAACGACCATGTTATTTTACGCGAGATACGCACGCGGCCCGGGCAATTATTCAGGCGATCTGATGTGGTAAGAACACAACGAGAGCTTTCGCAATTAGGATATTTTAATCCGGAAACAATGGGCGTTACGCCAAAACCAAATCCGGCCGACGGAACGGTTGATATAGAATATCAGGTAGAGGAAAAACCAAACGATCAAATCTCTCTATCTGGCGGATGGGGCGGAGGCCGGGTTATAGGAACACTGGGCGTTACATTTAATAATTTTTCGGCAAGAAATTTCTTCAAAAAAGATTCGTGGTCACCACTCCCGTCGGGTGATGGGCAGCGACTAAGTATTAGTGCGCAGAGTAACGGGGTATACTATCAAGGATACAATATAGCGTTTACAGAACCATGGTTAGGTGGAAAAAAACCACAATCACTTACGGTTGCCGCCTACCATAACGTGCAAAATTTTAACGGCGTTACACCAAGGCTTATTAAGGTTGATGGAGAAAAGAAAATGAATCCTAGGGCGTCATTTATGACCTCAACAACAGCAACGATTGGATTTAGCAAAAGATTAAAATGGCCCGACGATTATTTTCAAATATATCTAGAGGAGACATATTCATACTATACTTTACATCAAGCTAATGTATTTTTGTTTCAGTCGGGATTTGCCAATAATTTAAAAACAACATTTAATATCAGCCGAAATTCATTACAGGGAAATCCAATTTTTCCAACGGGCGGCTCCACAATCAGCCTAACCTCCGTACTAACGCCGCCGTGGTCGCTCATTAACGGAAGAGATTATTCTACTTTAACACCCGGTGAAAAGTATAATATGCTCGAGTACCAAAAATATAAATTTACTACGCACTGGTATATGCAACTTACCAATCAAAAGGCCCCAGACGGAAAGGAAGCACACAACTTAATTTTGCGCGCCAGTTATGGTTTTGGTATTTTAGGAATGTACAATCCAAAAGTTGGGGTTGCTCCTTTCGAAAGATTTTATATGGGCGGAAGCGGATTAACGGGATACTCGCTTGATGGAAGAGAAATTATTGCTCTTCGCGGATACAGTGATAATTCTATTTCGGGAGTTGACGGAAGAGGGAATGCAATTATTTCTAAATATACCATGGAGCTTCGTTATCCTGTTTCACTTAATCCACAAGCAACTATTTATGCACTAGCTTTTGCAGAAGCCGGAAACGCAGAACAAAAATATAAAGACTTTAATCCGTTTAATGTAAAGCGCAGCGCAGGAGTAGGGGTAAGAATCTTTCTTCCTATGTTTGGGTTGCTGGGACTTGACTATGGTTGGGGCTTTGATAACCTGCCCTACAACCCGAGTACAGGAAATGGTAAAGGACAATTTCACTTTACCATTGGCGCAAGTTTAGGAGAGTTGTAATAAATAAATACGAAATAATAAAAACATCAAAATGAAAAAAGCAATTTTAATTTTCGCGGGATTTTTTGCACTTACAAGTATTTCTTTTGCACAAAAAATGGGGTATGTTGATACCGAATATATTTTAAATCAAATTCCGGAATATAAAGCCGCTAAAGCAGAGCTTGATAAAGCATCCGGCGATTGGCAAAAAGAAATCGAAGTAAAATATTCTGAAATTGACAAACTGTATAAAGCGTACCAGGCAGAACAAATTTTACTTACCGATGATTTGCGTAAAAAACGCGAGAATGAAATAATTAATCGCGAGAAGGAAGCAAAAGATTTGCAAAAGCAGCGTTTTGGCGTGGATGGAGATTTATTTAAGAAGAGAATGGAACTTGTAAAACCCATTCAGGACAAAGTTTATAATGCAGTTAAAACAGTTGCCGAAAAGAAAAGCGTTGCCATTATTTTTGATAAAGCAAGCGACATGATGATGCTTTATGCAAACCCTAAATATGACCTAAGCGACGAGATTTTAACCTTTCTCGGATATAATAAAAAGTCCGGAAAATAATCCTTCAACGCGCTCAGGATAACAATGTCATCATGTTCAGCGTAGCCGAGATAAGGTAGTTATGAAATAAAAAATCCAGTCACGCAATTTGCATGACGGGATTTTTTATTTCCTTTTTAATTCTTAATAATTCGTTTTGTAATCGTGCTGTTGCCGGTAGTTATTTGCACAATGTAAGTTCCGCTTTCGTATTTGCTTAATTCTACAGTGTGTTTATCTGTTACAACATTTACGGTTTCGCTATAAACCACTTCACCTAACATGGAAATAACTTTTATCAAAGTTTTCCCTGTTGAAGAATTACCAAACGAAACAACCAGCGTTCCATTGGTTGGATTTGGATACACAGAAAAAGTATTTTCCGAATTTTTTATTCCTGTTGTGCGGTTGTTTGTAATATTAGATTTAGATTTAATAATAGCTGCGCTTGTTCCGGTAGATTCCCTAAAAGTTGGTGTGCAGTTAAAGCCCAGGGCCTGAACGCGCCAGTTTGCAATAGCTTGGTAAGTATTATAATTGGGATCATTTAAAGTTGTTTGCGTTCCGGCAACACTTCCAACCACAGCCCACACACCATTATTTAAATTATCACGTTCCAAATCAAATTGTGTTACCGGAGTAACTGTTTGACTTTCTACTGCGTAAAGATTCCAGGTAAAAGTTCCTGTTTGATTGTCTACAAAATATACAGTGTTGTGATATGGACTTTTTCCGCTTATGTTGCCGCAAAAGTCTTTCACCGCAATTTTATAACGGTAGGTTCCAATATTCGGATTTCCGTTAGCGGGACCAATTAGCTGCATATTGTCAACAAAACGACTTGTGGAATCGTGCGAAACCACACCAATTTGAGCATAGGTGTTTGTTGTAACCTCCCTGTATATTACAAAACTGTCTGTTGACAGATAAGGAGTTTTATCCCAATAAATAATATTGTAGGTAGAAGTACTGTCAGTTGATACCGTACAAATAGCAGGCATTGCGGGAGGAGAAATTTTAACCGTATCAACCGCTTCTGCCGATGCACAACCTGTACTTGGCAAAGACATTGTTACTGTAAATATAGTTGTAGTACCAACATTTGCAATAGGGCTGGCAACAGTACCGTTGCTTAATCCTCCGGTCGGACTCCACGAATAAACTAAATTCACATTACCGCTATTATTGTTGGTACTTAATGTAACCGGATTACCGCAAGTTGTGTTAATTAGCCCGGCAGTGAAAACTTGCAACGCATTAACAAGTATGGCAATATTACCCGATGACTGACAACCTTCAGTTGTAGTAATGTCTACTGAAAAAACAGTACTAATGGTTGGGCTTGCAACCGGGTTTGCAATATTTGCGTTGCTTAAATCTCCTGCGGGAGACCATGTATATGTAATAGAACCGGTCCCGGGATAATTATCGGAAACAGAAAGACTTGAAGTATTACCGCATACAATTGTAGCCGGACTTGCGCCCGGGGTAAGTGTAATTGGGTCTACTGTAACGAAGATTGTTTGTGGAGCCGCAAGACATCCGCCTGCTGCGCTTCCTGTAAGAGTGTAATTTGTACTAACAACCGGATTGGCAATGGGTTTAGAAGGATTAGATAAATTTAAGCTTGCTGCCGGAGACCAGGTATAAGTAACAACGCCGGGGCCAGCATAATTATTTATTGCAAAAAGAGAATCTTTTGTGCTGCAAAGAATATTTGGTGTGCTGCTGCTTAAAGTAATTGCTATTGGAGAAACAGTAATAGTTGTATTATCGGTAGCAACGCATCCTTCTGTAGAAGTTACTGTAAGCGTATACGCTGTTGTTGTTTTTACACCGGAAGTTACTTTATAAACATTTGTTGCGTTTAATCCTGCTACAGGCACCCACGAATATGACACACTACCCACACCTAAATAATTATTGGAAGAAGTAATGTCAACAGAATCTCCGCAGACAATGTTATTTGTAATAGGAGAAACAGTTGTTGTGAAAGTATAGGTGTTAATGGGAATCGATAACGAATTAGAACTTTCACAGTTGTTGATGGCCTGCACAGTTAAATTACCACTGGTTGCTCCTGCAGAAAAATTTACGGTAATAGAATTGGAAGTACCAATAATTGTTGCGCCTGTTCCTGTATAGCCCCAAACATAGGACGTGGCTCCATTAACAGGAGAAATGGAATAAGTTACGCCGCTTGCGCCATTGCACACAGATGTTATTCCAACAGGCGCGTTTGAAATTGTATCAATTGGATTAATACAAACAACTGCAAAATTATTACGTGGTTGGCCCAAAATTGAATTCATTGCCCCACCAATATATATTTGTGAAGAGGTAGTTGCAAAATCATATAAAGAAGACCCAGCAAATACTTCCCAGCGCGTTGCCACACCGGTTGTTACATCAACAGCCCCAATAAAATTACGGGCCTTGCCACCAATAAGACTAAACGAGTTACTAAGCGCATAAATAACACCATTTCTGTATATAAGTTTGTTTGGCTGACCATCACATCCCGGGTCCCAACCGGTTGGAACGGCTGTAGAACTGTCAGCACAAGCAATGCTTATCCTGGGAATGCCATTAAAAAATGCAAATTTACCACCAATATAAACATTGTCTCCCATTGGCAAAACAGAAGTTACAAATTGATCTGCCAAAACATCCCAAGAGGTTAGTGTAGGAACGCCTGTCCCTAAATAAAATTTTGAAATATAATTTATTCCTGAGGAACCAATATTTGTATAAGTACCACCAACATATAAAGAATTTCCATCAACAGCTACTGAATAAACTGTTCCGTTAAGAAGAGCGGCCGGCCAAGCGGTGGCTGATGCATTTGAAGTATCCAGCTCACATAAGTTCTGGCCCGTTCCAATAGTAAGCAAAAAACTTCCGCCCAAGTAAACTTTATTATCTTTCGCGGCTATGCTGTAAACAATAAAAGGGGTAGTTATGGCCGGGGCCCAGGAAGTTAAAGTTCCCGAAGGGATATAAAATTTTGCACCATTTATACGGCTTGAACCACTTATAAGCGTAAACATTCCTCCAATATAAAGTGCATTTTTGTGGACATACATAGTGCGCACATCGTTGTTCGCAGTTGGATTCCACGGACGAAGGGCACCTGTTGTTAAGTTCATTGCGGCCAATCTTGTTCTTGGCTGCCCGCATACGCTTGTAAAACTTCCACCAATGTAAACAGTGTTGTTAACTGAATCTATAGCAACCGCGTAAACAGACCCGTTAGTTTGGCAAAAAGCAGTATTTAAAACTTGGGCTTTGTTTTCAGTAAAACAAAAAGCTAATAATAAAAGTAGTAGAGTTTTTTTCATGGTGTTTTTTTTTAAGATTAAGGGACAGCTAAAGTACAAAAAAATAAACACATACACTAAGTGTTAACACGTATATTAATTAGCAAAACCACCGAAGGTTTTAACTACATTTTAAATAATAGTACTTTTGCCCCCATGAACCAACCGGAAGACTTATTTAAGAACCTGATTTCTCACTCAAAAGAATATGGATTTATATTTCAAAGCAGCGAAATTTATGATGGGTTAAGCGCCGTTTATGATTACGGTCAAAACGGTACCCTTTTAAAAAACAATATTCGTCAATACTGGTGGCAGAGCATGGTACAAATGAATCAAAATATTGTAGGGATTGATGCCGCCATTTTTATGCATCCTACAGTTTGGAAAGCAAGTGGGCACGTAGATGCTTTTAGTGACCCGCTTATTGATAACAAAGACAGTAAAAAAAGATACCGCGCCGATGTTTTAATAGAAGAACATGTTGCGAAAATTGAAAACAAAATCGAAAAAGAAATCGAAAAAGCAGCCAAGCGCTTCGAAAATTTTGATGCAGCAATGTTTCGTACAACAAACGCACGTGTTTTAGAAAATCAAAAAAAGATTGACGAAATAAATAACCGTTTTAAAACCGCACTTAACGAAAATAATTTAGCTGAGGTAAAACAAATTATTGTCGACTGCGAAATTGTTTGTCCGGTAAGCGGCAGTCGTAACTGGACCGATGTGCGCCAGTTTAATTTAATGTTTTCAACACAACTTGGTTCGGTTAGCGAAGAAGCAAGTACAATTTATTTGCGCCCCGAAACAGCGCAAGGAATTTTCGTAAATTTTTTAAATGTACAAAAAACAGGACGCATGAAAATTCCGTTTGGTATTGCGCAAACAGGAAAAGCGTTTAGAAACGAAATTGTAGCGCGCCAATTTATTTTTCGCATGCGCGAATTTGAACAAATGGAAATGCAATTTTTTATTCGTCCCGGAACGCAAAAAGAATGGTACGAGAAATGGAAAGAAACCCGATTGAATTGGCATAAGGCATTGGGAATTTCAGAAAAAAAATATCGTTTTCACGACCACATAAAATTAGCGCACTATGCCGATGCGGCTTGTGATATAGAATTTGAATTTCCGTTTGGGTTCAAAGAGTTAGAGGGAATTCACAGCAGGACAGATTTTGATTTAAAACAGCACGAACAGTTTTCGGGAAAAAAATTACAGTATTTTGATCCGGAAATAAATGAGAGTTACGTTCCGTATGTTGTAGAAACTTCGGTAGGTTTAGATAGATTGTTTTTAGCAATTATGTCATCCGCATACAAAGAAGAAAAATTGGATGACGGCACAGATAGAGTTGTTTTAGCTTTGCCGGCAGCACTTGCCCCTATAAAAGTGGCCATTTTTCCATTAATGGGAAAGGATGGAATGCCCGAAAAAGCAATGCAAATAATGAACGCGTTGCGATTTGATCATGTTTGTATGTACGAAGAAAAAGACAATATTGGAAAACGATATCGCAGGCAAGACGCGATTGGCACTCCTTATTGCATCACCGTTGATCAACAATCTGTAATAGATAATACGGTTACTATCCGTGATCGCGACTCCATGAAACAAGAACGTGTAAATATTGATAAGCTTTCTGCCATCATTGGAGAAAAAGTAAGTTTGAAAAATTTGCTGAAGAAAAGCATGTAGGATAATTTCCCAATTAAAAAGCGCTTCAAAATACGTGAAAACACTTATTTACCTCTAAACTAACAAGGGTATAACCATGAATTAAAAAAATTATATATATTTACAAATCTAAAACTATCGCCATGAAAAAACTATTACTTATTGTCGCCTGCGGATTGTCATCGTTAGCTGTAAACGCCCAATTGTGTTTAAGTCCTTCAACAAATTTCAGCACAAATACTACGCCTAATTTTCTTTGCTATGCAGATTTTAATAATGATGGAAAAAAGGATATAGCAACCGCTAACTGGAGCCCCAATAATATATCGGTATTATTAGGAAATGGGGCAGGTGGATTTGGCGCAGCAACCACATTTACCGTGGGTAACGGACCACAAGGAATTTGCAGTGCAGATTTTAATAATGATGGTAACGCAGACCTTGCGGTAACCCTTGGTTTTAGCGGTGTAAACAAAGTGGCTATTTTATTAGGAAATGGTAGTGGTGGTTTTGGGCCAGCTACTAGTTATAGCGTTCCTACCGGCCCCGTTTCAGTTGTCAGCGCCGATTTTAATGGAGACGGCAACATTGATTTAGCTACAGCCAATTATTCAACAAGTAACGTATCAACACTTTTTGGTAATGGTCTGGGCGGTTTTACTGCACCGGTTAATTATTCTACGTCCGGAAGCAATCCACGTCAAATTATTATAGGCGATTTTAATGGAGATTCAAAAATAGATTTAGTTACAGTTAATGGGTCAGACAATATATCTATATTGGTAGGTGTAGGAGTCGGCAGTTTTAGCACACCTGTTATCTATTCGACAGGCACGACCTCTCAACCTTATCAGGTATGTAGCGGAGATTTTAACGGGGATTCAAAACTAGATTTAGCAACGGCTAATTATATTGGCAGCGTATCTATATTAACAGGTAACGGCACTGGAGTCTTTTCTGCTCCAGCTCTTTTTGCTGTTGGAACAAGCCCTAATGCAATAACCACAGCCGACCTTGACGGAGATACTAAACTTGATCTTGTGATTGGAGATTATAACGACCCAATGGAACTTTGGGTTATGATTGGCGATGGAACGGGAAACTTTGGTTCTTCTACCGGTTACGACGCAGGATTACATCCATTTGGCGTTATTGCTACTGATTTGGATGGTAATGGAAAAAAAGATTTGGTAACCTGTAATTATAATGGAAGCAATATTTCTGTTTTATTAAATGGCGCACCAAACACAAGCATTAGCGGAAATCTTTCAATTTGTTCAGGTATGGGAACAAGTTTAAGCGGAACAAGTGCTCAAACATATTCTTGGAGCTCAGGTGGAACTAATCAATTTGAATTTGTATCTCCGGGAGTAGGCACAACAACATATACTTTAACAGAAGCTAATGGAGTTTGTACAGCAACCGCAGTTGCAACAGTTACCGTAACGGCTACCCCAACAATAACCATAACCGGAAATGTTAATATTTGTTCGGGCACAAGCACAATTTTAACAGGAGGAACAGCGGGCTCCTATACTTGGATGCCCGGCGGAGTCAATACAAGTACCGTAAGTGTTAGCCCCGTAACAAGCACTATATATACTTTAACAGGAGCTAACGGCAATTGTATTTCAAACAATGATGCAATTGTAAACGTAACGGCAACACCTACGGTAATTGTAAATGGAATAATGGCAATATGTTCGGGACAAAACACAACATTAAGCGGAAGTACGGCAGGCTCTTATACATGGAGTTCGGGTGGATCGGGTCAAACAGAACTTGTAACCCCAACGTCAACCGAAAGTTATACTTTAACAGAAGCTAATGGAGTTTGTACAGGAAGCGCAGTAGTTACAGTAACAGTTACGCCAACGCCTACAATAAGTATTAGCGGGGCAGCAAATATTTGTTCAGGAAGTAGTACGGTATTGAGCGGTTCAGGCGCTACAAACTATACCTGGAGCGCTAACGCAGGCAGTGTTAATACAAGTACGGCAAACGTAAACCCAACAGTAAATACAGCCTATACTTTAGCCGGTGGAGATCCACTACAGGGTGGAACCGGAGAATGCGTTGGCTCGGCTACCGCAACAGTTAATGTTGTTCTTGTGCCAATACCAAATATTTGTATGGTAACTACCGACAGCATGTCAATAAACAACATTGTTTTTTGGGATAAAACAATTTACACGAACATGGATAGCTTTATAGTTTACAGAGAGGTTTCTACAAATATATATGTACGCGTAGGAGCTGTTTCAAAAGATTCTTTAAGCATGTTTGCTGATACAAATCGGTTGATTGGCCCTGCTAACGGAGACCCTAATATTGGTTTTTACAGATACAAATTACAGCTACGCGATACCTGTGGAAATTACAGCCTGCTTAGCCCATATCACACCTCTGTTTATTTTGTTGATTTACAAACCGGAACTTTTTCATGGAATACGTATAATGTAGAAGGACAAGCAACCCCTGTAGCAAACTTCATTCTGCGTCGCGATAATGCAAATAACAATATTTATGTTGTTGTAGGAACGGTGTCAGGAAATACAACAATATTAAATGATCCAAATTACGGCACATATCAAACAATAGCTAACTGGCGTATAGATGCAACCGGATTTAATTGTACACCAACCATGCGTTATGGAAACAACGGAACACAAGTTGCAATTATAAAATCTAAATCAAACATTACAAATAACAGAACAACCGGAATGAATAACGCAGAAAGTTATTTTTCGGTTTACCCAAATCCAACCAGCGGAAACCTTACAATAAACTTTACAAGCCCTGTTTCAGGAAAAGTCAGTGTGAAAGTTCTATCGGCTATCGGACAGGAAGTGTATAGCGAAACGTTTACACAGACAAACGAAAATCACAACATTGATTTAACTAAGCAGGAAGCGGGAATTTATTTTGTACAGATTACAACAAATAACACAACCACCATTAAGCGTATTGTAAAAAATTAATTTTCTTTTTTAGTTTTAAAAAGCATTTGGAAAACTTTCCAAATGCTTTTTATTTTATAAAAAACAGTATATTTGAATAATTATTACTAACGGCGCAGGAACAAACGGAGTTCTATAAAACACAAAAAACAAAGAAAAACATGATAAAATTTTATAAAAACGAGAAGTGGAAAGAAATTAAAGTTCACAAATCATTACAAAAACGATATGCCATTTCTAATCAGGGAAGGTTTTTAAGTTTCGAAAAGAAAATGGTTGATGGCCGACTTTTAAAAGGAGGAGAAATCGACGGGTATTGGGCACATCCATACAGAATTATGGAAAAAGGCAAGGTAAAACATAAAACTCTTTTTATTCACAGACTTGTTGCTGAATATTTTATCAGAACAAAATCAAAAAGTAAGACTTATGTTTTGCACCTGGATTATAATAGCGGAAATAATCTTGTGAAGAATTTGAAATGGGCAACACAAGCCGAAATGATAGAGCACAATAAGAAAAGTCCGGCGGTAATTGAGGGAAGAAAAAAAACCATACGACATAATATAAAATCGGATGGACGAATTTTAACTGTGGCAAAAGCTACTGAAATAAAAAGAAGAATACTCAATCCTAATCGTAAAATGCCGTTAAGACTAATTGCAAAACAATTCGGCATTAGCGAAATGCATTTGTACAGAATAAAATCCGGAGAAAACTGGGGGCATATTAAAATAAAGAAATAGGGGATGCAGTCAAAAGCAAAAACCGTAAAAGAATATATTGACGTACTTTCCGAAGACAGAAAAAAAGCCATCCTTGAATTAAGAAAAGTTATTCTTAAAAACATTGCAAAAGGATTTAAAGAAGAAATTAGTTATGGAATGATTGGGTATGTAATTCCTCTTTCTTTATACCCCAGGGGCTATCATTGCAATCCTGAATTGCCATTACCATTTATGAATCTTGGTTCACAGAAAAACTTCATAGCGCTTCACCATATGGGAGTGTACGCAAGTAAAAAACTACTTGACTGGTTCGTAAAAGAATACCCAAAACATTGCAAAACAAAATTAGATATGGGCAAAGGCTGTATCCGTTTTAAAAAAATGGATGATATACCTTATAAGCTCATCGGAGAACTAAGCGGAAAAATCACAGCTCAAGAGTGGATGACTATTTGTGAAAAATACAGTAAGAAGTAGAGAATTATTTAATAGAGGTTGTTGCGGTTATACATTTAGGAATATTCCACCTTCCTTTTAACTTTTCCGGAGGAATAATGTTTCCGTCGCAGTCTACATAAGCACCTAAATTGTTTCTTTTAATAATAAATACCCCTCCCGCCATTATTCTTTGTAGAATCATCCCCTCAAGTTCAATGGCAGGTACTTTTTTTACATCTTTCTCAAAAGAAAAACCAACCTCATTGTTTTTTAAATCCATTACTGAAGAGAGTGAATCCGGTAATTCTCCGTCTTCGCTTTTGCCATTTTTGAACTGCAAATAATTTCCTTTTTCATGGGCCACCCCCAGTTTGCGTAATTTTTTAACTGCAACGTATTTTGAAAAGTAAGCCATTGCAAATGCGTGACGAAACGCATCTAATTTTCCTCCATTGCTAAATGTATCGAGTAAACTCTGGCTCTTTACATTGTTATAAACCGAATACATTTCCCCTTGGTGCTTTTTTATTTTGCAGGCAGCGCAAGGATGAAAGAATGCCCAGCGTTTCTCGTATTTACTAATAGAACGGAAATTTTTAGTTTGTGCAAAGCAAAGGTTGTTTATGCCAAAACAAAACAGAAATAGTATGAAATAGTATTTTTTCAAAGCAGTAATCCAAATAAACACTGAGCTAAACAATCTGTGAAAATCTGTGGTTAAAGGCGATGCCCTAGTTTAATTACCATCTCGTTTTTCCACGAAGCAAATGTGCCCTCAATGATTTTTTTCCGCGCTTCACCAACTAACCATAAATAAAAATGTAAGTTATGCAGACTCGCAATTTGTGCGCCCAAGATTTCCTCACAATGTACAAGGTGTCGTAAATAGGCTTTAGTATATTGTGTATCTGCAAAGCAATCACTTTCTTCATCCAGTAATGAAAAATCTGTTTTCCATTTCTCGTTTCTGATATTAATAATTCCGTTGCGGGTAAAAAGCAACCCGTGCCGCGCATTGCGCGTTGGCATTACGCAATCAAACATGTCAATTCCTAAAGCAATACACTCTAACATATTTATTGGTGTACCAACACCCATTAAGTAACGTGGTTTATCTGCCGGAAGAATAGCACAAACCATTTCAGTCATTTCATACATCATCTCGGCAGGTTCTCCCACCGATAATCCTCCAATGGCATTTCCTTCTAAATTTTTCGAAGCAATATATTCAGCCGACTGTTTTCTTAAATCTTTATATACGCTTCCCTGCACAATTGGAAAAAGTGTTTGTTCGAACCCGTATTTATCGGGCGTATTAGTAAAGTGACTTACACACCTGTCTAACCAACGATGCGTCATGTGCATCGATTTTCTTGCGTATTCTTCTTCGCAAGGATACGGAGTGCATTCATCAAACGCCATCATTATATCCGCACCAATGCTGCGCTCAATGTCCATTACCCGTTCAGGAGAAAATAAATGGGAAGAACCATCGATGTGAGATTTAAAAACCGCGCCCTCTTCTGTAATTTTTCTTTGATTTGCCAATGAAAAAACCTGATATCCTCCGCTGTCTGTAAGCAATGGCTTATCCCAACCATTAAATTTATGTAATCCTCCGGCTTTTTCTATTACATCAATTCCGGGACGCAAATAAAGATGATATGTATTTCCTAAAATAATTTGTGCCTTAATATCGTCTTTCAATTCACGTTGATGTACTGCCTTCACAGTTCCAGCCGTACCAACCGGCATAAAAATAGGAGTTTCAATTTTTCCATGCGCAGTTTCAATTAAACCTGCTCGAGCGTTGGAGGACGGATCTTTATGTTGTAAAGTAAATTTCAATTAGATGCGGTTTATTTTTTCAATAGTTTGTAAATTAAAATCTTCAAGGGATTTCAACAGTAAATCGGCAACAGCAAATTTTGGGTTGTTCCAATTTTTTTCTTCCGGCACGGCAATGACTTTCATTCCTGACGCTTTAGCAGAAATAATTCCGTTTAAAGAATCTTCTATTGCCACACAATTTGAAGGATGATGATTACTAGCCTCGGCGCAAAGTAAAAAAACTTCAGGGTGAGGCTTTCCGTAAAGTAACTTTTCGGCCGATTGTACGTGTGAAAAGTAATTTTTTAAAGATAAGGTGTTTAGCACGCAATCAACCAATCTTTCTGAAGAGGAAGTTGCCAACGCAATTTTTTTATCCTGACTTTTTATCAATTCAACCGCTTGTAAAAAACCCGGCATTGCTTTTCCGTGGTCTATAATCAGCTTGCAAAGCTCTTCTTCAATATCGGCCTGAACTTTGGTCTCATTATCAGTAAATGGATTTTTTTTGTTCCAGTGTTTTATTACTTCATCAATCCGCATCCCTGTGGTTTGAGCACAAGTTTCTTCGTCAACCGGCAGTCCGTTTGAGTTGAAAACCTTTACCATGGCGATTCTCCAAAGTGGTTCAGAGTCAATAATTACGCCATCCATATCAAAAACAAACACTTGAGGCATTGTTAATTACTTTGTGTATTTTTTACAAAGTTAGCACAATTAGCCTAGCATCTCCCGTGTAACTTTGAGGCCAATGCCGGAAATTGATTTACATAGTGTAAGTTTTTGGATAGTCGCTTTTTTCGTTGCTATTTCAATGTACCAAATTTGCATGTATCTGTTTTTATATGGTAAGGTTGCGTTTTATAAAGAACCGGCAAAACCCGAAAATAATCTTCCACCAATATCTGTAGTTATATGTGCTAAGAACGAAGCGGATAATTTAACAGAATATTTGCCAAAAATTCTGTCGCAGGATTACCCAACCTTTGAAGTAATAGTTGTAAACGATTGTAGTTGGGATAACACGGAAGATGTGTTGCGAGAGTACACGAAAATTTTCCCAAGTCTAAAAACTATTTTAATTAAAGAAGATGAATATTATAAGCATGGAAAAAAATTCGCACTTATGGTGGGAATTAAGGGAGCCAAATATGAGCATATTTTATTTACGGACGGAGATTGTTATCCGCAAAGTAACCAATGGATAAAAGAAATGGCTTTGGGATATACTTCAAATAAGGAAATTGTAATTGGTTATGGACCATATATAAAGGAGAAAGGCTTTTTAAACAAATTAGTTCGGTTCGATACATTTACGGTTGCTCTTCAATATCTTTCATTGGGTCTTGTAAATAAAGCCTATATGGGCGTTGGTAGAAATTTATCGTACAAAAAGGAATTGTTTTTTAAGAATAAAGGCTTTGCCACACATTATCATATTACTTCCGGTGACGACGATTTGTTTGTTAATCAGGCTGCAAATAAAACGAATACAGCAGTAATTTTAAGTAAAAATAGCTTTACGTACTCGGTTCCTGCAAAAACAATGACGGACTGGACACGCCAAAAGGCAAGGCATTTAAGTACTTCGGGGCTTTATACGAGTTCTTCTAAAAACAGTTTGCTGTTTATACATGGCGGCAATTACCTGTTTTGGTTAATTGCCATAGCTGCATTTTGCCTTCCTCAGTGGATAATTGTTACGGCCTCAGTTTTTCTTCTTAAAAATATTTTACAGGCAATTACGTTCTACAAAGCAGGGCAAAAGCTCGACGAAAAGGATTTAACCCCTGGATTTTTGCTGTTTGAATTTTTATTGCTATTCTTATATCCTGTATGGCACCTTAACAAAGTGTTTTTTAAGACAACTAAATGGAAGAATTGAGCGACGACAAGTTTTTTTCAGTAAAAGCTTTATACGATATAAAGTTGGTAGATCGTGCTTTAGGGCAAGGCGACCAAAAAGCTTTTGCCGAATTAATGAAGCGGTATTGGGAACCGGTGTTTTTTATGCTTAACCGTATGGTTAATAATAAAGATGATGCCGAGGATTTAACCATAGAAGCATTTGGAAAGGCGTTTAAAAACTTACAACAATATTCTCCGCAATTTGCATTCAGTACCTGGTTATTTAAAATAGCATCTAACAATGCCATTGATTATTTGCGTAAGAAAAAAATGGAAAACCTTACTTCGCTTGACAGACCCATTGATAGAAGTGGGGGAGAAGAATTAAATCAACAAATAAAAGGAACCGGACTAACTCCGGAAGAGGATTTTATAAAAAAACAGAGCGGTGAGCACGTACACGAAATAATAGATAAATTAAAACCGCGCTATAAAGAAATTGTAGAAATGTTTTACTTAGAGGAATTAAGTGTAGAAGAAATTTCTAAACGCCTTAGTTTGCCTGTGGCTACAATTAAAACCAGACTTTTCAGAGCAAGAGATCTGCTATTACAAGTAGCAAAAAGAAACAAGGATTATTAATGTCGGGCGCCGAAATTATTTTCTCTTATTTTCCGAATTTAACCGAACAGCAGAAAAAGCAATTTTTGCAACTGGAACCATTGTATAAGGAATGGAACGAAAAAATAAATGTCATTTCGAGAAAAGATATTGATGAGCTTTACACTCGGCATGTATTACATTCGTTGGGCATTGCAAAAGTAATTTCATTTAAATCCGGAACAAGAGTTCTAGATGTGGGCACAGGCGGTGGTTTTCCCGGAATTCCATTGGCAATTTTATTTCCCGAAAGTAATTTTCATTTAGTTGATTCAGTAGGAAAAAAAATTACTGTAGTACGCGAAGTAGCAACAGCATTGGGATTAAAAAACGTGAGAGCAGAACAAATTCGAGCCGAGGAATTAGTTGATAAATATGATTTTATAGTTAGTAGAGCTGTAACCGACCTCAGCATTTTTGTAAAGTGGGTAAGAAAAAGTATTATTCGAAAAGGAAATCATGGTTTACCAAATGGTTTTTTCTTTTTAAAGGGGGGCGATTTGGAGGAAGAACTGAAGCCATTTGAAAAGGAAGTAGTGGTAGACGAACTAAAAACGTTTTTTAAGGAAGAATTTTTTGATACTAAGAAAGTGGTTTATCTTTCTGCTTAAACTACTTCCACTCTAATAATCGCTTTCCTCTTTCCCCTTGTTTCTTTTTTTCTCCCACATATTAAGAGATTCTGCAAATAGAGAAAATCCAAGGGCAACATAAATATAGCTTTTCGGGATTTGGAAACCGGTAAACACCTGCATAGATTCTGCCAGAAGAATAAAGGCAATAACCAATAAAAATGCCAGCGCCATCATTTTGATGCGCGGATTTTTATTGATAAAACCCGATACAGCACCAGATGACAAAATCATAATAAGCATGGCGATAATTACTGCACTGCTCATAATTAAAATGTTTTTGGACACAACTACAGCGGTAAGAATAGAATCAAAAGAAAAAACTATATCAATTAATACAATTTGCAAAATAATATTGGCTATGCTGATTTTTTTAATCTTTGGGGCATGGGCAGCATCGTGGCCGTTTATTTTCTCCCAAATTTCACCCCAGGTTTTCCAAAGAAGAAAAACACCACCGGCAAAAAATATTAAATCGCGTAAAGTAATAGGATAAGAGCCAAGGTGAAAGAGAGCATCTTTGTTTGTAGAAAGATAACTTAAAGTAAATAAAAGGGCTACACGAATAAACACTGCTAAAATTAAGCCCGTTGTACGAGCCTGTTTCTTTTGATTAACTGGTAATTTGTCTGCAACAATTGCAATGAAAATAATATTATCAATACCGAGGATAATTTCAAGTAGAGAAAGCGTAAGTAGGCTTATCATTCCTTCGACAGAAAACAGGTTAGAAAGCAAGGCAGAGAAATCCATAAAGTAATTTGGGTAAAAGTACTCAAAACCTCCAAATGTTTTTAATTTTGATGGAAGAGAAATGAAAATAAAAGGGTGCAATGGGCGTTGCAGACTAGTTTATCGACAAATAATGAAGAATAGTGCATTTGTTTTTTTGCTTGGTATTTTATCGACTACAGCTTTTTCGCAGGGCTGGACTCAAATAAGTGATTTTCCCGGAACACAACGCGATGATGGAACTTCATTTGTAATAAATAATAAAGCTTATTGTCTCACGGGCATGCAAGTCGGTTTTACATGTACGCTTGATGGTTTTGTATTAGATGGAGGTTCAGAAACTTGGGGAAACATGAACTCTTTACCAATTGGAAATGAAAGACAGTATGCAAGTTCTTTTTCTTACAATGGTTTTGGTTATTTGTTTGGAGGAGTAGATTGCAGTAATACTTGTTTAAAAGATTTATGGCGCTACGACCCGATTTTTAATTCCTGGCAAATCATGGCACCCATACCGGACTCGGGAAGAATGGGTTGCAGTAGTTTTGTAATAAATAATAAAGCTTATATAGTTGGCGGAAGAACAGCATCCCTTACAATACAAAATAAAGTTTGGGAATACGATATTACCAACGATACCTGGCTGCAAAAAAATAATTTGCCTTTTTCGGGGACGTGGCGCGGGACAGGGTTTTCTATTGATACAATAGGGTTTGTTTGTTACGGAATAATGCCATCGCTTAGCTTTAACCATTTAATTTATACGTACAATAAAAGCATAGATGTATGGACAGTTGTTTCCGGATTTGTTTTGGACGGAAGAACATATCCCACCTCATCAGTCATCAACAACAACGCCTGCTTGTATGGTGGTGCGGATTCGACAGGAATAGTAAGAAATGATTTTATAGTTTTCAATCCACAAATTCCATCTCTGACAACTTATACAGGGATTCCCTCTTCTCCTCGTAAGGGCGGAATGGCTTTTAGTTTGAATAACAAATTTTATTTAAGTACCGGCACGGATACAAACAATGTGAGATTAAAAGAAACATGGCGAAATGATTTGCCGGTTGCTATTAATGAAATAAATAATTTGAGCGATTATAAAGTGTATCCCAATCCAACAAGTGGGATATTGAAAATATCTTATGCTAAGCATACTAAATTTATTTTGCAGCTAACCGAATTGAGTACTGGGAAATTAATAATGGAAAAAAACAGTTCTCATACTGCGGATTCGATAGAAATTGACCTCACAAACTATGATGCCGGCAACTATTTGCTTAGTTTTTTAGATGAGCGAAACGTCCCAACTCGACTAAAAATCGTAAAAACACAATAATTTTCACATGCTAAAAAAAATTAATTGATTTGAAAATCAAATAATTATACATTGTTTTAGTACTATTTGTTGCATAATACTAAATAAAGCACTTATCTTTGTATCGCACAATAACGGTTAATGCACACAACTAAAAAATAAAAAGAAAATGAACACACTAAAGAAAATGAGCCTTACATGTTTACTAAGCTTCGGTTTACTAACAGCAGGCATGGCGAGCAACCCTTCGGGGAACGACAAAGAAAACACAAACAAAAAAATTCAGGCCTCTGTTTCTCTTCCACAAGAGTTTAAAACGGTCGGATTTTCAGAGAAAGTGAAAATAATTTTTACAGTTGATGAAAAAGGAGTCGTGAATTATGAGGTGGCTGTCACAAAAAACGCTGCGCTTAAACAAGCAATCGAAAAACAATTTAAGCAGATTTGTTTTACAGAGCTTGCTGCAAAAACACCGTACACCATTGCGATAAATTTTATTGTTAAATAAAAACAACCCTTAACATGAATAATACAGAAAATACAAAAGCGCAGATGAGGAAAGGGGTTTTAGAGCTATGCATACTTTCAATTCTTGTAAACGGAGATGCATATCCAACCGAGATCATCGATAAATTAAAAGAAACCAAATTGGTTGTAGTTGAAGGAACACTTTATCCTTTATTAACCCGATTAAAAAACACCGGTCTGCTCGCTTATCGATGGGAAGAATCAACCTCCGGCCCGCCAAGAAAATATTATCGTTTAACTCCAGAGGGCGAAAGTTTTTTAAAAGAACTGCAACAAGCATGGACAGAATTGGTAGACGCAGTCGACAAAACAATTAATCAAACACAAACTCAAGCATAAAATAATTAAAAATTAAAGTCATGAACAAAACGGTAACCATAAATATCAGCGGAATTATCTTCAACATCGAAGAAGATGCATATGAAATTCTCAAGAATTATTTGAGCAACATAAAAAAGCATTTTCAAAACGAGGAAGGCTGCGATGAAATTGTTGCAGACATAGAGGCGCGCTTGTCAGAACTACTGAAAGCTAAAACCAATGCAGGCAAACAGGTACTGCTTAACACCGATGTTAACGAGGTAATCGGAGTAATGGGTAAGCCCGAAGATTTTGGAGAGACCTCTTCTTCTAAAGAAGCAAAAGAAGAAGCGAGTTCGAACGAATCGCACTATGGGAATAAACGACGTAGGGTATTCCGCGACCCGGACAGTAAAGTTTTGGGCGGAGTTTGCTCGGGCATCGCAAATTATTTTGATACAGACCCCCTGTGGATTCGTCTCGCGCTTGTAGTAATGTTTTTTGGATTTGGTAGTGGATTTCTATTATATATAATATTATGGATAATAATTCCGGAAGCAAAAACAACAGCCGAAAAATTAGAAATGCGAGGCGAGCCGGTTGATGTAAATACCATAAGCAAGACAATAAAGGACGAAGCAGAGAATATAAAAAGCAAAGCAAAAGATTTTGGAAAAGATGTAAAAAACGAATTTTCAAAACATCGTGGGGGCACAAACAGGTTTTTCGATTTTCTTCATAGCATATTCAGCACAATCGTAACTATTATTGCGAAACTGTTTGGGGTATTTTTTGTCTTCTTTGGCATTGTAATGTTCATTGGGCTTTTGTCTGTATTACTCGGTTTTGGCACGATTGATAATTTAAGCGTAAATGAATTTATAAACTCATTTGCCGGACCTGATTTTCACACCTTTTGGTTTAAAACAGGCCTAGCGCTTGCCCTCGGAATTCCTTTTACCATGTTAGTATATAAAGGAATGAAAATGATTTTAGGAATAAAGTTTCATAACCGTTGGATGAGTATAAGCGCAGGAGTACTTTGGTTAGTTGGTCTTACACTAAGTTTATTTATTGGAATTAAATTTATGGGGGAATTTGGCCAAGAGGCGTTATTGAAACAGCAGGTGGAAGTGCGCTGGCCGGCAAGCGATACGCTTTACATAAAAGCCAATGGCAATTATTCTAAGACAGATACGGACGTAGATTTTTCTATGGACAGAGATCGTTGGTTAATTAATACAACCGCAAAACCTTCGGTATGGTGGGGGAGACCTCGTGTAAAAATTATTACTTCAGAGAATGACAGCCTCTATGTGTTTATTATGAGAAACGCCGATGGAAAGGAAAAGGCAGAAGCATCGTTGCGTGCAAAAAATATCAGCTATAAATTAGCACAGGTTGATTCTGTTTTGTTAATTGATAAATATTATTCTTTTCAAAGTAGCGATAAATTTCGCAACCAGGAAGTACAAGTAATTATTAAATTACCGAAAAATAAAACAGTGTATTTAGATAACAGGTTAAAAAACCTGTATTATGATATTGAAAATACGAATGGGATTTTTGATGCTGATATGGGCGGTAAATATTGGAAAATGACAGAGAACGGATTAACTTGTTTAAACTGCCCGAAAATCGTAGAAGAAACCATAACCATAAAAACAGGAAGACGCATTAGCGATAAAGATGCAAAAGTAAACATTGATGCAAACGGCATCGACATAAAATCAAAAGATGGAAGCGTTGTAATTGATGAGAATGAAATCAAGATAAATTCAAAGGAAAAAGATGAGGAGGACGAGGATTAAAAATCCCTCCCTGTCTCGTCCTGAAATAAGTTTACACTTTTGGGTTAATAATCCTAGTACAAGTTT
>CAZZEI010000015.1:0-30181 GCA_964653165.1 uncultured Flavobacteriaceae bacterium | reverse complement strand
CCTGCTGCTACGGATACTAAGGACGCAAAAACTCCACCTAAAAAATAAATTTAATTTTATATAAATAAAAAACCCCGTTCATATCGAGCGGGTTTTTTTATTTTGTATAGTGAAGGTAATGTGGTTTAGTTGCCGTACTCGCTTAAAAACTTTATGCGCATAAGGCGTATTTCTTCTTCGGTATAATCATCCGAGCCCAACTCTTTTAAAGCAGCTTCAATCGAATCTGTTTCTGACGAAAGGAAATATTCAATTATCTCTTCCTGCTTTTCAAGATCTATTGCATCGTTAAGGTAATAGCCAATATTTAATTTTGTACCCGAAGAAACAATGGTTTCCATTTCATGTATCAAGTCGTTAAAACTTAACTGTTTTGATTTGGCAATGTTTTCCAGATTTATTTTACGGTCAACGTTTTGAATAATGTAAATTTTATTTCCTGATTTGTTGGCAACTGATTTAACCAGCATATCAACAGGCCGCTCAATCTCATTTTCCTCTACATACTTTTTAATTAATGCAACAATGGTTTTTCCAAACTTTGCAGCTTTACCCTGCCCAACACCATTTACACGTGTAAGCTCATCTAAAGTAATAGGATATTGAATTGTCATTTCTTCCAATGAAGTTTCGTAGAAAACCGCATAAGGAGGAAGTTTTACCACCTTAGAGATTTTTTTCACTTCATTTTTTAACAAACTATACAGAGCTTGATCTAAAGCACCTGCTCCTTTTCCGGTTGATGTAATAATATCATCATCGTCTCCGCCACTTCCTTGTCCGCCACCACTGTAATCATGGTCACGCGTAAGTTTAATAGAGAATGGTTTTTTCAAGAATTGTTTACCCTTGTCAGTCATTTTAAGCAGACCATAATTTTCAATGTCTTTACTTAATAAACCGTTTACCAATGCCTGACGCAATACAGAACTCCAGTAGCGTTCATCTTTTTCATCCTGGCAACCGTCACCAAAAAGTTCTAATTCGTTATGCTTATAAGTTTTACCAACTGCGGTAAGTGTACCCATCAACACATTTATAACATCTTTGGTTTTATGTTTTTCTTTAATCGCTAATACTGTTTCAAGTGCAAGTAAAATATCTTCTTTTCCTTCTGTTTTTGTTTTTGGATGTTTACAATTATCACAAAGGTTATTACATTTACTTTCTTCAAACTCTTCTCCAAAATAGTGCAATAAAAATTTACGGCGACAAGAAGCGGTCTCTGCAAAAGAAACGGTTTCATGTAAAAGGCTCTTTCCTATTTCCATTTCGGCTACAGGTTTGCCTTTTAAGAATTTCTCTAATTTTACAATATCATCGTAGCTATAAAAAGTAACACAATTACCTTCGCCACCATCTCTGCCGGCACGACCTGTTTCCTGATAATAGCTTTCTAATGATTTTGGAATATCGTGATGAATTACAAAACGAACATCCGGCTTATCTATACCCATACCAAAAGCTATGGTGGCAACAATTACATTTAAGTCTTCCATTAAAAAGCCGTCTTGCACCCGTGCGCGTTCTTTAGCATCCATTCCTGCATGATAAGGCTCGGCTTTGATACCGTTTACTTTTAGTACTTCGGCAATTTCTTCAACTTTTTTACGGCTTAGGCAATATATAATACCCGATTTGCCGCTGTTTTGTTTAACATATTTAATTATCTCTTTAATTACATTGGCTTTTGAGCGTATATCGTAATATAAGTTAGGTCTGTTAAAAGACGATTTATAAAGATCGGCCTTAAGCATACCTAAGTTCTTCTGAATATCTAACTGTACTTTAGGCGTAGCAGTAGCTGTAAGTGCAATAACCGGAATGTTTCGCTTAAGATTTTCGGCTACTTTATCAATAATTGGACGAAGGCGACGGTACTCAGGACGGAAATCATGTCCCCACTCAGAAATACAGTGTGCCTCGTCTATACCGAAGAAAGAAACTGTAAACTCGGTAAAGAATTTTATGTTGTCTTCTTTAGTAAGGGTCTCGGGAGCTACATATAATAGCTTGGTTTTACCTGCAAGCACATCGCTTTTTACTTTCGTAATCTCAGCTTTAGATAAAGAAGAGTTAAGGAAATGGGCAATACCGTCTTCATCGCTGAATCCTCGAATGGCATCAACCTGATTCTTCATAAGAGCAATTAAGGGAGAAACGATAATAGCCGTGCCCTCGCTCATAATAGCAGGTAATTGGTAGCAAAGCGATTTTCCGCCACCGGTAGGCATTATAACAAAGGTGTCTTTGCCATCCAGTATACTATTAATAATCTTTTCCTGATTACCTTTAAATTTGTTGAATCCGAAAAATTTGCGGAGGGTGCCTTGTAATGATGCTTGTAATGCCACTGCCATGTTTTATGTAATATATGAGTAAATAAACTTTTTTTTAACTCTAACGTAAAGATATAATAAAAATTTTGTTTCTTTCAAAGCTTTCTGCTTAAAAATTCAAAAATTATACTAATCACCTATTTTAGGCGATGAATGGTAAAGCTGATAAGGATTTAGGGCAATTGTCAAAAAGCCTTTGAATAAACGATTTTAAATTAGCATTCCTGCAATGGTGGCAGAAAGATAAGAGGCCAAAGTTCCGCTTATTAAGGCGCGTATACCAAGTTTGGCAAGGTCAGCCCGTCTTTCAGGAGCCAAAGCACCAATACCGCCTATTTGCATACCAACAGAACTGAAGTTGGCAAAACCACATATAGCAAAGCTGGTAATAATTAAGCCTTTTTCGCTGAGAGGCGCTGCTAACTTATGGGTAAGTGTGTCAAAAGCTACAAACTCATTAATAGTGAGTTTTTGTCCCATTATAGTTGCTACCTGCTGTACATCAGCACTAGGCACGCCCATACACCAGGCGAGGGGGGTAAATAGCTTTCCAAATATATAATCTAAAGATAAGCCCGGACAGAAGTTGTTAATGAGTCCAACTTTACCTAATCCATAATTAACTAAAGCAATAAGGGCAATAAAACCTATAAGCATGGCTATTACGTTTATAGCTATTTTCATTCCGTCTGCTGCACCATGAGAAATGGCATCAATTAAGTTGGTGTGTTCTTTTTTTACTTCCAGTTTAACTTTGCCTTTCGTTACCGGCTCTTCTGTTTCGGGATAAATAATTTTTGACATGACCAATGCCGCTGGGGCAGCCATTAAACTTGCTGTAAGCAGATATTCTGCTCTTGCACCCATATTTACATATACTATAAGTATACCTCCCGCAATACAAGCCATGCTACCTGCCATTGAAGAAAGCAATTCGCTTTTTGTCATGGTTGGTATATATGGACGAATCATTACCTGTGCCTCAACTTGCCCTACAAAAGCACTTGCAACGTTACTCAATGCTTCGGCTCCGCTAACACGCATTACAAAATTCATGATTTTGGCAATGAAAGAAACCACGCGTTGCATAAAACCAATATGGTATAAAATAGCAACGAGTACACATACTAATATAATAGTAGCGGTAACACTAAAGGCAAAGACAAAGGTGTGTGGAGCGCCAAAACTTTTTGCAGCTCCATCATGTGTATCTACCATAATGCCCCCGTAAACAAAACTTGCACCTTGTGTAGCAAACTGCTCTATCTTTCCCATGCCTCTGCCAAGCAAAGAAAAAAAGCGGGTAACGGGTGGCACTTTTAAGACTAATAAAGCAATAAGTAATTGTAGTCCAACTCCGCTAATAATTAAGCGATAATTAATTGCCTTACGGTTGTTAGACATTAAAAATGCTATTCCGAAAATAACTACTATGCCAATAAGTCCGGTGAATCGTTCCATACAATTTGTAATAAGACTTTAAATATATGTAATTTTACCGAAACAAATAATATGGATTTTATTACAGACGAAATAAATGAGTATTGTTTAAAGCACTCGGATGCTGAAGATGACTTGCTGAAAGAAGTGGGCAGACAAACACATTTAAAAACTACGCAGCCCCGTATGTTAAGTGGGCACTTACAGGGAAGTTTTTTATCATCGATTTCTATTCTCGCAAAACCAATGTATATTTTAGAGATTGGAACTTTTACCGGATATTCTGCGCTTTGTTTAGCAAAAGGATTAAATGAAAAAGGTAAATTAATTACCATTGATACAAACCCTGAGACATCTGTAATGGCAAAAGATTTTTTTAATCGTTCGGCATTCAAAAATCAAATTGAATTTATTTTGGGAAGCGGCGCCGAGGTTATTCCGGGTTTAAAATATAGCTTTGATTTAATTTTTATTGATGCCGATAAAAAAAATTATGCCTTATATTACGATTTGGTTTTTGATAAAGTAAAAACCGGAGGACTAATTATGGTGGATAATGTTTTGTGGAGCGGAAAAGTATTAGATACAAAGACAAATAATGATGTTGATACCTTGGCAATCGAAGCATTCAATAAAAAAATTGTATATGATACAAGAGTAGAAAAAATAATGTTGCCATTAAGAGATGGAATAACTTTGATTAGAAAAAAATAGCCACAGATTAAAACAGAAATTAATTTGAATTAATCTGCTACATAATAAAATATAAAATAATCCGCAGAAATCTGTGAAATCCGAGGCAAAAAATAAAAAACATGAATTTAGATTTAAAAAATAAAAAAGCGTTAGTCTGTGGAAGCACGCAAGGTATTGGCAAAGCTGTTGCAATTGAATTAGCTTTACTTGGGGCAAATGTAATTTTAATGGCGCGCAACGAAGAAACTCTTGAAAAAACAAAAGCCGAATTAAATACAGATAATGGTCAGCAACACGCTTATATAGTTGCAGATTTCACTAACACCGATGAAGTGAAGAAAAATGTAACACTTTTTGTGGAAAAGCAAGGTGCAATAAATATTTTAGTCAATAATACCGGCGGGCCTGCAGGCGGGCCCATAGTAAATGCAAGCACCGACGAGTTTTTAAAAACTTTCAATAATCATTTAATATGTAACCAAATTTTAGCGCAGACATGTTTAGAAGGAATGAAAAATTCGGGTTATGGAAGAATTATCAATATTATTTCAACTTCTGTAAAACAGCCATTACCAAATCTGGGTGTTTCAAATACAATTCGTGCAGCAGTTGCTAACTGGAGTAAAACATGGGCAAACGAAGTGGGGCAGTTTGGTATTACAGTAAATAACGTTTTGCCGGGAGCTACAAATACATTGCGCATAAAAGACATTATTGAGGCAAATGCAGCAAAAAATTCAAAATCGGTTGATGAGGTAAAAGCAAATATGCTTAAAGAAATTCCAATGAAACGTTTTGCCGAAGCGAGTGAAATTGCAAATGCGGTTGCGTTTTTGGCCAGTCCGGCCGCTGCTTACATTAACGGAATAAATATTCCTGTTGATGGAGGAAGGACATCTTCATTATAACACGTCATGCTGAACTAGTTTCAGCATCTCACAATCACACCCCGAAATCAGGCTGATTGTGATGCTACCACATTCCACCAATACTATCCGACCCTGCGGTTTCTGAATGAGATTCAGGCGGTATACACAACACAGGTATTTTAGATTCGTTAATGAGTTGGTGTATGTAGGTTCCTAGAATTATTCCTGAAAATTCTGCTTCCTGATCTGTCATAGCAATAATTAAATTGCTTTTCTGTTTTTTTGCAGCGTCTAATGTTTCTTTAGCGTGATTTTTTGATTGTCTTATTTCGGTGGTGCAAACCAAACTTTTCTTTTCCGCCATTTTTTTAATCTGACCTAAAACTACTTCCATTGTATGATTATCACCAATTTCATCAGTATGAAGCAATCCTAAAGCATGTATATGCGAAGCAAATTTATCAGCCATATACAATGCCGAATCAACTTTTTGGCGCGAGTGAGCCGACATATCAATCGGAAGAATAATTCTTGAAAACCCTAATTTATCGGCGCCGGCCTGAACAGTCATTACCGGTATTCCCGATTTTGTCAGTACACGATAGGCGTTGCTTCCCAAAAACATATCATTGGTCGAATCTTTTCCATGTGTTCCCATCACAATTAATCCGGTTTTAGTTTCTTTAGCAATACTTACAATTTCTGAAGCTATGCTTCCCGTAGATAATATGGTTGCAACTTTCACCCCGTATTTTTTTTTAATCTCACCCGCTAATTTTTCTAATTTAGCTTCCAAAAATTCAGTTATTACATCTGTATTTTTTAATTTAAAAGCAGGCATTATAATGCCCATTAAATCACTTTCTTTTATCACATGTAACAATATTACTTCTCCCCTTGTAAGTTTAGCTGTAAACGCTGCATATTTAATAGCATATAAGGCTGTTTTTGAAAAATCTACCGGAATTAATATTTTATTGGTTTTTACCTTGTTCATGGTTATTGTTTTAAGAATTTAACACTATAAAGGTAATAATTTTATTCTTATAATAGCAAGGACAATTCTTGTTAAAAAACAATATTAGATAAAGTAAATTCATACATTTGGAAGTCTGCAAAACAGATGAACGATTAATGTCTGATTCTACTCCTAATACAACTAAACTTTTAAGTGAAATTATTCAGGAGATTTCTTCTTTATTATCCGTAGAAGAAATTATCGAAAAAGTGTATGAAAACGTTAATGTATTAATGGATGCTTCTGTATTTGCAATAGGTATTCATAAATCTGAAACGAACGAGCTGTGTTATCCGGCTGATATGGAGAAGGGGCAAAAACTTCCCGTTAATTATGAATCATTAAATGACTTGACCAAACTTGCCATTCGATGTTTTACAACCGGAAAGGAAATTATTATAAATGATATTTTTAAAGATTACAGTATATTGTTCCCCGGAAAAATAAAGCCGGCACCTAATGTTGGAGAACAACCTGAGTCGGTTATTTATATTCCGCTTTTAATCAGAAATCATCCTATTGGTGTTATTAGCGTGCAAAGCTTCACGAAAAATTCGTACACCGAATATCATTTGGATATTTTAAGAGGATTAACTGTCTCAATAGCCGGGGCATTAGAAAAAGCAAAGATGTATGAGAATATCGAGGGTGAAGTAAGAGCGCGTACATCAGAAGTAACAAAACAAAAGGAAGAAATTGAAACCACCTATAATAATGTAAAATTACTCAGCGAAATAGGACAACAAATTACATCATGCCTTAGTATTGAAAAAATTATTGAAACAACATACGAGAACATCAATCAACTGATGGATGCTTCTTCCTTTTGGATAGGAATTTATAATGAGAAAGAGCAAAGATTAAATTACCCGATAGGAAAGGAAAAGGGAAAAAATGTTGGTACGGCGTATTACGATTTATCAGAGGATCATAGAATACCAGTGTGGTCTTTCAAAAATCAAAAAGAAGCATTTGTAAATGATTATTTATCTGAGTACAATAATTATATTCCTGATTGCGAACCTGCAAAACCAAGCGCAGGAGAAATGCCCGAATCTTCCATCTGGCTTCCGTTAATTTCTAAAGACAAAAAAACGTTGGGCATAATTACAATTCAGAGCTTCGAAAAAAATGCTTATACAGAATATCATTTAAGTATTGTCCGCAATTTAGCCGTGTTTACTTCTATCGCTTTAGAAAATGCTTTGATGTACGAACAAGTTGAGCAAAAAGTTAAGGACCGCACCATTGAAGTTGTTAAACAAAAGGAAGAAATTGAAATTACTTACCAGAATGTAAAATTGCTCAGCGAAATAGGACAACAAATTACTTCCTGTCTTTCAGTCGAAAAAATTATTGAAACAACCTACGAAAATTTAAATCTCTTAATGGATGCCCCTGTTTTCTGGATCGGTATTCATAACCTCACAGAAAAAACGCTTAGATTTTCCGGGGGCTATCGAAAAGGGAGAAAAAATGGAAGTTTTTTCAATTGCATTAAACGATAATAACAGGCTTGCCTCTTTGTGTTTTAATGAGCAAAAAACTATTTTAATAAATGATTTGCCCAATGAGCATAAAATATTTCATCCTCATTTAACAAGCTTTAAGGTTGTTGTTGGCGAAGCGCCGTTCTCTATTATTTATTTACCACTTATTTCGAAAGATAAAAATCGGGTTGGTGTAATTACTGTACAGAGTTTTTCCCAAAATGCCTATAGCAATTATGATGTTGATATTCTTAGCAGCATGGCGGTATTTGTAAACATTGCCCTCGAAAATGCATTGATGTATGAACAGGTTGAGCAAAAAGTTATTGATCGTACAGCACAAGTAGTAAAACAAAAGGAAGAACTGGAAGAAAAAAACAAAGACATAACTGATAGTATTAATTACGCTAAAAGAATACAAGAAGCATTGCTTCCTTCAAAGGAAATGCGTCAAAATTTATTCTCGGAAGCATTTGTTTTTTTTAAACCCCGTGATATTGTAAGCGGAGATTTTTATTGGCTTGCAGAAAAAACGGAAAAAGATTAATTGCAGCAGTTGATTGTACGGGGCATGGTGTACCGGGTGCTTTTATGAGTATGATAGGCAACTCATTTTTAAATGAAATTGTAAATGAACGTGCATTAACTCGTCCGGGTTTAATTTTAGATAAACTTCGTCATCTTGTTATTCGTGCATTAAAGCAAAGTGAAGCAGAAAGTGGTGCAAATGATGGCATGGATATTTCTTTATTGAGCTTTAGAGAAGTGGCTCCTGAAAATGGACAAACAGAAATCATTACAAAAGTAGAATGGGCGGGAGCAAATAATCCTTTGTGGATTATAAGAAACGGAGAATATTTAGAATACAAACCCGATAAGCGCCCGATAAGTTTTTCGCGTGGACAAGAATTTCTTTATACCAATCATACTATTGAATGGCAGAAGGGTGATACACTTTATATTTTTACAGATGGTTTTGCTGATCAGTTTGGCGGACCAAAAGGAAAAAAGTTTAAGTATAAACAACTACAACAAATCCTTCTTTCTATGCAAAACGAAAGCAGGAAGAAGCAGGAAGAAATGCTTTCGAATACTTTTAATACCTGGAGAGGCTTCCTTGAACAAGTGGATGATGTTCTTATTATAGGCGTACGTGTATAATTTTTTCTAATTACGATTAAACGCAAAAAAAGCAAAAGCAGCGTAGTTATCTACTCCACCCAACTCTTATAATATTTACCATCATCAATTGCCATTGCGGCTTCGCTTACTTTTAGCGGACGGAAAGTATCTACCATTACGGCAAGCTCCTGAGTTTCTTTTTGCCCAATACTGCGCTCCATTGCTCCCGGTGCAGGACCGTGCGGAATTCCTTTAGGATGCAAAGTAATATCTCCTTCTGCAACATTATTTCTGCTCATAAAATCTCCGTCAACATAATACAATACTTCATCGCTGTCAATATTACTGTGGTTGTAAGGTGCCGGAATTGATTGAGGATGGTAATCATATAACCGCGGACAAAACGAACAAACTACAAAAGCTGGTGTTTCAAAAGTTTGGTGTACTGGTGGCGGTTGGTGAACTCGCCCTGTTATAGGTTCAAAATTATGAATCGAAAATCCCCAGGGAAAATTGTATCCATCCCAACCGAAAACATCAAAAGGATGAGTAGCGTAAACTACTTCATGTATCATTCCTTCTTTTTTTATTTTTATCAGAAATTTACCTTTCTTATCATGCGTTTCTAAATTTTTTGGCAATTTATAATCACGCTCGCAGAAAGGAGAGTGCTCAAGCATTTGTCCGCCTGAGTTTTTGTAGCGCTTAGGCGTATAAATTGGATGAAAACTTTCTACAAATAAAATTCTGTTCTCTTTTGTTTCAAATTCAATTTGATAAATCATTCCGCGCGGGATAATTAAATAATCGCCGTACTCAAAATTTATGTTTCCCATAAAAGTGCGCAGCGTACCTTTGCCTTTATGTATGAAAAGCATTTCATCTGCATCAGCATTTTTATAAAAATAGGATGTCAAGCTTTTGCGTGGTGCTGCAAGTCCCATCCATAAATCGTTGTTAAATAAAAGTACTTTTCGACTTTCTAAAAAATCATCCGCCGGTTTAATTGCAAAGCCTTTTAATTGTAGCGCTTTAATATTTTTATCTATGGCAACTTTCGGTGTAACATCGTAGCTTTTTAAAATTTCTTTTACTTGTGTCGGACGATGTGTATGATACAACAAAGAGGAAAAGCCATTGAAACCTTCCGTTCCAAAAAGTTGTTCGAAGCGGTGTTTACCGGCTTTGTCTTTAAAAATGGTGTGGCGCTTTTGCGGAAATTTTCCTAATTTATGATAGATTGGCATAGGCTTTGATTTTTACAAAGTTAAAGATATTAAAATATAATTCCTGACAAAAGTCAGATGAAGGAAAGTTATCAGGAGGTTCTCTCAAGGCACATAAATGGTAAACATAAAAAAGCATTTCTCTGCGAACTTTGCGTTGTATTTCTTACTGCTCTTTGCGGTTTCTGTATTCCTTTACCTCCAAAAAAACTTGGCAAATTTAGATGCCCATTTTATGGCATAAAAATCAATAAAACGGTAAAATAACCAGGAAATACCGAGCAAGCAGGCAAAACTTATGACAAATGTCAGTGGAATGCTTATGCCATCGTAAAAATATTTGTAAAAAAATTCATAAACCCTCGATGATATGACAAAAATCAATGGGAGGTGAATGGGGTATAGCCCGAATGAAATTTTACCCAGAAATGAAAATGGTTTAGAAGAAAAAAATCGTTTTAATTTTGAGCTGTTTAAAGCGGTTATTAAAATTAGGGAGCAACCCGTTACATAAAAATACTCATGAACATTTGCAATTTGTTTTGTGAAAATAAAACCATAAATAGTTGTGTTCAATAGAGCAGCATCCTGAATAAATGGAAAAGAAGCAAGATATATTCCTGCAATAATAAAAATAATTTTTATATAATTTAAAGAAACAAGTGCGAGGTATCTTTTACTGTTTAGTTGAAGAAAACAAATAATCATTCCCAAAACAAAAGAACCTAATAAAACATCTTGTCGAAGAATATTTAGTAACAGAAGTAATACCAGAATAAATAATTTTTTGCGTTTATCAATAATTTTATGTGTAATTAAAAGCGCAACGAACACAAGCATAGAACCAATAAGCTCAATTGACATAGTCCATAAAACAGAACAATAACGTGAGTTGCCGGCAAAGACGTCCCATAAACCATACTTAATTACTTCCGAAAAACTTAAATAGTCGGGAAGTAAACCCGGTAGCCAGGAATTGTTTATGTCGTTATGCGGAATTGGGTTTCTGTAGATAAAATTCAGATGATGAAAAATTCAAAGAAGTAAACAAAGTGCTAATACTGGTATTGCTAAACGAACGTATCGTTTTAAAATATTTTGCTTTACAATTACAATATCTTGCTTTAAAAAATAGGTAAAGCTTAAAACATAACCGCTTAAAATAAAAAAGAAATCGACGGCCATTCCGGGATTGTAAAGCAGGTTAAGAGGCGTGGAAGCAAATATTCCATAAACTGTTTGCTTACCCGAAATAATTTGTTCTTTAGAAATTCCACCAACAATAAAATTAGCAGCAAAGCAATAAAGAAAATGATGCACAAAAATAGTAAGAGCTAAAAAGCCCCGCAAACCATCGAGATGAGAAATGCGGGGCTCTTTTTTTAAATCAGCTAATTCCAAAAAATGAAATTATTTTACTTTATTCGAAACATCCATTTTAGAAATGGCCATCATCTGTTTCATAGTTTGTTGCATGTTTTCTGTACTTCCATCTAAGAAAATAACATTTCCTTTACCATGCTCGGCAAAGTTTTTAACTGCCTCTGTCCACATGCTAAATAAAATCAACGATGCGTCTAAATTAGCATCCTGCATTAATTTTGCAGAAGAACTCATACCCTTGGCCACCTCTTCGCGGAATAGCGCGACACCTTGTCCGCGTAACTGAGCAGCTTCTTTCTCGGCCTGCGCCGCAATTTTAATTGCATTACCTTCTGCTTCGGCGCCTTTTGTTTTGGTAATTAATAATGCTTGTCCTTCGTTTTCTGCAGCCGCTTTTAAGTTATTTGAGGCAACCACTTTTGCCATAGAGCGTATTACTTCTTCATCAAAAGTAATATCGTTTAATTGTAAATCAATTAAGTGATAACCCCACTCTTCAAGTGTTTTATCTAGCTGGTCTTTAATTTCTAAAACAATATCTCTGCGTAATAAAAGTACTTCCGATTGTTTTTTTGTGGCAACAATAGCACGTACCGAGCCTTCAACCGAGCGTACAAGTGCCTGCATTAAATTTCTTTCGTCTATAAATTTAAAGGCTACGTTTTTTATAGTTTCTTGTTCGGTATTGTAAACGGCGTAAAGTAACATCGCGGTAAAATTTACGTTAGCTTGGTCAATGGTAACAGCGGTAAAGCCCATTTCAGCCGATCGGTTTTGTATAGATATTTTCTTAAAAATCCTTTCTATAATTGGAATTTTAAAATTTAACCCGGGAGTAAGACAGCGGTTAAATTTTCCGAAAATGGTGGTTACAGCAATAGTGCCCTGCTGCACAGTAGTAAAAGAAGTGAGTACAACCACTAAGATTAGTACTGCACCGGCAATTTCAGGTATATTTCCCATGAGTTTTTTATTTGCCTCGAAATTAGTAATTTTATACTATGTTGCGGGTAATTTATTTATCTATTTTTTTGTTTTGGGCTGGAACTTCGTTTTCTCAGTCGGGCAAAAAGCCTGACCAAAAGCAAACTACCGATACAACCCGTGCGCTTGACCCAACCGGCGATTTATATAGAGCTTCACTTAAATTAATTGATTCTTTAAGGTATAAAGAGGCTATTAAAAGTCTTGAAAAGGTAATAAAGAAATGGAAAAATTATGCAGATGCATATAATAAAATGGCGTATTGTTATGTGCAACAAAAGGACTTTGAAAAAGCTCAAAAAAATCTGGAACTCTCTATAAAATATCAACCTGATAATTTTGAGTGTATTAAGTTATTGGGCAGAGTATGCTATCTTAATAAAAACTACGATTGTGCAAAAAGACAGTACGATGATGCCCTTAAAATGGAACCTACCGATTTAGAATTGCAGCTTTATGTAGCTGAGCTGAGAGCATTGGGGCAAGATTTAAAAGGAGCGATAGAAATGTATAATGGCATTATACAGGAAAAGGAAAATTACGGACAGGCATACCTTAACCGCGGATTATTAAAGTTTAAATTAAAACAATATCCTTACGCAATAAAAGACATTGAAACAGGCTTAGCTTTATTGAAGTATAAAAATATAGAAGATGATGTTTATACTGATCTTGCTGAAGCAAAATTTGAATTAGGCGATTATAAAAGCACCATTAAAGTGTATGATACACTTATTAAAAGAAGTAATAAAAATGAGTTGGCATATACATATCGTGGCGCAGCTAAATTAAATACCAACGATTTTTCGGCTGCCATTAATGATTTGAGCGAGGCAATTAAATTAAATTCTAAAAGTTATGTTGCTTATAATTTTAGAGGGGCTGCCAAAGGTGGATTAAAGCAATATATTGAGGCTTTTAAAGATTTAGACTATTCTATAAAGCTTAAATTTGATTATGCCTCAGTTTATGTGAATAGAGCCAGTATACGTATGGCCTCAAAAGACAGAAAAGGGGCTTGTGAGGATTTGCAAAGAGCCGACCAGTTAGGCAGTACTGTGGCTTACAAGCTGATACAGCAATACTGTGGCGGACCGGATTATTAGGGCGCCCTCTTAGTTCAATTAGTAAAACCTTCAAGGTTTCTAGAACCTGGAAGGTTTTATTATGTGTATGATTCTTCTCATTTTCCAAAAATTACCTTAAAAGAGGTATACCCACTTCATTGTATAATTTTACTTTTGTCACGTTAATTAGAATTATTCTAAATAAAAATAAGATGATAAAAAGAGTACTTATATGTGTTTTGGTTGGGTTAAGTTATGGATTAGACGCCCAAATTGGCGATACAATCAAATTAACTGAAATAAACATTATTCATTATAAGGCCATGAACGGAGTTGGGCGAATGAACGATTATGACGACCAGATAATTTATGCAGGTAAAAAAACGGAGATTTTACAAATTGATAGCTTGGATGCAAACAAAGCAATAAATAACACAAGACAAATAATAGGCAGAATCCCGGGGTTAAATATTATTGAAACAGAAAGCGGTGGATTTACAGCAAACGGTATCGCCTTCCGTGGATTAAATCCTTACCAAAGTATAGAAACAAATACCCGCCAAAACGGATACAATGTTTCGGCAGATATTTTTGGATACAACGAGTCTTATTATTTACCACCCATGGAAGCGGTAAAGACAATTCAGTTTGTACGCGGCGCTTCATGTTTGCAATTTGGTCCGCAAATAGGAGGGATGATAAATTATGTTTTGAAAGATGCGCCAAATAAACCTTTCGAAATTACTGCTTCTCAAACCGGCGGAAGTTTTGGAATGTTTAACTCGTACAATTCTATTGGAGGAACGTTTAAAAAATTAAAATATTTTGGTTTTATACAATACCGCAACATGGATGGATGGCGCGCTAACTCTGATCAAACGCAGGTTTCAGGTTTTGCAAAATTGCAATATGATTTTTCTTCTAAATTTTCTGCTTCGGTAGAATATACCGTGCTTCGTAATATGATTCACATGCCCGGTGGACTAAACGATAGTATGTTTACTGCAAATCCTGTTCAATCAAATAGAACACGTAACTGGTTAAGTAGTCCATGGAATATTATTTCTTCCTCATTGAATTATAAAATCAATGAAGGCGCTTCAATTAGTTTAAAATCCTCTTATTTGTTTAGTGAGAGAAATTTGGTTTGGCGAAATGAAGATGGTGGGGCAGCAATTAAAGACACAATTACTCCTTCCCTTGAATATATTCCGCGCGAAATAGGAAGGGAAAGTTTTAACAGCATTACAAATGAGTTACGATTTCTTACCAATTATAATTTATTTAGTTATAAAAGCATCTTAGTGGTTGGAATACGATATGCGAATGCATATATGAAAAGGCAGGGTGGGGCAGAGGGCTCAACCGGCAGCAATTATGATTTAATTACGTATACCCCATACGAATATTCACTGAATTTTTATTCTACCAACATCGCACCTTTTATTGAGAACACTTTTACTATTGGAAAACATTTTAGCATTACACCCGGTGTACGCTATGAATTTTTATCTACCACTGTAAACGGCTATAATAAAAACGAAGCGGAAGACAGCAACGAAGAAAAAATTTATGCAAACAATCAAACTCACACGCGTACCTTTTTAATGAGCGGTGTTGGATTACAATATAAATTTGGCGAGCACAATAGTTTTTACGCAAATTATAGTCAGAGTTACAAACCGGTTACTTATTCTGATTTAAGTCCTTTTGGTACTGTGGCAAAAATCGACCAAAACTTAAAAGATGCTTATGCAGATAATGCGGATTTTGGATTTAGAGGAACAATAAAAAATATTTTAAATTTTGATATAAGTGCATTCTATATTAATTATAAAAACAAAATAGGATATGTTTTAAAAACGCAGGACACGTTAACTTATCTTTTTCGTACAAACACTGGTGGTAGCGAACATAAAGGTGTTGAAGCGTACGTAGAATTAAATTTGAGTAATTGGATTTGCCCTTCCTGCAGAATTGGAAAAATAAGTCTGTACAATTCTTTCGCCTATGTTGATGCGCGTTATGTTACCGGAGATTATTCAACGAAGTTTGTGGAGTATGCGCCACAAAACATTAATCGCAGCGGATTAAATTATTCTTTGAAAGGCTTTTCAATTAATGCGCAGTATTCTTTTCAGAGTGATGCTTTTGGTGATGCAGCTAATACCGTTTATTCTCACGATGCATTGGTAGGAAAAATTCCTTCCTATAATTTAATTGATATTTCTGCTTCTTATAAAATTAAAAGGTATCAAATAAAAGCGGGAGTAAATAACGTAACCGATAAAAAATATTTTACTTTACGTACTCCTGAATATCCCGGTCCCGGAATAATTCCATCAACAGGAAGAATGATTTACGTAGGTATTTCGGGGACTTTTTAAATAACTGCCACAGATTTTCACAGATTGGTAAGCACAGATTTTATTTTCTTTCAAGTTCATCAAGTATTTCCGATAACTGTGCGGTTGTTACAACGTTTTTGAATTTTTTACTCTTGAGACCACTTATTAATTCTTTATAACCTGTCCAAAGAACTGCTTTCAGATGTTTTGTTAAGGCAACGAAAGGAGTGTCGTTTAAGTCATTGTCTGCAAGTAAAGTTTCTGTGGCAATTATAGTTTTTTCAGGAATAAAATTCGAAATGATTTTTAGAGCTAATAAGAATTTTTCCGATCTTGCTCGAAGAGTTTAGTATTCCACTAAAAACAATATTGGTATCAACTACTATTTTCACTTTATAAAACGACTGCGGTTTTTTGACCACCAGTCATTGTTAATCTTAGAAGTAAGAAGGTCAACTTCTTTTTGTGGAACTTTAAAATTCAAAGTCAATTCTTTGTAGCGCGCATAATCAAGAAAATCTTGTAAATCTTCGGTATCGATTGTTGCGGGCAATCGTATAATAACTTCTTTATTTGTTCTTTCTATTAGCATTTTACTTATTGTTACAAAACAAATGTACAAAAAATAATCCGATAATCTATGAGGCCTTTTATGAATTTGCCCTTTTCAAAAGGAGGATTTTACTCTACAAATCAATGCTCTACTCAAAGAAAAACTCGATAAGTCTGTTAATGCTATCAATAGAAAATTCAGTATTCCCTTCAAAAAAAGCATTAATCGATTCAGTAATTTCGTTAGCCGATATTAGACCGTCTTTATTAAAATCTGCTGCTTTTAAATTATCAGGAATTTTTTTGGTAGTATTATTTGCCGCACGCGCTTTTTTAGCATCAGCTTCTATCTTTTTAAGATATTCCTGGCTAGGGGCAACATTAAACTCTTTGCTTCGCTCAGGCGCTTGAGAATCCCATTCTGATTGGTGTTTTGCTATTTCTTTTTCATTAATAGTTACACCAAATCCATCCACTTTTGCTCCTTTGTTCGAATTAGCTTCTTTATCTAAATAATCGGCAACACCATCTCCATCACCATCAAGCGGACAACCATTTGTATTTACTTTTACTCCACTTGGGGTTCCTAAACAATTATCAACGTCATCACCCACACCATCTTTATCGGCATCTAAATGATCTATTTGTGAAAAATCAACATTATCATAATTTACATCCGGTTTTCCATCATCTTCTTTCTTTTTTTTGAATTCGTACTGAAGTCCAACATTAGCGCTCAAATATGCATTATCTTTTTTCCCAGCATTATCTATCCATTGCGTAAAACACATATTGTAGTTTGCCCCAATAGAAACCGTCCAATTTCTTCCGAAATGAAAATTTAATCCACCACCAATAGGTAAAACTAATGCACCTGATGTGCCATTGGTTTTTAATTGCGTTTCATACGTGTAGTCTCTATCTATTACAGTTGCAGCACCCGAATTAGAAGAATTTTCATCTAAATCTTTGATTGAGCCATCTGACCAATAATGTATTGTATCTCCAAGTCCATTTGTAATATCGGAGTAAGAAGTAAACATCATATAACCAATACCCACATTTAAAAATGGAGAAACCAGTGGGTCTTCTTTAAATACTTTATCAAAATTTGCAGTTAACATTAATTGTCCCTGCATAATCTTCGATTGAAAATTAAGATGAGAAACCGTTGAATAATCAGTGCCTGCCAATTTTCCGAATAGACCGGTAAATTCTACACCTAAAATTTTTCCAAATCGTTGTTCAACCGCAAGGAAATAACCCATGCGCGCATCAAGCAATGGATTTAAATCGGAGTTGCTTCCTACATATCCATAAAATTTCAATCCACTAACACCCACCATAACCGATGGGCCGTGTTTTTCGGGAGTTCCTTCATTCTTTTGCGCAAAAGAGAGGCTGGTTGTAAGTAATAAAAATAAGACTACATATGATTTCATGATGATTGATTTTATCGAACGAATAAAAGTAAACATATTTTATTACATGGGCAAATAACACTAAATAGTGCTTCAACGGCGACCTTTTCTATGAATTTTTAAGGATTTTCTTTCTTTCCTTCAGCTATTATAATTAGATAGGGAGACAGAATTTACTTCCCTTTTTTCTTCTTATGCTCCTCGTAAAGTTGGTGAATTATACCGTCGGCAAGGCCAATTTGGGGTACGTAAATCTTTTCAATTTCGGCATGTTTCATGGCGCTTAAAAATATTTTAGAAGCAGGTATAATAACATCGGCGCGGTCGGGTTTTAAATCTAACACTGTAATACGTTCTTCATACGTATAAGAGCTCAGCATATCGTGCATCGATTTTAGTTTTTCGTAGCTGAGGTGTTTGGTCTCCTTTTTGTTGCTCATTTTAAAGAGCTTATTTATGTTTCCTCCTGAGCCAATGCCATGCAATGGTTTAGCATCTTTTGTATTTTTTTTAACCCAGTTCTTAAACCCTTCCCACTCTTCGCTATCAATTTTATTAAATAACATCCGCAGTGTACCTACGTTAAAAGATTTTTGAGCTACAACTTTTTTATCGGTTATTAATGTGAGCTCCGTGCTTCCTCCACCCACATCAATATATAAATAGGATTTAAGGGGGTCAAGCATTTCTTCAACGTGGTTAGAAAAAATGGTAGCCGCTTCTGTTTTTCCGTCAATAATTTCAATACTAATTCCGCTTTCTTTTTTAATGAGTTCAATTACTTCTTTGCCGTTTTTCGCATCGCGCATAGCTGAGGTAGCACAGGCACGATAAGCAACTATATCAAAAACTTTCATTAGCTCGCTATAACCACGCATAGTGGCGGTAAGCCGTTCAATTTTTTGTTTACTTATTTCTCCGTGTAAAAAAGTATCTTCTCCTAAACGTATGGGCATACGTATAAGTTCTTCTTTTTCGAAAAATGTTTTTTCTTTTGTTTCGTAAACGTGGTTTATCAGGAGGCGTACTGCGTTAGAACCAACATCGATGGCGGCAAAAATCATATATTAATTGGCTTTACGGTATTTATAACATGAAATTTTAACCACATAGGGCACATAGTTTTTATTTGGTGATAATAAAGGTTGTTCGTAAGCTTAATGGAATATTTTTTCATAATGGCAGATATCTGTTTTTGTCAGTTGTTAAGTTCCACATAGTTTTGAAGCTTCGCTTCTGTGTAAAAAATTTATTTTTCTATACAACCTTAATTTGCTTTATTTATTCTATTTTAAAGGTTTACTCTAAAAACACCAACAACTATGTTTCTATGTTGTTAAAAAAACACCCATATAATCGAGATTAATTGGCTGTAACAGGTTTGCTTGTTTGTACATGTATTTCTTTATTCTCATGCAGTAGATAATTATAAACCTCGTCTTGTGCCCTAATTTGTACCTCGTTCGCTCTTGGTTTTTTATATTTGTTTGAAAGAGTTTCGTCTAAGATACGTGCCTTTGTGTTACCCGAAAGTTGTATTTGTAATATATTTTTCAAGGTCTTTTGAACGTTCTTGTCACGCACATGTACTGCTACCTCACATCGATGGTCGAGATTACGCGTCATCCAGTCGGCCGAGGAGAGGTAGTATTTTTCTTCTCCGCCATTAGCAAATAAAAAAATACGCATGTGCTCTAAATATTTGTCAACTATACTTACACCTTTAATATTTTCGCTTATACCTTTAACGCCGCAAACCAAAGAGCAAATCCCCCTTACTATAAGTTTAATTTTTACGCCTGCTTGCGAGGCTTTGTACAATTTATTGATAATGGCTCTATCAACCAGGTTATTTATTTTTAAAATAATATAAGCAGGTTTGCCTGCCTGGGCATTTGCAATTTCCTTATTAATTTGCTTAACAAAAGTACTTCGCATATTAAACGGCGAAACAGCTAATTGTTTATAGTGACCGGTTTTAAAGTTATCTGCAAAAAATTCAAATACACGGTTTATCTCCCTGCACACTTTTTTATCGCTGGTAAGTAAGCTGCAATCGGTATAAATGCGTGCTGATTTTTCGTTAAAATTTCCGGTTCCTATATGCGCGTACTCAACAATTTTTCCTTTTTCAACGGATGTAATTAAAAAAAGTTTAGAGTGGACTTTTAAATTTGGAACTCCGTAAATAATGGTTGCGCCTTCTTCCTGAAGTTTGTTTGCCCAATATAAATTATTTTCTTCATCAAAACGTGCCTGCAATTCAACAACAACGGTAACTTTTTTTCCGTTTTTAACGGCATTAATTAAAGCGTTGGCAATTTTAGATGAATCGGCAAGACGATAAATGGTAATTTTTATTTCTGTAACAGTGGGGCTCATGGAAGCCTCTCGGAGAATAGTTATAATGTGATTGAAGGTGTGGTAAGGGTAGGCCAGTAATACATCTTGCTTGCGAATTGCTTCTAATGAACTTGTATGGTAATTAGAAAGCAATTTATGTTCAATTACTTTTACTTTTTTATATAATAAATCTTTTCGCCCCAGATCAGGAAAATTTATAAAATCTTTAAAGTTGTGGTATCGTCCGCCCGGAATTGGAGCGTCTTTTTTAGTAAGATTAACTTTTTTGACAAGAAAGTTTTTCATATCTTCTGGTAAAGTATCATCAAATACCAATCGTACGGGTAAACCTTTTTTACGCTTTTTTAAACCTTTAGATATTTTATCTACTATGTTATGTGATAAATCATTGTCAATATCAAGTTCAGCGTCACGTGTAAGTTTAATATTATAAGCATCTAATGCTTTCATTCCCAAAACCGAAAAAATTTCATCGGCACAAAAGCGAATTACATCATCTAACAGGATAATAAAATTTTTATCTCCTTGTTCAGGCAAAACACAAAAACGTGAAATGGCTTTAGTTGGAACTTCAATTAAAGCATAATTATATTTTTCTGTATGCTTTGCCTGTAAACGAATAAATAAGTAACTTGACTTATCCCGTAAGGAAGGAAATGGTTTTGCTTCATCAAGCAGAATAGGGAAAAGGGTAGAAAGAACTTTATCGTGAAAAAAATTACGGACATAGTGTTGTTGTTTTTCATCCAGCTCTTTTTCATTGATGATAAAAATCTTTTTATGTTTAAGTTCTTTCAGTAAGTCCTGATAAATTTCTTCGAAACGATTTTGTTGCTGAAGAACCCGCTTTAAAATAGTTTCGAGCACATCATTTGGATTTGCCCCGATTAATGGAATAGCCCGTTTTCCTAATGGAACCATTCTTTTTACGGTTGCCACACGTACGCGGTAAAACTCATCTCTGTTATTAGAGTATATAGCTAAGAATTTTACCCGTTCAAGTAAAGGTGTAGTAGGGTCGGCAGCTTCCTGTAATACCCTTTCATTAAAGGATAACCAGGCTACTTCGCGGTTTATATAAGGCAAATTATTTTTTCTCATTTATAAAAGAATAAAATATTATTTGTATTCTTTAGGATAAATATAAAAATCATTTATTATTTCGGTATTTAAAAAGTCTTTCCAACTTAATACATCATTGCTTAAAGAGGCAATGCCACAGGTTGGAATATTATCTACATCCGAATCGGAATATTGATTAAAAAATTTTGTTAACCCGGGGTTGTGCCCGAATAAAAATACAGTTTCGTTTTCATCAGGAATAGAAGTAACTATTGCCTGCAAGGTTTTTACCGATGCTTCATAAATTTTTTTATTAATAACAATTTTTTCCGAATCATAATTAAAGGCTTGAGCAAATAATAAAGCAGTTGTATAAGCACGTATAGCGCTGCTGGTTAGCCAATATTGTGGTGGGGCCGTTTTTTGAGCCAATTGTTTAGCTAAAATTTGTGCATCAGAGTAACCTCTTTCGTTTAGAGGACGAAACAAATCTGTAATATTTTCATTTCCCCAATCAGATTTAGCGTGTCGAACAAGGATAAGTGTTTTCATATCAAAAGTTATGCAGTTAAAGATAATAATTCTTTCTTTAAAAACTTGGCTGTAAAGCTTTCTTTATTTTTAATTATTTCTTCGGGTGTGCCGATACAGAGTATTTGTCCGCCTCTGGCCCCTCCTTCAGGACCCATATCAATGATAAAATCAGACATTTTAATAATATCCAGATTATGCTCTATTACCAAAACAGTATTGCCGTTCTCAACCAAGCGGTTAAGCACTTCTAATAAAATGCGAATGTCCTCAAAATGCAGGCCGGTTGTAGGTTCATCTAAAATATAAAATGTTTGACCGGTATCTTTTTTACTTAATTCAGTAGCGAGTTTAACACGTTGTGCTTCTCCTCCGCTAAGTGTTGTAGCCTGTTGCCCTAAAGTAATATAACCTAAGCCAACATCGTGTAAAGTTTTAATACGTTGAAAGATATAAGGTATATGTTCAAAAAATACAACCGCATGGTCTATGGTCATATTCAAAACATCGTTAATTGATTTGCCTTTATAGCGCACTTCTAATGTTTCCCGGTTATAACGTTTTCCCTGGCATTCGTCGCATAAAACATATACATCAGGCAAAAAATTCATTTCAATAGTTTTCATTCCGGCGCCTCCGCAGGTTTCACATCGACCACCTTTTACATTAAAGGAAAAACGCCCTGGTTTGTAACCGCGAATTTGTGCTTCGGGGGTTGCTGCATACAAATTTCGTATATCATCAAATACTTTAGTATAGGTAGCAGGATTGCTTCTTGGGGTTCTGCCAATTGGGGATTGATCAATTTCAATTATTTTATCAATGTGTTCAATGCCATGAATAGATTTGTAAGGATGCGGCTTTGTTTCTGATTTATAAAAATGTTGGTTAAGGATAGGATATAGAGTTTCGTTAATAAGTGTCGATTTGCCACTGCCGGAAACACCTGTTACGCCAATAAAACAACCCAAAGGAAATTCAACAGAAACATTTTTTAAATTATTTCCGGTTGCTCCTTTTAGAACTATTTTTTTACCATTACCTTTTCTTCTTTGCTTGGGAACAACAATTTCTTTTTTGCCTGTAATGTATTGTGATGTGAGTGTAACATGTTTCAATAAATCTTTTGGTGTTGATGATGCAACAATTTTACCGCCGTGTATCCCTGCTCCCGGTCCGATATCAATTACGTAATCGGCTTGCATAATCATGTCTTTATCATGTTCAACTACAATTACAGAATTGCCGGCATCACGCAAGTTTTTTAATGCTTCAATTAATCTAGCATTATCGCGCTGATGTAGACCTATGCTGGGCTCATCTAAAATATATAAAACACCAACTAACTGAGACCCAATTTGAGTTGCGAGACGAATGCGTTGAGCTTCTCCGCCAGATAAAGACTTTGAGCTTAAATTAAGTGAAACATAATCAAGTCCTACTTCTAATAAAAAACCAATTCGTGCTCGTATTTCTTTTAAAATTTCTTTCGAAATTATTTGTTGATTTTTAGTAAGGCGCTTCTCAATATCTTTAAAAAATAAATGAAGAGATGCAACATCTAATTTAGAAAGCTCAGCAATATTTTTTTTATCAATTTTAAAATAGAGTGAATCTTTTCTTAGACGTGTACCATTACATTCAGCGCAATTTATTTTATTTGTGAAACCCTGTACCCATCGTTGCATTGCAGGTGAGGGATTTTCTTCAGCTTGTTTAACAATGAAATTTGCAATTCCTTCAAATGCTACTGAGTAGCCTTCTGAGCTACCTTCTGTTTTTACTTTAAAAAGTTCGTCGCTCCCGTATAAAATAATATTTACTGCAACCTCATCAATTTCCTCAAAGGGAGTGTCAATTGTAAAATGGTAAGTTCTGCCAATGGCTTCTAATTGCTTAAATATCCAGGTATTTTTATAATCACCTAATAAAGCAAGCGCACCTTTTTTTATTGAGAGTTTTGGATTGGTAACTATTTTACTGATATCAATTTCAGAAATTACGCCTAATCCATTGCATTTTGGACAAGCCCCATAGGGAGAGTTAAAAGAAAATAAATTGGGAGCAGGCTCATCGTATGAAATCCCGCTTGTAGGACACATTAATGAGCGACTAAAAAATTGAGGTTTGTATTTTGAGGTTTTTTTCTGGTCATGTTCTAAAGCCAAGATGGTTCCTTTAGCTTGTTTCATTGCTGTTTGAACAGATTGTGAAAGGCGTTGACGAATAGTTGTGGAAACATCAAGGCGGTCAATTACAATTTCAATGTCATGAATTTTGTAGCGATCAACTTGCATTTTAGCAGTTATATCTTTTATCTCACCATCAATGCGCACTTTTGTGAACCCTGATTTACGAATTTGCTCAAACAATTCACGATAATGTCCTTTGCGCCCTTTTACAACAGGTGCTAGAATATTTATTTTTTTCTTGTTATATTTTTCAAGTATTAAATCAATAATTTGTTCTTCTGAATAGCGCACCATTTTTTCGCCGGTAACGTAGGAAAAGGCTTCTCCGGCACGCGCAAAAAGCAAACGAAGAAAGTCATATATTTCAGTAATTGTTCCAACTGTAGAGCGGGGATTTTTACTAACCGTTTTTTGTTCGATAGAAATTACGGGAGAGAGCCCGGTAATTTTATCTACATCCGGACGCTCAAGATTACCTAAAAACTGGCGTGCGTAGGAGTTAAATGTTTCAACATATCTACGTTGACCTTCAGCATAAATAGTATCAAAAGCTAAAGATGATTTACCACTTCCGCTTAAACCCGTAATTACAACTAATTTATTACGCGGAATACGAACATCAATATTTTTTAAATTGTGTTCACGTGCCCCAATTACTTCTAAATACTCTTCTTCTTTAATGAGGTTGCTCATTTTTTTCTGCTTTACCCGAATCTTGCATAAGAAATAGCGAATCAGACTTTACTTCATTTTGCAAAGAAGCAGAATCCATGTTTTCAACTGCACTGTTTATTTTTATATCTAATTTTTTTAAATATTCTTTCTTAGGAAAGCGTATTAAATAAGTTTTTTTTTCAGAATTTGAAAGTGAGTTGCTAATAATCCATGGATTAAAAGTCTTTAGTATGTCATAATTGTAACCCTTGCTAATGGCAAATGTAGATAAGTCGGTAATTGAGCTGTCTATTTTCACGATAACCGCAGGTATATTATAAAAATTAGTTCCGCCACCATGATTTTTTTTTCCTGAATTAATGAAGACAGTTTTTAGGGCCAATATCTGATACACGTAATTTGAAGTTTCTTTATTCATCATCAAATCGTAATAATTTCTTGCGGATTGTTTTTTTAAGTGTCCTTCAATTCCGCCAATACCCAAATTAAATGCAGCTGCAGTCAGTGTCCAGTTTCCGAATCGCTGATGCGCTTCTTTAAAAAACTGGCAAGCGGCTTCAGTGCTTTTTTCAATGCTATAGCGTTCGTCTACCTCGTTACTAACCTCTAGTCCGTAATTTCTGGCAGTACTTTCAATAAATTGCCAGAAGCCAACTGCTCCTTGCGATGAAGTAGAATTTGTAAGGCGGCTTTCAGCAAGTGCAATGTATTTAAAATCGTCAGGTATTTTATTTCTTTTCAGGGTTTTTTCAATTAATGGAAACCATTGGGCAGCCCTACTAAATAAAATATAAGCTGTAGATTTTTCAAATTTGCCGCCCGCAAATACGCGCTCCATATTTTCTTTAATGCTATAATCATTCTGCGGAATAACTTCGTTTGCAAAATGGAGATCTTTAGGAATACGTAGGTTAAATAAATTCTCGGCGGGACCCGCATAATCTGCAGGTATATCAGAAGAAGCGAAAAGAATTTTTGCGCTTACATAAAACAAAGAAAAAATATAAAAAGTACCGATGGAAAAAACTATTTTTTTTATTGTATCGTTTATTTTTTTCATTGCTTTTTTCGGCTTGACAGATAAAGAAGAAATAAAAACAACAAGAGAGGATATGTACCGAACAATAAACTTGTGGTAAGATTATATTCTGTTTGTATAATAAGTAAAAAGGCCAGAAACCCGCCAACGGAATTAATGAGTAAAAAAAGAAGAGCAATTTTTTTTTCAGATACACTATTAAAAAATAAACTATGCGTTGTATGGTCTCTCCCTCCTATAAATGGAGAGGAACCTTTTAAGGAGCGATTAATTATTACAATAATTGTGTCTATAAGGGGCATAACGAAAACCAGGGCAACAATAATTAAATTATTTAGAGGATGCATGAGAGGGAGCCCATGTTCTATTACGGGAATGTTCCAACAGGATTCAATCCCGCAAAAGGCTAAAAATATTCCCAAAAATTGGCTGCCTGTATCTCCCATAAACATTTTAGAAGGGTGCCAGTTATAAATTAAAAAACCAATAAGCGTACCAATTACTGTTAGTGTAATAAGTGAAATTGGGCTTATTGCCATGTTTAAATACATATTTATATATAATGTAAATGAACAAATAGCAATAGAAACAATAGTTGAAATTCCATCCATGTTATCTAGCATATTAATAGAATTCATTATACCCACAACCCAAAGCAAAGTTAAAGAGTAGTTTAAAAATTCGCTTTCAAAAGTATTTATTTTAGTTCCTGTGCTTATCAAAATAATTCCACAAAAGCATTGAACCATAAATTTAATGAGGGGCTTTGTATCAAAAGCATCGTCCGCTAAACCCATCAAAAAGGCTAATGTTAAAGAAAATAGTAGTCCGATTATTTTTTTACTTGAAAGATAGCTGTGCGCACCTTCAGAAAGGAGTTCGAGAAAAATAAATGAAATTAAAAAAACTATATAAAATGAAATTCCACCCAAGGCGGGTTTAGCTGATTCGCTCCATCTTATTTGTACCCCTTGATTTCTTCTGATACCAAGATTTTGCGAAAAATTTAAGAACAAGCCGTTTATTAATATTGAAAAAATAAGTGTTCCGCAAAACAAAAGAGTATATAATAAAGGTATGTTCGCGAAGAAATTCATTTTTAAAAAGGGGAAACAAAATTTTTGAAAGACATTCCGGTTTTATCTTTTTCGGAAACAAGTGGTGTGGCAATTTGCCAATCAATAGTTAAATCAGGATCGTTCCAGTTAATAGAGCCCTCTGATTCTTTGTTATAGTAATTTGTGCATTTGTAATAAAAAATTGTATTATGGTGTAAAGTAAGAAAACCATGTGCGAAACCTTCCGGTATCCATAGCATAGTTTTATTTTCCTCGTTTAATTCAATTTGAAAATGTTTGCCATAGGTTGAGGAATTTTTTCTAATATCTACTACTACATCTAAAACAGCACCTTTAATAACGCGTACTAATTTTCCTTGTGCGAAGGGTGGGGCTTGAAAATGCAGGCCGCGTAACACGTTTTTTTGAGACAGAGATTGATTATCCTGTATAAATTTTGCGTGTAACCCGGCTTTTTCTAAAAGTTGCTCGTTAAAACTTTCAAAAAAGTAACCCCGTTCATCTTCAAAAACTTTTGGTTTTATTACTAAAAGACCTTCTATAAAAGTTTTTTCAGCAATCATATATTAACTAATTTTTATTTTCTTTTTAAAAAACCAACTCTTTTTATTTTTCTCTGCTTGTTCCTCGTAATAACCGTAGTTATTTCCATATCCATATCCGTAGCCATAACCATAGCCATAATTATATCCGTAGTTTTTGCGATTAATATCAACACTGTTTAACACTACGGAAAGTTTATTTACGCCACTTTCATTTTGTAATCGGTCAAGAATCTGAATGTAATTTCTTTTAGAATAATCTGCTCTAAATACATAAATCGGATAATCTGCTTTTGCAATCATACTAACTCCGTCAGTTACCAGCCCTATAGGTGGATTGTCAATAACAATAATGTCGTATAATTTTTTTAGTGCGGCAAGCGCTTCGGCCATCTTAGGACTTATAATTAGTTCGGATGGATTCGGAGGAATAGGACCGGCAGTAATAAAATCCAAGCCTAGTAATAAACTTTTATTAATACATTCCTCTATGTTGTGTTTATTAATTAAAATCGTGCTCATTCCTTTTTCATTGGTAACACCAAACCCTTTGTGTATTTTGGGCTTACGCATGTCTAAGTCGAGGATAATAACTTTTTTACCTGAATAAGCGATGATGCCTGCCAGATTAATAGCAACAAATGTTTTGCCTTCTCCTGATATTGTGGAAGTAAGGGCTATAACTTTTGTTCCGGGATCGTTTGATAAAAATTGTAAATTGGTTCGCAAACTTCGAAAAGATTCGGCGATAAGTGATTTTGGATTTTTATCAACTACCAGTTGAGAAACAGGAATTTCTCGGTCGAATTTTGGTACAATACCTAATATACTTACTCCTGCATGTGTTTGTTTGGTTATTTCGTTTAAAGAATTTATTTCATTGTGAAGCAAATAGCGTACAATAATAATCAGTAAGCCAAAGACAATTGCTGCTAAAATTGCAATAAGTAAAGCATTTCGGCTATTGGGAGAAACAGATTTCATATTAACAATACCTTTTTCCAGAACAAGGGTTTGTGAAACGAAGCCGGCTTTTGAAATAGCGAATTCGGTTTTCTTTTCAAGTAATAGTGTATAATATTTTTCATTGATACCAAAAAAGCGCAATAAGCGACTGTATTCTATATCATTGTCGGGTCTGTTTGAATATTTATTTTCATATTCCCCGGATTTACTTTTTAGGTTCAGTAATTTAGATTTCATTTTAATCCGCAAAGAATTAATTGTTTCAATGAGAAGGTTTTTTTGCGCTTCTATTCCTGCATTTATTTTTTTAATTTCTATACTGGTAAGAGTTACCTGAAATAATAGATTTTCTTTATCAATTAAAAGTTTTTGTAAAGTGGTAACCAATTCTTTAATATCATTCTCTCCTTCTGTGCCTGCAACTGCTGAAATGAGTTGGTAGGAATCAATACTTTTATTTTTTTGAATATCCTGTTGAATGGTCTCTAAAATTTTTTCCTCCAATTCAGTTTTTAGTAATTGGTCTTCTATAGTAGAGAACTTAGCCATATCTACTTTTATACGCTCCTCATTTGTATTGTAATTTTTTTCTTTTCTAAAATTTTCCAGCGTGTCTTCTGAATGCTTTAATTGTTGGAAAACATGTTGCAATTGACTGTCAATGAATCCAAGCACATTTTCTGAACTTTTACTCTCGCGTTCAATATCATATTGCTGAAATTCATCTGCAATAGTATTTACAATATCCGAAGCTTTCATCGGGTTAAAATCGCTAATACTTATCCCTACAGTTTTTGCCAATTCATTTTGGAGTTTTATTTCGAGACGACTCTGAATATCTCCAACAATGAAGTTTTCATCGAACTTGACAAAATACATTTTTCCAAATTCATTTATTTGCGATTGACGCTCTTCTTTGGTAATAATTGGATTATAACTTATCTTAACATCAAACCCTTCTGTATTAACCCACTCATCAACTATAAATGGGATAGATATTTTGTCTTTTTCATTGCTATTTGCAAGCTCTAAAAAACCGGATTTTTCATTTTTGAAGGAGATATAAAACCTTCTATTAAAAAAATCATTCTTTTTGAAATTAATTTCTGCTAAAAAAGGAGAAGAAATATACAATTCGTTTGATTTAAAAGTTCCTTCATTAAAATACCCAACATATAAATCAAGTTTATTTACTACACGCCTTAAAAAAACTTTGGAACGCAAGATTTCAATGGCTTCAGCCAATCCGTTCTGTTCTTCGTACATTTTAGTAATATCCAGTACTTGTTTGGCTTGATTATTATTGCTTATCTGCACAACAGTTTTTGAACGATAAACCGGTTGTGAATAGCGAAGGTACAAATAGGCAGAAGACAGTGTTAGGGTTAATAAAATTACAACCCAAATTAAACTGCGTTTGGCAATAAATAAAAAAAGGCCTAACTCAAACTCACTACTAAATTTAGTTAATCGTTCGCGGTAAAGATCAAAATTGTCTTCTTTATTATTCAGTTCGGTGCCAATCATTATTTCGTTCTAAATATAGAATATACAAGGATAAAAGATGTTAATAATGAAATGTAAGGCAAAACTTCACTGCTTACCCTTTGTCCGATTCTATTTCGGGGCTCAACATATATAATATCGTTTGCCTGTACAATGGTGTTGCCTTCTTTAAGGCCGGCAATTGTAGACAGATCCATTAGATAAACATTTCGTTTAGGGCCTGCGTTTCTAACTAATTTAACCCTGTAAGCTTTACCGTCTTCGGTTACC